>NC_019697.1:5542047-5913071 GCF_000317145.1 Chamaesiphon minutus PCC 6605 | reverse complement strand
GATCGAAGACAATCGCGCGCGCCGCTTAGTTGCCGAAATGATGATTCTCGCTGGCGAAGTAGCTGCTAAATACGGACAAGACAATTCCCTCCCACTCCCTTATCGCGGCCAACCCCAACCAGAACTCCCGCCAGAAGAAGAACTGATTCTCATCCCAGTCGGCCCTGCACGCTCCTGTGCCGTGCGTCGCTGTATGCCTCGTAGTGAAATGGCAACTACGCCTTCTCGGCACGCTAGCTTGGGTTTAAACACCTATTCTCAAGTTACCTCTCCAATTCGTCGTTATACAGATTTACTCTCCCATTTCCAAATCAAAGCTCACCTGCGCGGCGACGAATTACCTTTTACCGTCGAGCGATTGCAGGAAATTATGATGGGATTGGGAACGAGTATTTACGAAGCCACAATGGTCGAACGCCAAACCAATCGCTACTGGACATTAGAATACCTCAATCGATCGGGCGATCGCGAATGGGATGCTTTATTCCTTCGCTGGCTGCGCGAGGACGAAAGTCTGGCTCTAATCTTAATTGAAGAATTAGGCATCGAACTCGCCATGCGATTCAATCGGTGGGTCGCTTTGGGCGAACAAATCCAAGTCCAAGTCGCACTCGTCGATCCGCGCCAGGATATCATTCACCTGCGAGAAATTTCCGGTCAAATTGTCAGCTCGTTAGCATAGCCTCAATCATGGCAAAAAAGCAAAAATTTCCACACCTACTCGGCTCCAAATGGACGGCTACCCAAAAAATGTGGGGGTGGCGACATTTTCAAGTAGTCAATCGTCGCAATGATGGTAAGTGGGTCTTTGCTGAAATGGTATCCTCCTGCGATCCGAATGTCAGATTCTGGATCAATGCTCAAGCGATAAAAGATACCAGCCAATGGAAACCGGGCTGGCAATCTCTCGATGAAATGTCACTAGAAAAAGATGATTTGGTATTCATAGAGTAAGATTTGTTTTAAGTTTGTCTTAGATTCGATCGAGATTCACAACCCGATCGAAATTGCCAAAACCGTAGATAGTGCTCGCCCTACAATCTAGATGGTTGGCAGCGGCTCCCGCTTGCCGGGTTCCCCAACGGTTGATGGAGACAAGACAGTGCCTATCCTACAATCTGAGAATTCGATAGCTGTTAACTATCAATTATCAATTATCAATTAATATAAATGTTTCGTCTCTCCAGTCAAATTGAAGCCATTTTGTATCTCAAAGGACAACCCCTAGATTTAGCAGTTATTGCTGAATGTGCGGGGTGCGATCGCGATGCTGCCGAAACGGCGATGATGGAGTTGATGGATGACTATGCCCATCGCGATAGCGCGCTAGAGGTAGTCGAAACGCCCAAGGGGTATACACTTCAGTTGCGTGGCTCGTTCCAAACGCTGATCGATAAAATGATTCCCCCCGAAATCGGGACGGGTGCGCTGCGCACCTTGGCCGCGATCGCGATTAAGGGGTCGATTTCCCAGACAGATTTGGTAGAATTGAGAGGTAGCGGTGCCTATCAGCACGTTCAAGAACTCGTAGAAGTAGGATTTGTGCGCAAACGACGTCAGTCAGGAAGTCGCTCGTCACTATTGCAAGTAACTGACAAATTCCACCGCACCTACGAACTAAACGATTTACCAATTCAATTACCAGTCGCTGCTATTCCCAAGCTAGCTGATGAAGAAGATGTCGCGAATATCGAGCCACCAGATGAGGATTCAGGGGTGGATTTCACCACTGAGGTGGACTCGAATAGCGAAAACCATTAGCCTACCAAAATCTATGCTCTGCGCCAATTGCAACCTCAATGAATGCGGATAACCGTTCTGAGGGCATACTAATAATAGCGATCTTATCACTGCGCTCTGCTCGATAAAACAGTATCATATTCTTATCGAGCCAAAAAGCTTCAAAGCTGACTAAACACCACTCTCGATCCATCAAATTAAGTCATAATGGCATTTAATCCTGATTTTCTGGAACGCAAATCTGAAGATGCTCAAGTCAATCAATTGCTGAAGTATCTTCAACATCAATCCCCAGAAGTCTTAGCCCAAATTGCTAAGGCCACAACTCCCCAGGTAAAAGATATTATCACCCACAACATCCAGGGCTTATTGGGGATGTTGCCTAGCGATGGCTTTAGCGTTCAAGTTACGACCGATCGCGATAACCTCGCCAATCTCTTAGGTTCGGCGATGATGACTGGCTATTTCTTGCGTCAAATGGAGCAGCGCATGGAACTAGAAGACATGCTCACTGGTTCGAGTTCGATCTCTAGCGACGAAAACCGCGAGTAAGATTGCCGACTAGATCTCAACTGCGCCAATGTAAGATTTGAGATTTAACGGGATTGCTAAACTCGCGATCTTCGCCGATCGATTTAAGGTATTCGGCTCTGAGCTGGTAGTACCAGATAGCTTGGGTGTCAGCATCCCTGATTAACATCAATGGTGGATTGTATTTTAAACCAATTTGTTGCTTGACCACCATATCTCGATCTTGACCCAAGAAGGTGGTGATAAATGGTTGAATCAGCCAACGCAAGGGTTTGAACCAAGGGATGGTGGTATAAAACATCGTCGTGACTTCGGTTTCTGTCTCCGAAATCGGGGTAATTACCGTGAGATTGCACACCCGATTGGTATTAGTCACGATCTGTTCGATCCGCACGCCAGGTAACCGGAAAGCGATTTCGACCTCTGCATCGCCACCAAGCAACCGATAGAAGAAAGTCTGTCGCTCCAATCGATGGCGGCGCATGGTAAAGCCGTATGGAGAAGGATCGAAGGCTTTAATTTCATCTGTGAGGATTGTATCCGATCGCCACCACCACGCGCGATGTACGAATGGAACGTGGGACGGGTCCATTAGCCCCACGACGGCATGATCGATAAAGCAAGGGAACTTCATCGTAAATGTCGATTGATGCGTCACGCCTTCAAATCCGGCAATTTCCGGCACCGTCTGTTGTGGCTCTCGTTCGTCGCAGCGATCGAGATCGGACATGTAAATCCAAATATTACCCTGAACTTCGCGCACGGGATACCGCCGCACCTGAAACTTACTCAAGTCCAAATCTCGATCGTCATTTAAAGCCGGAATTGCGGTACACGTCCCCCCATCGTCGAATCGCCAGCCATGATACGCGCACTCGATCTCTTTACCGTCAAATCGCCCACAACTCAAGGGGACGGCACGATGGGGACAGATATCGCGCAGGGCAAACACTTCACCAGCCTGAGTGCGTCCGAACACCACTGGTTCGCCGAGGAGCTGTTTGGCTAGCATCTGACCCGCTTTGATGCGTTCTGCGGGTAGAGCGTAGTACCAAATATTGCGAAGAAAATTTTGTTTCGATTCGGTCACGAGTTTCAGTGTTGTTAACAGCAATTCGCCGATGGGCACGATCGACGATAAGTTTCGCACTTATAGAGTTTATAGTATATAAGACTTGTCAGCATATCCTAGTTCATGAGCGGTACATATAAAGCGACAGGGATCAATCTCAAAACAATTCCGATCGGTGAAAACGATCGATTGGTGACGATTCTGACCCGCGAACATGGTTTAATTAAGGCGATCGTTCCTGGTGCGCGCAAGTCCAACTCTAGTCTGGGCGGACGTAGTACGCTATTTATGGTTAACGAGCTATTAATTGCCAAAGGTCGCTCTTTAGATAAGATTACCCAAGCTCAGACGACGATTTCTTACGGCAGATTGATTGACGATTTAGGCAAACTTGCCGCCAGTCAATACCTAGCAGAAATCGCACTAGCACAAGCCTTAAGCGATCGACCGCAAGAAGAATTATATCAATTATTATTGTTACATTTAGGCCGATTAAATTCGCTCGATCGCGGCGACAATACCGGATCGATCGCGCATTTATGTCAAGGCATTTTTCACTTACTAGCTCTCGATGGCATCGCGCCTCAAGTCTACGATTGTTGCATTACCAGACAGGCGATCGAGCCAAATTTTACCACCATTAATTGGCAAACTGGATTTAGCATCGAATCGGGCAGTACCGTCGGTTTGAATCTCACTACAGACGATCCTAGCATCGCCGTCAATTATCGACTGACAGCTCTAGACTTGCTATGCTTTCAACATCTGTCCGATCCTAACCTCGATAGGCTCGATCTCGCGATTGATAAATTTTCGATCGATACCATCTCCGATCTGGAACTCGCTGGCGTCTGGCGGCGACTCGAACGCATTTTGCGTCAATATATCCATTACCACCTCAATATTCAGATTCGCTCCGCCGCACTCATCGATTTCTAGTCAGCAGATCGGGTCTACCCATCTACCCTATTGCTGAACCTCCTCTTAGCGTGGCGTCTGGAGTCAGGAGAAGCATCCACCCATCTGTGCCAAAACCCGCTACACTAATAGCTGGCAAATCAGCCCAAAGGTGCGGCTTTCACCATCGCCAACGAGTGACACGCCATCTAACATGGTTGAAGATCTGACACTCTAGATAATTTAAAAACTAGTTACACCGTCAGCTAGAGTACAGTTATCTGCCCAGCCCGCACCGATCGCTTTAAAATGGAAGATATTGCCTTTTGGTGAAGACTCTTCCTGGAGGCACGGTTTTTTAAGATCGAACTTTAAATTCAGCGGTTTTCACAGCCCTACCACATTACTCAATGCGATTATCTGATTTTGACAAAGCACCAGAAAATGAATTGACCGATCTCCACGCAACTGAAGAATCAAGTTCGGGGTTGCCAATGGATGTGGTAGCGGCAACTGGGGAGGAAAATGTGGCACCAGAAACCCAAGCACAGAGCGTAGCTCCCGAACCAGGATTTTTAGCAGTGCTCAAAAATCGCAACTTTGTTACCATGTGGAGCGGACAGATTTTCTCCCAACTAGCGGATAAAGTCTATGTGGTATTGATGATTGCGATTATTGAGAGTCAATTTCAATCAGAAAATCAGAGTATCAGTGGTTGGGTATCGGCGATCATGATTGCCAATACGATTCCAGCAGTGTTATTTGGCTCTCTGGCTGGGGTATTTGTCGATCGGTGGCATAAAAAAGAGGTACTGGTAAGTACCAACCTCCTGCGCGGAATTTTGGTGCTGTCAGTGCCATTTTTATTATGGTTGACCAGGGGTCAAGTACTCGCCAATTTACCGTTAGGGTTTGAAATTCTGTTAGCAGTGACTTTTTTGGTGTCTACACTGGGTCAATTTTTCTCGCCCGCCGAACAAGCGACAATCCCGATGATTGTAGATAAACCAAATCTACTCTCGGCTAATTCGCTCTACACGACGACGGCTATGGGGTCGCTGATTGTCGGATTTGCGATTGGCGAACCAATTTTAGCTCTTGCCGATAGTTTGGGGGCGAGCATTGGTTTGGGTGTAAATATCGGCAAGGAATTATTAGTCGGTGCTAGCTATGCAATTGCCGGGATTTTGCTCATTGTGATGCGGACGGGCGAAACCAAACAGATTGTCACTGGCAATGAGCCGCATGTTTTAGCCGATTTGCGCGATGGCATCCGCTACTTAGGAGAACACAAAAAAATCAAAGGCGCATTAATTCAATTGGTTGTTTTACAATCGATTATTGCCTCAATGACAGTAGTCGCCGTGCGGATGGCCGAACTCTTACCCGAAATTAAAGCTTCCCAATTTGGATTTCTCTTGGCTGCGGGTGGCGTCGGGCTGGCACTCGGTGCGGTAGGATTGAGTTACCTCGATCGACAATTCTCTCGCGATCGACTGAGTTTGTACGGTTCGATCGGTGTGGCAGCCTCTTTAGTGGGGTTATCATTTTCGCACTCGCTGTGGCTGAGTATATTATGCTTGGTCGGCATGGGCGTATTTAGTGCCAGTGTCCTGATTCCCATGCAGACGACAATCCAAAGCGAAACCCCAGAAGAAATGCGTGGCAAGGTATTCGGACTGCAAAACAACGCTATTAACATCGCCCTGAGTTTACCCCTTGCCCTGACGGGCATCGCCGAAACAGCTCTAGGCGTCCCCACCGTGTTATTATGCTTAGCTGCAATCTCCGCGATCGGTGGTATATTTACCCAAAAGTATAATGCAGTAGATTAGTGGATAGTAGATAGTCGATCTTTTTTGAGCATTCAAGGTCGGGAAGTGGGAGAAATCAGATAAAAAGCAAGCATTCTGCCCCCACTCCCCCACTCCCCCACTCCCCCACTCCCCCACTCCCTAATGGAACCAATCATTCAACTACGCGGCATCTCCAAAGCCTTTGGTAATAGCGTAATTTTAGATGGGATGGATTTAGATATCTATCCAGGGCAAGGTTTGGGAATCATCGGGCCATCAGGAACGGGCAAATCGACCATTTTGCGCATTATTGCCGGATTGCTTGCCCCAGATGAGGGCGAAGTTTGGATTCGGGGACAAAAGCGACAGGGGTTAATCGAAGACGGTAACGATCCGGTGTATATCGGGATGGTATTTCAGCAAGCCGCCTTGTTTGATTCACTCACGGTTGAAGAAAATGTTGGCTTTCGGTTATTTCAGCAATCGCATATTTCGCACCAAAAAATTCGAGAGCTAGTTGAGGCTAAACTAGCAATGGTCGGCATGGTAGATGTCGCAGATCGATATCCCGCTCAATTATCTGGGGGAATGCGCAAGCGCGTCAGTTTTGCGCGGGCGATTATGTCTAATCCCGAACATCCTGAAGATAATCCAGAGGTTTTATTATATGACGAACCGACGGCAGGTCTAGACCCGATCGCGTCTACAGTAATTGAAGATTTGGTTAGAGAGTTACAGCATCAAGCTGGCTGTGGCACTTATGTCATGGTTACCCACCAAAGTAGCACGATTCGACGGACTACCGATCGAATTGTGTTTATCTATCAAGGTAAGGTGCAATGGGATGGCAAAACCGCTGATATCGATACTACCGATAACCCACTGATGCGCCAATTTTTTAATGCTAGCATCCACGGCCCGATTCATGTAATTGATTGAGTTCAGATTGAGGGCGCGATCGTTCTCGATCGATTCTGCTGTTGTTAAAATATACTCAGTTATAGTCCTTTTAGGAGTTTCCGTTAGATGATATTATCAACCGGAGAAGTAGTTAAGCATCCTCGATTTGAGTCTTTTGAGGAATATTTAGAGTACACTGATAGCAACAATCGGCTGTATGAATTATTTAACGGCAAATTAGTCGAAGTGCCGCCAGAATCGGGATTTAATATCGGAATTGCTAATTTTTTATTAGCTTCTTTTCTGCCAATTGTCGGCTATTTGCGCGTTCGGGGACATGGATTAGAGTTGGAAGTAAATGGAGAACCTCGCAATCGTTATCCCGATTTGACGATTATTAAACCAGAACATATCGAACAATTACGTTCTCGCAATACGATTCGATTGAGTATGGCACCACTAGATTTGGTAATAGAAGTAGTCAGCCCTGGCAATCTACAACGAGATAGAGATTATATTGCCAAACGAAATCAGTATCTCGATCGAGAAATTCCTGCCTACTGGATTGTCGATCCACAAGTGCTAGAAATTACGGTATTAACATTGATATCAGCAGGATATCAGGAGCAAGTTTATCGCGGTAGCGACAAATTATTATTTCAGGATACCTTGCTCGATCTAACTGCTGATGAGATTTTATCTGCTGGTTGATGCTAAATATTTTTAAAAGCGATGTTTAATACCCATACTTAGCAATTTAGCTACGCACGAACAGGGCACCCACAAGGGGATGCCCCTACAGATTAATGTGGATCGAATGGATGCTATGTTTTAGCGATCGGTTTAATCGTATAAGTTAATGGATCGATATCGACAGAGTTGACACCTAAAGCTTGCCAAAATTGTTTGCATTAATTAAAGTTCGATCTAAAGTAAGAGGATTTTGGAGTATTCTATCCATCCACATCTCCTCATTCTTAATCGAATTAATCATCTGTTGGTGACGCTCTAAGCTCAATAAATTATTGCCCCATCCAGATGGGATTTTATCGACACGTCTTACCATGTCTGAAATTCGACGTTAGCCAAATCTGCCGAATAACTGCCCAACTAAGGATGGTTGAGATTGAAAAGATTGTTGAATTCTCTCGATTGCAACTAAATCTCTAGAAATATCGGCAGTAGGTAGAGACTGTTTATCGAGAATATTAATAATTATCAAATTTTCGAGATACCATAGAGAGACTCCATTCATTTGCTTTGATAATGGACTACTACCACCTTTTAGATCGCTCTTTTCAATCCAAGCTGAATCAAATCCCCACTGTGGCGTAGTATTATTTACTAGTAGGTTTTCGATCGCCTTAAAATCGGGTTGATGAACTTTAATATAATTTGCTAACTTCTCTGGAATTGGCTCGATCGATTCTTGATTTTTTTGTTGGTTCTCCAACTATTTTATAAAAGTCGGTTCCACCGATTTCCATTCCTCGATCGCTACTTTGTCTGGTTTAACTTTTACCTCACTACCATCGCCAAAAGCTTCTACAGATAGCCCCAATTTAGTCATCAAGGATTGTAACTCGATCGCCGATTCATTGGGTGCAGTTTTGGGATGTTGGCGTACATAAGTTGCGATCGCCTGTTCTAATGGTTTTTCTTGCTCCGCTGCATACATATTTCCCCCAATTAGGTAAATACTCATCGTCAATAAGATCGAGCCAATTACCCAGCACCAAACTTTGGTCAGTTCGTGACGCGGACGCGATAATTCTTTTTCTAATGATCGGACTAATATATGTTCCTCTCCGGCTAATTCTCTAACTCGATCGAGTATTTCAGATGTTTTATAAAAGCTAGGTGGTACTTGAACACTTTTACCATTTGCTGTTTTAATCGATACATATCTAATTCCAAACAACTGACAATGTTTTACTAAAGTAATCTCTTGCCAGCCTATACATTTACGACGGTACCAGTAATCAACCGCCTCAATGTGTTCTGAAGTTATTATGAAATCAGATTCCTTAATTAAGAAATACACAACTAGAAGCTCTGCCAATAACAAACCAATTGAGAAACTAATGGATGTAGCAATAGCCTCAACCATAGATTTAATTACAATTGTGGCAAAAATACCGAACACAAAAGCAAATCCTATAGTAGCTGCCATAGCATAGGAAAGATTTGGAAGAAGCAATGATTTAAATCGATATTCGATCGGAGACTGTACAGACTTTTCTGGAGAGATTAATTTTTTGCACCGCATCAGACTATCGATCGCGAGATTACATAGTAAGTATGCCCAAAACATAGCCAAAGGTAGTCAATGTCAGCGACAACGATCGATCTCATCCACTCTTCTAGCCATATAAGTCCAGATTACAGTATTTTTTGTTGGCAAATGATGAGAGCCGAGCATAAAATATAATCGATCGACAAAAGTATCCGAATTTAAATTTAATTAATAGGGTAAAATATCTCAACTATGAAGATTGAAGACAAACTTATTTGTGCTACCTATGCCTCGATCGCGATTGTCGCATTACCAGCGACCTGGATTAATAATATTGCCTTCATGAGCCAGCCCAACAACGCTTCGATGACGGACTTCGTGCGTGCTGCATATGCAAATGCTGCCGCCGCTTCACTGTCTAACGACCTATTTTTACTCGCAGCCGCTGCCTGTATATTTATGGTAGTCGAAGGTCGGCGGGTGGGGGTGCGCTATGTATGGCTATACTTGCTGCTGTCGCCGCTCATTGCCATTAGCGTTACCTTTCCGCTCTTTCTCCTCGCCAGACACCTCAAGATTTCCGCAGAGCAGCCCAGCGCGACTGCGACTACAACCGTTTGAGATATTGCCAAACGCCAGAGCGTGATTTTCTGGTTCTATTTTATTAGATTGACTTTTTTCCTCATTCCCCTCTAGCCTCTACCTTCTACTCTTTACTCTCTACAGATCGGCATACCGCACACCCATAAACCAGTGGCTGATGATACCATAATATACATACGAAAGCTATGAAGATTTGAATACTTCAGCACTCATAAATTTTAGATTAAACTTCCCTACCGCTTGCCTCCTATGCTAAAAAGATTACTGGGTGACCCTAACGCACGCAAACTCAAAAAATATCAACCGCTCGTGGCTGAAATCAGTCTTCTAGAAGAGGAGATGCAGCAACTCAGTGACGAACAACTCAAAGGGAAAACAACAGAATTTAAACGCAGATTGGAGCAGGCAAATAATGACGAGGAAGAAAAGGAAATCCTCGAAGAAATTCTGCCTGAAGCTTTTGCGGTAGTCCGCGAAGCTGGTAAGCGCGTGCTTGGGTTGCGCCACTTTGACGTGCAAATGCTGGGGGGAATGGTACTTCATGAAGGCCAAATTGCCGAGATGAAGACTGGCGAAGGTAAAACTTTGGTAGCAACTCTTCCAGCTTATTTAAATGCCCTTACAGGCAAGGGCGTTCACGTCATTACCGTCAACGATTACCTAGCGCGACGGGATGCGGAGTGGATGGGGCAAGTTCACCGTTTCTTGGGGTTGTCGGTCGGACTGATCCAATCGGGGATGAATCCTCCAGAGCGGAAGAAAAACTATAGCTGCGATGTCACCTATGCCACCAACAGCGAATTGGGTTTTGACTATCTGCGGGATAATATGGCCGAAGCGATGGCGGAAGTTGTCCAACGTCCGTTTAACTTCTGCGTCATCGACGAAGTAGATTCAATTCTCATTGATGAAGCACGGACGCCGTTGATTATTTCCGGTCAAGTCGAACGTCCGACCGAAAAATATCTCCAAGCTGCCGATATTGCACGCGGTTTAAATAAAGAAAAGCACTATGAAGTAGACGAGAAAGCGCGAAACGTCCTACTTTCTGATGAAGGCTTCGCCGAAGCCGAGCGACTCTTGGGCGTAACGGATCTTTATGACGAAGCCGATCCGTGGGCGCATTATGTCTTTAATGCGATCAAAGCTAAAGAACTGTTTATCCGCGATACCCATTACATCATCATCAACGATGAAGTGACGATCGTCGATGAATTTACCGGACGGGTATTATCGGGACGCCGTTGGAGCGACGGTTTGCACCAAGCTGTCGAAGCTAAGGAAAAAGTCAAAATTCAGAACGAAACCCAAACCCTGGCGACGATTACTTATCAGAACTTCTTCCTGCTCTATCCTAAATTGGGCGGGATGACTGGAACGGCAAAAACCGAAGAAGTGGAACTGGAAAAAACCTACAAAATCCAGGTGACGGTAATGCCAACCAATCGGAAGAGTCAACGGTATGACTATCCCGATGTCGTGTACAAGACCGAAGAAGCCAAATGGCGCGCCGTCGCTCAAGAATGTGCAGAAATGCACGCGACTGGTCGTCCGGTACTCGTCGGTACCACCAGTATCGAAAAATCGGAGATTCTGTCCCAATTGCTGCATCAATTGGAAATTCCGCATCAGCTTCTGAATGCCAAACCAGAGAATGTCGAACGAGAATCGGAAATCGTCGCTCAAGCCGGACGTAAAGGTGCCGTCACGATCGCGACTAACATGGCAGGTCGGGGAACGGATATCATCTTAGGTGGTAACTCTGACTACATGGCGCGCCTGAAGCTGCGGGAATACCTAATGCCGCGCATCGTCGCACCAGAAGATGATGGCAACTTTAGCCCTGCGACAGTAGCTGCGGCACAGCAGAGCAAGGCTTCTGGACAAGGTTTTGGCGGCGGTAAAAAAGCGAAAACATGGAAAGCATCGCCCGATATTTTCCCCACCGAAATCTCTAAAGAAACCGAAGCATTACTCAAAGATGCCGTCAACTTTGCCGTCGGACACTACGGCGAACGGAGCTTATCCGAACTTGACGCCGAAGAAACCATCGCCGTCGCCTGCGAAAAAGCACCGACCGAAATCGAAGCCGTCCAAAAGCTACGGAATGCCTATAAAGCAATCCGCAAAGAGTACGATGCTTTTACATCTGTCGAACATGAGGAAGTGTTAGACAACGGTGGCTTGCACGTCATCGGTACCGAGCGTCACGAATCGCGGCGGGTAGATAACCAACTGCGGGGTCGTGCGGGTCGTCAAGGCGATAAAGGTTCCACTAAGTTCTTCCTCAGTTTAAAAGATCCGTTGATGCAAATCTTCGGTGGCGATCGAGTCAGTGGCTTAATGGATGCCTTCCGCGTCGAAGAAGACATGCCCATCGAGTCCAAAATGCTCACCAATAGCCTCGAAGGTGCCCAGAAAAAGGTCGAAACTTACTACTACGACATCCGCAAACAAGTATTTGAATACGACGAAGTGATGAACAATCAACGTCGCGCCATTTATGCAGAACGTCGTCGCGTCCTTGAAGGTCAAGACCTCAAGGAGCAAGTAGTTAAATATGCCGAACGGACGATGGACGATATCGTCAACGCCTACATCGACCCAGACTTACCACCTGAAGAATGGAACCTCGAAGGCTTAGTCTCTAAAGCACGAGAATTTGTCAATTTGTTTGACGATCTGACTCCTACCCAGATCGACGATATGAGCTACGATGAAATCAAAATCTTCATGCGTGAAGAAGTGCGCCGAGCCTATGATATCAAGGAATCTCAAATCGATCGAGTTCAAGCCGGACTCACCCGTCAAGCCGAACGTTTCTTCATCCTCCAACAAATCGATACTCTCTGGCGCGAACACCTCCAATCGATGGATGCTCTCCGCGAATCGGTCGGTTTGCGCGGTTACGGTCAAAAAGATCCGTTAATCGAGTATAAGCAAGAAGGTTATGAAATGTTCTTGGAAATGATGACCGATATTCGTCGAAATGTAGTCTACTCAATGTTCCAATTCACCCCCGAACGTCAAGCTCAGGCAGCTTAAGTAATATCTAGCATAAATGAAACCCAACATTGAGATCGATGTTGGGTTTCATGCTTAAAAATTGCCACATCATAAAAGCGAATATATCGGCGCGTTCCTGAACGATCTGGGTTTTCGTCGAACCAATGCCATGCCCTGCTTCATAATCTATCCGCAGCAACACAGGTTTACCACTTGCCGATGCAGTTTGAACTCTGGCGGCAAACTTCGCTGATTGCCACGGCTCTACACGCGGATCTGTAATACCATGAGTAATTAACATTGCTGGATAATTGATACCATCACGAACGTGTAAAAACGCATCCATTTCGTAGAGAGCCTGAAAACCTGCTTCAGTCTCACAACTACCAAACTCAGGGGTATTATTCACCCCATTTGGTGTTGTTTCAAGCCGGACTGAATTCAGGCAACCTACCCGTGGAATTGCCACCGCAAATAGATCGGGACGCTCGGTAATCGCTCTACCGATTAAGATGCCGCCAGCACTTGTGCCTTCACCCGCTAGTTTGGCTGGTGAAGTATATTTTTGCTCGACGAGATATTCAGCACAAGCGATAAAATCTTTCCAAGTATTTGGCTTGGTTTGTTGAAATCCAGCGCGATACCATTCTTCTCCATTCTCACCGCCACCGCGCACATGAGCGATCGCAAATATACCTCCGCGCTCGTACCAAACATATTGAGTCTGTAGATAGAACGGGTCGAAGGAATAACCATAAGCACCATATCCCATCAACAAACATGGATTTGAACCATCTAGCTCGATCCCCTGTTTGTGAATAATTGACAGTGGTACCATCGTGCCATCATGAGATTTTACTGTTACTTCTGTCGCAACTAAATCGTGGGGAGCATCATATTTTCCTTTAGATTGAAATACTATATCTGTGAACAAATCTGTTGTGGGATGGTATTGATAATAGCGATCGACTTGTGTCCAAGATCCGATGATAATCGTTAATCCATCTATATGAAAATCTTTTTTGATAAATTCAGCTATACCATCAAATGGTAATTTTAATTTCGCTATTGTACCATCATAGGTAATCCGAGTTACCTTGCTAATGCCATTGTCTGAGACTCTTATATATAACGCATCATTAGCCGCAAACATATCTTTGATAATCGAATCACTCTCAGCCAGCACAGTTTCGGCAGTGGATAAGTCGGGTTTAACTAATGATGTTTTAATAATCTTGAAGCGAGGTGCATTCTTGGAAGTTAGCAGGTACAGATCGTTCTCATGAGTAACAAAGTGCCTAATTTCATCGGTAGCATCACAGATTTTTATCCACTCTGGCATGTTTTGGATAAGTGCCGAAAGCTTGGAAATATGTAGTTCGATATTGCGTTGCGTACCATAGAAAAAAAGTGCGATCGCGTAGCCGGAATCCGAAAATGAGATAGATGACATATTTACCATCCCATGATGGTTTAAAGTCATTGATGGCGTATTTGTGGCCAGTTTCCAGCCCAAATCTGTCAGGATCGACCAACAAAATTTCTGCACTATCCAGACTCGATCGCATGTAGAGTTTGGCGACATCCTCTTGTACTTCGATCTTGAGATAGAAAATGTTGCCGTTAGCTAGCCGCATGATGCCATATACCTTAGCGGGAACCGAACCATCTAATTCCCTCATTCGATCGAAAAAAGCATCCCGTTCGGGTAGTTGTGCTAGAGTCTCGATCGTGTAGTCAGCCTGCGCTTTCACCCACTGCTGTACGGCTGGATCGTTGAAATTTTCCATGTAGCGATAGTTATCGATGACATCTGTGCCAAAGTAGTTATCAGTAACTGGTTGAATTGGTGCGATCGGTTGGTTGTTGATTTCAGTCATATTAGATTTAAAGATTGTTTTAGGTGGTGACGATCGGGCGGAAAAAAACTTCTAACGATTCTGTTCAATCGAAGATGTAACCATTCGATCGATAATCTCCTCACAGGTCTCCATTGGTGTTTTACCTTCAGTGAAAATGGTCATTGTTGCTAAGTCATGATTGCAACTATCTTTGACCCAGTGTGCGATGAAATCATAGCCATCTTTAATCCAGTCACTTCCACGCTCCGACATACATCGCTCCTTTAGGATGCGAACCGATCGATCCAAATCGGCACAAGGCAGTAATAAGATGACATTGGGGCACGAGGAGATCGCCTGTTTGACTCGATCGAACATGACAGGATTTTCATAGTGTGTATGTCCGGCTCCCAGATCTAAAACGACGCGCCCACATTCTGACATGACGCGCTCGACTGCGTAAACTCGGACTGGCTCCCACTGCCGATGAGTTGCCAGAAAGCCCTGTTCGGCTCGCAGTTGCTGAAATACAGCAATGCCAAAATTGCACTCATTGTAATAAGGTTCGGCGATACCATCCATCGATACACTGGGCAGGTTTAATCGCTTGGATAGCAATAATCCTATAGTACTTTTACCAGCTCCAGTTGGCCCAATAAGGATAGATGCGGGAGCCGCTAATGCGATCGGTTCCACTAAGTCCATATCTGTTTTTTTGATGTTTATTTAGCTACTTTTGAACATCTGGGTAAAGAATCGATCGACTTTAGCTGTTATGGATGACATGGAGTTTAATCATTATTGGTCATAATGCCCTCGATTGAAATCGGGGCTAGTGCTGCAAAGTCCGCCTACGCGGACTGGATTTCCTAGTCCGCGTAGGCGGACTTTACAACATTAGCGGGGGTTTCTAACCCCACGGCGATGTCGAACTTTATTTAAAATCTCTCTCCCAATCCGAATTGAATCCGCGTTTCTTTGAGATCGTTGATGGCATAATCGAGACGTAAGGGGCCGATCGGCGATTGAAAGCGCACGCCAGCACCATAGCCAAACCCATTCCCTGGTTTGCTCCGCGCGCCTGCGGGATTGCCAGGAACGCTGCTACCCGTCCCCAGATCGGTACCGTAGTCGGCGAAGATCCCCAAACCGAAGAAGGAGACGATCGGGAATCGATATTCGGCGGTAGCTTGAAGATAGCTGCGTCCCGAACCGACATCGCCATCTTCGTACCCACGCACGCCCGATGTACCGCCGAGACTAAATGCTTCGTAGGGTGGCAAATCGCCCAAAATCGTCCCACCTTGAACGTTGAATAGCAGCGATTGACTGCCTGGTGACAGGTTTATCAATTTCATGGGGACGTATTGGGTAAAACTCGCTCTGGCTTTGGTCATGGTGATGTTGCCTAGTCCGACTGGTACGGATTGGTCTACCCCCAATTTGAGCAGGGAGCCTTGCGTCGGATCGCTAAAACTGTCGCGGGCATCTTTGGTTACTCCCAATTGCAACATCAACAGATCGTCTTGTCCGGTTTTGCTAAAGCTCAGATCGTTACCGCCAGAGTCTTTGGGCACGATCGATCCACCATTGATATCGCGGGTGGAGACGCGCTGATACTGTACCCCCAGGGAACCCCGCCAGCCACCGTTATTGTAAGGATCGCCATCGAGGGGACGATTGAAAGTAATGCCGCCACCAGTGCGGAGAATTGTGGGGGTATCGCTGGTGGTTCCTGGTACGGATAGGGGTGTTTTACCGCCGCTAAAGACGAAGGATGTCGATTGACGCGCGAAGGCATTGACGGTATATGATGTGCGATGCGGATCGGTGGCAATCCAGGGATCGGTGAAGTTCAGTTCGCCTAACAAACCTGTGGTACCTGTTTGAGCGTTCGCACTCAAGGTTTGAGCATTGCCGCCGACATCGAGCTGGTTGTAATTCAGGCTGGCAAAAAAGCCGTTAATGGAGCTATAGCCAGCATTTGGCACGATCGAGAAATTTTTGCCGCGTTCGATGACATCATACTGGAGGACGACTTTAGCCGGATCGCTCCCTGGTGCGAAGGAGACGCGCACGTCGTCGAATAAACCCAAGCCATAGATCCGGCGCAGATCTTTTTCGACGGTGTTGCGATTGAAGATCGTCCCCGATTTAGACTGGGCTTCGCGGACGATAATAAAGGGTCGAGTTTGTCCCGGATAAGGTTGTTTATTCTCATCTACAGCCTCGCCTTTTTTATTGAGGAATCGCACGCGCACATCTTCGATCGATCCTTCGGCGACGACGACAGTTAGCTTGCCATCGGGATTGAGTTCTTCGATATCGACGACTTGGGCGAGATTGTAGCCTTGGGTTTGATAGAGTTGGTTTAATTTGTCGATCGTGGTTTTGAATTCGATCGCGTTTAATCTTTTGCCATATTGTGGCTTGAATATTTCCTCAATCGCGGCTGGATTGAGAATGCTGATAATAGTGGCTGGCAGGGTTTTAAGCTGTACTTGAGAAAGAGTGCCGTAGGTTTTGACCAAAAAGTTAATTTTCACGCCTTTGGCGGTATCTTCGGGCACGATCTGGACGGTGGCAAAGTCGCCTAGAGCCTTGACGGCATTTAGGTTCTGCTCTAATTGGCTGCGTGTGGTGGGTTTGCCGATTTCGATCGTCAGCACTTGGCGAATTTTGGCGGCTAAGGCTGGTTCTAGCACACCTCGATCTGCGGTAATAACGATATCGGCAACGATGACTTGTGGTTCGGGATTCGTCGATGCTGGCGTCTGCGCGCTCGACGGTTTAGCCGGAGGAATGGTACTTGCTGGTTGTTGGCGGGTGGCTGGTTTGCGCGATTTGCGTTTTGATTTGGCGATAAGTTCGGTTGCGCTGGGGATGTCTTTGGTTGTGTCGATCCGATTGCGATTTAGGGTTAAGTTAGCTAAGTTGCGCTCGGCAATTAATTTCCCATTCTGCCTCGATTCGGCATGTGCGATCGGGGGATTTGAGATGTGACTGAGGGTAGAGATCGTAGCTAATAAAAATAATTTCCAGCGCATGGTTTCGGTAAGGATAGATTAATAATATTGAGGATGCAAGTTGCTAGTTATAACCCAAGCGGTTAGAAACCGCTCCTCATGTTGCGAAGTCCGCCTACGCGGACTGATTAACTAGTCCGCCTACGCGGACTACGCAACATCAGCCACGACTAGAAGTCGTGGGCTAATCTGGCAATTAGCGATCGGGACAATTGGCTAATAACTTCTGGAGCTGCTGAGGTGCCTGACTTACCGTCGTCGATTGGGTGACGGGACAACCCATCCTAAAATTCTCGATCGAGCCGTCGGGTTTAAAATTAACTGTCACAGGTACCGAACCACGCTCGAACACGCCTAAATAGTTACTAGCATCTTTTTTAAGAACTTTGCGATAATTTCCCAGCCATTGTTTGAGACTGACAAATAATTGATTGGGTTTACCATTACTCCCCACATTCGTCTTAAAAGATCGATCGACAGCCGCCTGTGCTGCTACTTGTGCTGCTGCATTGGGTTCGTTCCTTTTCTCGACTAAACTAATGCCTGCTATTCTGCCAAATTTATCGATATAAAATTGTGCGATGACGGCATCGGGTTCGGCGCGATCGAAAATAATCCGATATCGATCGTCGCCAATTGGTTGGACGGATTTATAATTGCCATAGCGCATCTTGCCCAACTTCAGCGACACATCGCGCTGAAACTGCACCGTATTTACATCAGAATTTTTATCCGCCGCCTTAAGAAATTCGGGCGTAAACCAACTCGCATCTAATTTAGGCGCAAGTATCAGTCGTTCTAATGCGGCTGTGGGTGTAATTCTAGCCGTGGTAACTGTTGGCTTGACACTCGTCGGATTGGGTTTGGCTACAACTACTATGGGCAATGTCATCCACAGCGAACCAGTTATTAGCAATACATAGGCTAGATAAATTTTCATACCGCAACCTCTTGAAGCAATCTTGTCAATACTAGTACTGGTGATAGCTCTAGCCGCACAAGTGTCACACGACAGCACATTTAGTAGAGAATAACTTAGTTTCTGCAAGCTGAGTATTCACTAAGGTCATACAAAATATGACTAAGGTCATACCGTTAGCTTTAGGGATAGAATTACAATCGAAGCAAGTATCGATCTAGATAGTGTGACAAGTTTACCGCCAGTTTCTCTTAAAATGCGTCGCTCGCTCCTTGTCATCGAGCTATTTGCATTAGCATTCAGTATTTGGACAAATTTTGCAAATCCACATTTGCAAAAATCTCCACAAATGCTCGAACATACAATTTTATTTGTGTTGATATTTACGCCATCGATCGTATTTCTACCTGTCGATCGCCCGCTCTGGCAAAGAAGATTTTATATCATTCTATCAATGCTAAGCGTCATCATTACTGATTATTATGAGTTTACTAGTTTTTGTCTGTTTGGTACTTTTTTATTGAAGGGATGTTTTTTATTACCTCGAAAAGAAGTAGCTACAATCGCGATGTTTTGTTGGATTGTCAGTAGTAGTAGCTATGCTATCCGCGTCCCAGAAATTATCCATCGAGTGCAGCACACCGATATCAAACTATATTTAAATTCACCCAGACTAGTTACTGGTTACACCGCCAGTTATTTTGGTAATTCTATTTTTGTTTTGTTACTAGGTACTATTTGGACGGAAGAACAAAAGTCGCGCCAAAAAGCAGATCGACTGTCGCAACAAGTAGAAACTCTCGCGACAGATTTAGAACGCAATAGAATCGCTCGCGATATTCACGATACATTGGGACATTCACTCACATCGTTAGACGTGCAAATCGAACTCGCGCAAAGAATCCAAGCCACCGAGCCAGAAAGAGCGCAACAATCGATCGATCTAGCCAAAAAACTTAGCTCCCAAGCCCTCGATAACGTCCGCCAAGCCTTGGGAACGATGAAGCGTTCTAATTTTGACCTCACCGAAGCTATCTTCGCGCTAGCGGAGCAAAACCTGCCATTTGAGGTACATGTCGATGTGCGCTTCCCGCCGTTATCGCTCCAGTCGAGCTATCAGCTCTACTGCATCGTCCAAGAATCGCTGACAAATATTCAGAAACACGCTCACGCAAATCGAGTTACAATCGAGAGTACGATCGTCAATCGCGGTACGATTTTGGATATCTGTGACAATGGCAAAGGATTCGACTTAGATCGCCCTCACGCTGGGTTTGGCTTAAGAAATATGAAAGAACGCGTGCAATGTCTGGGTGGAGAATTTAATCTCGATAGTGAAGTCGGACGAGGTACCCGAATTAAAATATTCGTACCTGCATCTAGCTAAAATTGTCGCTCGATAACTATAATTTTCTAGCACAGTGTATATCGCCAATAACCCTAATCCAATTTATCCAGATACACATCATTTAGGCTTGGAGTTGGACAAGTCACAAATAGAACTAGCCGCGAAACTGCTGAATCGTCAGATTGTATTTACCGATCGAGAAGGTTTCGAGCGAGAAATAGAAGCAGCTAGCGTTCATCCTGACAACAAGCAAATAGTTTATCTCGAACGATGGGAAAAACCTGAAGATATCTGGGGTTTTGTCGAGATTTATTACTTAATCTACCATGTTAATAATAAAGGAGTTAGCAAGAGTGTAGGTATTGAATCATATAATTATTATTTTGGTTGCCGCATTCGCTATATTGCTTGGTTCGATGAGTTAACAGCAGTTCTGATTTACAAAGAAAAACATTCATATTATCTCTATATCATCACTAATATGTGGCCGCCCAAGTTTGTCGAGATAGAGTATGATTGGCAAATTATTAATTCAATTCTTTTTTACAGAGACTATAAAGCTAATACTGTCTCTCGATTAATGTTGCCAGATTTAACAGCAATCGCGCCACTGACACTCTCCCAAGCACAGGAATTAGGATTTGTTATTGATGATGATAAATCCTAATGACCGAGAGGTATCTACTTACCAATAAGCGTTTATATCTAGATCTCGTATACACTCATGAAACTCGAAAAATTATCCCAACTCAAAGAAAAGCTGCAAAAAGAGACAGATCTCTCTAAAATTTGGTTATATTATATGGATGAATTTGGCGATCGCCCAGAGTTTAGCGATCTCGGCGAGCCAGTTCGACAAGAATTTCTCTTGAATGTCATCGCACAGGTATGTCAACAAATCTTCGGCAAACCTACCAACATCGATGATATTTTAACAATTTACATTAAAGAATATCAATTTTACCATGCACCTTTCATCGCAAACAAACATATTGGCGGAGTAATTTTCTTTGAAGATATTAACACGGGGTTAATAGCTGTTACATCTGCTGCTAGTAACTTAGCAAAATATTCACGGTTTACAGGAATAGCTAAATCCGATCGAAACGATCGCAATTAATTTTCTCTACTTAATGTGAAGTGATTTAACTATCGATCGGTATCACCAATCTCCTCAATTATCAACGATCGACTAACGTATGATTCGCTTACTATTGGTTGATGACCTAGTTATTTTCAGGCAAGGATTAGCGGCACTAATTAACCTCGAACCAGATATTGAAATTGTTGGCGAAGCTGGCAACGGTGAAGAGGCAATTTTGCTTGCCGAAACGCTACGTCCTGACGTAATTTTGATGGATGTGCGAATGCCGATCTGTAATGGGGTAGAAGCCACAAAAGTCATTCATCAGCGATTTCCGTGGATTAGAATCATGGTGTTGACGACGTTTGATGAAGATGAATATATCTGTCAGTCGCTCCAAAATGGCGCGCTGGGCTATATCCTCAAAAGTACACCATCCCAACAGTTAGCAACGACGATTCGCAGTCTCGATCGCGGTTTCGGACAACTAGATCCGGCGATCGCATTGAAAGTATTCGCACGCATTCCCGAACGAGCGGTAACACCATCGCCGACATTAGCTATTTTAGAACATTTCAATCACAGTGAGATTGAAATTCTCAAGCAAATTGGTAAGGGTAAAAGCAATCGAGAAATTGCTAAAGATTTACATCTGACGGAAGGAACTGTCAAAAACTACGTCACGAATATTCTCACTTGTTTGAATTTACGCGACAGATTACAAATCGCTCTCTGGGTATCTCAAAATATCACAGATTCATTCACGCAAATATAGATAATTCACTAGTAATTAAACCGAACGCGCTGGAGCTAACTAATTTGTGTGGCTCGATCTCGATCGCCGCTAAATCGCAGAGTCGATCGTGTTTCTGGATTAACTCAGCTTCTTGTAAAGCTCGAACGATAGATATAAGGTGGCAGCATAGATATTTGCAGAGCATTTTTTGGTTTTGTAGTAGCTAAGTTCGCAACTACGATCTATGATGGCTAAGTTTAGGATAAACGAGTTACCGAGCTATGGAAACGATCGACTTGCTGCGCTCTGGTCAATTGCAGGGGATCAAACGACTAGATTTAGCTGCTAATTTGACAGAATTCCCGATTGAGATTTTCGATCTAGCAGATTCTTTAGAAATATTGAATCTGTCTGATAATAACTTACGGTCTTTACCTGAGAATTTAGATCGGCTACACCAGCTCAAAGTTATCTTTCTAAGTAACAACGATTTTGAGGAAATCCCTAGCGCAGTGGCAGATTGTCCGAGCTTATCCATGATAGGATTCAAATCTAACAAAATTAAGATCGTGGGCGAAAATAGATTACCGCTCAATTTGAGGTGGTTGATTTTGACGGACAATAAATTGGAACGGCTGCCAAATTCGATCGGGAAACTCCAACGCTTGCAAAAATTAATGCTCGCTGGAAATCAATTGCGATCGCTGCCAGATAAAATGGCGGCTTGTCAGAATTTAGAACTGATTAGACTGTCGGCAAATTGCCTCGAATCTTTGCCAAACTGGTTATTTACTTTGCCTCGGCTGTCGTGGTTGGCTTATGCGGGCAATCCGTGCTGTATTGCGAATCTATCGCCAACTGTAACCACCATTCCGTGGGCAGATTTGACTCTTTCGGATACCTTGGGTGAAGGTGCTTCTGGGGTGATTTCCAAGGGTGTCTGGGAGTCATCAACGCAGCCGCCCACTAATGTCGCCATCAAGATTTTTAAAGGCGCGATGACCAGCGATGGTGTACCAGCAGATGAAATGAATGCTTGTATGGCTGCTGGCGAACATCCGCATTTGGTTGGTGCATTGGGTAAAATTGTCGATTGCCCTAACGATAGATTGGGTTTGATGTTGTCATTAATTCCCCCCGATTATCGCAATCTAGGCAACCCGCCGAATTTGGATACATGTACTAGAGATACCTATGCTGCGGGGACATCTTTTTCGGTAGCCAAACTTTTAAAAATCGCCATCGGGATCTGTGCGGCGGCGGATCGTCTTCACTCCCAAGGCATAATGCACGGCGATTTATACGCTCACAATATTCTGGTAAATCGAAGTGGGCATAGCTTGTTAGGCGATTTTGGTGCCGCTTCTAGCTACGATCGTAACGATCCGATCTTGGGTACGGCATTGGAAAGATTGGAAGTCAGAGCATTTGGTTGTCTATTAGAAGATTTACTCGATCGCTGTCAATTGCTAGATGACAATCCAGCAAAGTTGACATTAAATAAGTTATGCCAAGATTGTTTACAGTCCATTCCTGCTAAGAGGCCGTTATTTAGAGAAATCGAGCGAGTATTATCTGCAATCAAAGTAAATTTCCAGACCTAATAATTTTCACAATTAACCATAACCCTAGAATACTTGCCGTGCCAAACAGCACATTACTTAGCAGTTGCAATTGTGAAGTTTGGGCATTTGCCGAAACGATCGCGGCTCCGACGACTAAAGAGCCGACTACCGTACTAAAGGATCGCCGATTAGCTGCATCATCGATGCTATTTTGGATGCCATCTAAGTCTTTAATCGTGATATTTAGCTTCAACGTTTCGGAGCTAAATCGATCGAGTAAAAATCCTAATTGTCGCGGCGATTGCATCGAGAGATTTTTTAATTCTAAGCCCGTTCTAAGTAGCGATTGGATCAGATCGTCGCCGAAAAGTTGCCGCTGGAACATGTCATTCATTAGCGGACGAACTTCTTCAAATAAATTGACTTCGGGATTAAATTGTCGTCCGACGCCCTCTAAATTGGCTAAGGATTTGGCAAATAGACCGATATTACTCGGCCAGCGCAGGTTGTTGCGGCGCGCAGCTTGAAGGATCTCGGCGAAAGCTTCGCTGGCATTCATATTCTGCAAGCTGATATTGTTATATTTGTGCAGCAGGCGATCGTAATCCCATTCTAGGCGAGAGAGATTGAGTTCGCCCATGGGTTCGGCCAGTTGCAGGGTAATTTGGGCGCAACGTTGGGCATCGCCATTGACGATCGCGAGAATCATTTCGACTAGAGCCGACTGGGTGCGAGCATCGAGTCGTCCCATCATGCCACAATCGAGAACGGCGACTCGCCCATCGTCGAGGTAGAAAAGGTTGCCGGGATGCGGATCGGCATGGAACAAGCCATCGACGAGATATTGCTGAAAGAAGGCGCGGAAACATAGGACGGTGAGTGCTTGACGCTCCTGTTGAATATCGCCGCCATGATTTTTACCCGTCAGCCGCGCGGCCAAAATTGGTACGCCATCCAACCATTGGAGCACCAAGACTTTCTGAGTCGATAACCGCCGATCGATCTCTGGCACCATAATTTTGGTGGTGTCAAACCACTTACCCGCCAGTAAATTTTGGCGGAGTGCCTCTGTATAGCGCGCTTCTTGAGTGAAATCTAGCTCCGATTGGAGGGCGGTACTAAATTCGGCAGCGAGGGAAACTAAGTCGTAACGTTTGCCAAAGTCAGTGCCAGAGAGCAGCTTGGCGATCTGCTTAATCATGGCAATATCCCTAGTCACCAAGCGATCGATCCCCGGACGCTGGACTTTGATGGCGACGATCCGACCATCTTTGAGAATTGCACGATGGGTTTGAGCGATCGATCCGGCGGCGACAGGGACAATATCGATCTGGCTGAAAATTTCTGAAGGTGGTTGCGCGAGTTGTTCGATCAAGATTGTTTCGATCTCACGCCAATCGATCGGCGGCACATTCGATTGGAGTTCGCTCAGAGCCTCGATATATTCCAGCGGTAACAGATCCGGACGGGTACTGAGCAATTGTCCTAGCTTGACATAAACAGGACCCAAATCGACCAAAATACTGCGGAGAATTTCTGGTGGTGGGACATCGACTCGATTCTCTGCTGTCGCGTCTCCACCCACGGCTTTGCCCATAGTCAGGATTTGGCGCATGAAGTCCCAGCCATGGTGCAATAGGATTTCTAATATCTCCCGCTGGCGAGAACTATCGATCTTGGTAAGAGCTTGCATGAGCGAATAAATCCTGTGAATATCAATTGTGCGACTTAAGACAATCTCGACAGTATCTATCTGAAACCGTGACGTGCCGCTAAAACACCTCTACTAGCGGCGTTCTAGAGAGTCAGCCGGGGCAATATCGATCGTCACTCCATCGCGCAAGTTGCGCAGATAGTTACTATTAACTATTGTATCTAAATCTTAGTTTGAGCGGGTATGGCAATCTGCGGCGCGCTCTCTCAAAGGCGTGTAGCGGCAATTCATGAAGCGACGCGCTAAACCTAGTAGTCTACGGCGTAAATAAGGTTACTATTTTGCGGGGAGCGGCGGCTCGCGTTTCTGCTGTCTTGTCGCAATTGTATGGGCGGGAGCCTCCCGGCTGCGAGCCGCTGACGCACACAACCGGGAGGTTCCCTCCGGGTCGTTGGCGGAGCCTTCCCGAAGGGAGCTGCGTCGCTGTCTCGCTTCTCTGCGGAGGAAACCTCCGCAGAGCGAGCCGCTACGCGGACTAATAATTCAGTCCGCGTAGGCGGACTTTGCATCACAAGCGGCGGTTTTAACCGCTGTGAATTTAGGTAGCAACTTGAGTTATCTAAGTAGATAAGTGCAATTATTTATAAAGTAGATTATGTCTAAAATCTAGCTGGTGGACAGTGCCCATCTTCCGCAATATTTTATATTTAATTATACCTATCTACTTACTCAATTTATAGCGAAAGATCGGGTCTATGACCCGATCTTTGAAAACGGCCTTCTACCTCCTGCCTTTGTCAACAGCACACTGAGTTATTTCCCCCTAGTTTTGGCAGCATAAGCCTTGACAAATCGATCGTCAAATATTTTACTTACATCTACTTGAGTTTTAATTAACTTATTCTCAAACAAAAATTTATTAGCTTCTGCGGCTGCTCGCGGTAAAGAGGTAGTATCTGTACCGGGTTTAAAAGCTTCTAGATTATCTTCTAAACTAAAGATTTTAGTCCCATCAAGATAATCTTTGTATTCTGCCATACTTACTCCCGCGCGTTTGGCCATAATTTGGTCGGCTTCATCTCGATACAAGCCTCTGTTGATGTGGCCCAGAGTAGCAAACCAACTATCGACTACGGCTTGAACTTTATCGGGGTGCTCTTTGACAAATTTACGCGTAAATACTAAATGATCGGAAATCGAACCGGGAAAATCTTTAGAACTAAATAGTTCCCTACTGCCAGGTCTTTTTAAAGCCTTGGTCGTAAACGGTGCAAATACTGCGGCTGCATCTACTTGACCAGCGACAAAAGCATCCGCAGCTTTACTTGTTTCTAACGGTACAAACTGAATATCTTTCATAGTCATATTGACTCTTTTGAGAGCTTGTACTAACAAGAAATGATCGACAGTACCTTCTTCTGCTGCTACTTTTTTACCTTTAAGGTCTTTGACAGATTTAATTTGTTCGCTAATAATAATCTTGTCGTTACCAGTAGAATTATCATTGGTCAGTACTACTACTAAATCATTGCCACTAGCGATCGAGCTAATCGTATCTGCTAATGTTTGACTATTGGCATCGATACTGCCATTATTGAGCGCAGTAATCGAGTCAACATAACTATCGAACCATTTGAGGTTGACGCCAACTTTCGATCGGCCAAAAATTTCTTTTTCTTGTGCTACTTGCCATGGAAACCAACCCGGCCAAGCACTAAAACCTAATTTAACATCTCCGGGCTGTGGACTAACTGTGGCTTTAGGTTGACTGGTAGGACTATTATTACACCCAACAGTAACGACCAGACTGAGGAGAAAGATCGAGCTTGAAATTAGAATAGAACGTCGTTTCATATAAATATACTTGTGAAAGCAAGCCAGATTGTTAACAGTAAAGACAAGATGAGAGTGGGGATTCAAGCTACGTCGCTGGTGACACCAAGCCTTAAATGGCAACCGACAAACTCCATCTCTGACGGTGGCTAGGGTCAAAGGATCGATCTTGGCTGGCTACCCCCGGCAACCGTCGAGTGCGATCGCATTGCGAGATCTCATAAAAATAGTATTCTGCGATACTTTTATTATGCCCAGCAATTTATGATGATTTTGTATTGCTATCGATCGATGTAGTTGTTTACTAATGATTCTTACCAAAATCTAGTTGACCCCAGATTTCGGTCAAGAGCAGATCTTCGCTAGGATTCGGCTCAGAATTCTTGAGCCAGTGGTGGGGAAGAATAATGCGATCGATCCAGCCGCGTTCGTTGGCAGTAACTGGAGATCCTTGCTTGTAAGTATTTACAGTAGTTTGCAAACCCAACCGTAACTCAGTCAAAAATTCTGGAGTTAATTGTGGGTGTGGTTCGGTACCAGCTAAATATTTAGCTACAGCAAATACGACTTGATAGATACAACACTGACGATAGAGATAAAGACTATCTCGATCGCTCGATGGACTTAAGGCTTTTAATAATAGGCCGATCCAGTGATGGATATAATCTAAATCTGTTAATCCTTCAGTCATAACTAATATTTCTAGATTTAACTGAGCTGGAAGTGCTTGAATCTCGTGTCGGAACCAATCCCAGCACAAGCGAACGATGCGATCGAATAGATGCTGATTGTCGGTACTAAATTGATTGCGCTTGCGAAATCTGTCGCTTATCAAAAATGCTTGGAATTCCTTCAATTCGGCTTCTCTGGGGTCGATAACTTCAGTTTCGATCGATAGGTCGGCTTGAGGTATATCTGCCCATGTTTCGCTATTTTCAGCTAGTCGATCGAGATCGGGAGCAGCAGTATCAACTAAAATTCGATCGCTTGCTAAAGCAGTACTTTGGGCTAGTTTTTCTAGAGCGGGAGAAATGGTTCCGCCGATAGTTCGATCGCCTGCGAGGACGTCACTTTGCGCTTGTTGGAGATCGATTAGAGCAAGCAGTGCAATATCGCTCACTCGATCGGGATGATTGGTAATTGCGGCCAAAATTGCCTGATTGATGGCCAAGAAACCAGGGAGTTCAAAAGATTCTGCCAAACTAATGCAAATGTCGGCAACGCTGTGGAGACACTGGGTAATCAGATCTGGATCGTGAGTGGCAATCGTTGTAACAACTTCGTCAATTTGCTCTTGAATTGTCGTTTCAAAAATTGAAGCAACAATATCAAAGCCTAATTCGATCGCTGTCGGTAGGGCAATTTCTGTTTCACTCCAATCGCCTAATTTTTCTTTTAATTGTTCGATGGTTGCTGTCATCCGCTCGACGATCGCGCTTTCATCAATTTCTCTACTCTCACCAGTAGCAACATGGGCAGTTAAGCATTCAGATAATCCTGAATATCCATCTAAAAGTAAAGTTTGAATCGATACATCTATTTCTACGTCTAGATCGTAAAAAACTCGCGTGACATCTTCAAAATTGTGTGCGATCCGCTCGATCGTCGTCAACCCGACATTGGCTGCTGCACCTTTGAGCGTATGTAACGCCCGCATTAGGTTATGGACTTTAGCTGTAGTGTGTTCGTTAGGTAAAGTGAGAATTTCTTGCTCGATAACGTGGAGTAATTCTGGAGCCTCCGCTAAAAAGTAACTATAAGCCTGTGCTTGAATTTGTGAGTCATTCATGACGGTAATTGATAATTGATAATTGATAATTGATAATTAGCGATCGGTTGTTATAATAAATATTCGTTGGTTATCGATCTAAACATTGAGAATTTAATTTGCCAATGAGCATCTGGATCGGAATTAGTTTCTTGAAGAGGCAGTGCCGATGTATTTTTCAAGCGAAGAAATAATTGTATATTCAGTGATTGGTTTGCAGGTAAATTCTGACGCACCGACTACTTTAGAACGCACGCGATCGAGCAATCCGTCTTTACCTGTTAAAATTACGATTGGCGTGTTAGCCAAAGCTGAAATTCGACGAATTTGGCCGCAAATTTCATAACCATTAACTTTGGGCATAATTAAATCTAGAAAAATTAGATCTGGCTTATTTTCTAGTAATCTTGGTAAAGCTTGCGTTGCATCTTGAATTGCAATAAATCGATAACCAGCATCGGTAACGATCGCTCTCATACTTTCACAAACATGAGGATTATCATCGATACAAATCACTAATTTAGATTGGATGGTTTTATGCTGTAGCGATGGTGTCCGAGAGATCGATCGCTCTGGCAAAACTTTATTAACAAGCTGGGGCGACTTGAGATCTGGTAGATCGATTAATTCGATGATGCCAGTCTGAATATAACGAGTCAGAGAGCGCGTTAGTAATAACAAATCTTCATCGATTTCGACGGCAATTTCTCGCAGCGTCCGTTTGCCAGTAATCACCTGCACCAAATTTTGATAAATAATCGGCGTAGTTTGGCGATAGAGTTGGACGGGATGTCTGATAACTGGGGTTTTATGCGGGGAAATATTCCCTAATTTCTGAGTATTCCACTCTTGCCACATTACTTCAGCTTGAGCGATGACTTCTTCGGTATTAATTGTAATTGGCGGTCGCTCGATAAAGATTTCGGACTGCGATCGAAAGTTTAACTTTTGGCCTTGACTGTACTGCAACAAGTCAAAAATTGTCTCCCGCGCGGCGATCGTCAAAATATTGGTCAGCTCGGAAGTTTTAATTTCGGCTAACATCATTAGAGCCAGCGCGCCTTGGTATTGCCAGCAAACTTCGCGCCCTTGCTCGAATCCCGGCCAAGGATGATGATTGGCAGCCTGAAATAATAAGTCGAGTCCAACATGCTCGTAGCCGATCTCAGCACGCAGCAGTCGCTGCCAAATGCGATTGGGCTGGGTGCGATCGATACTCCAGGCAATCTGCCCTTGATAGAAGACAATTTCCCATGCTTGGCCCGACGCCACCGTAATATCTACAGCACCAGTAAATTCTCCCCAACTTAGATACTGAAATCTCCCGATCGCATTCCGTTGTGGGTCAGCCGCAGTTAAATAGTGAAGATCGTTGTTCATTTAGGCCAGAAAATGGGATAGTCAATGCAGTTAGATTCGGATCGGCATTCGTTGGTAGGAAATATCTACACCCCACGCCAATTGTGTATTTAACAATTAGGATGTCTAGTATAATTGTGAAGATCGATCTCCAGAGTCTTCATTAGTATTCCCCAGGAATCGCTCAGTACGCTATCATTCTCAATTAACATTAGCGATCTAGAACGGCAACCGCTATTGGATAGTATTTACGACTGCCAGATTTACATTAGGAGTTGATGTGTTGAACTTATTCGCCAGGTTAAAGGAACTGTCCGCTAAATTGCCGCTGGCTGGGGCCGCAAAACCTCGTGACGATCGTCAACAATTAGCTGGTAGTAATGATTTTGAGCATTCTCGCGTACCTGCGATCGATCCGGATTCTGGCTCGCTGGGTGTCAATAACACCGCTAGAGAAATTGCCAACAATTTATATCCTGCTAAAGCTGCTACCCACTCACCAACCGCAGATGAGGATAAAGCTAATTCTTCAATGGCTCCGTCCCCACCAACCGATCGAGCTGTCAAGTCCCCAGCCCAACGTAAAGCTAAACAACTGGCAACAGCAGTAGGTAAAACCGCAACCACTATCGGCACCACGGTGGGGCGAGTCGGGACAGTCGTCGCCAAACCATTTAAAGGGCCAAAACCCCTACACAAAAATCGCCTGTTTTGGGCTGGCTCTACTCTGGGAGTGGGCATGTTAGCTCTAGGTGGCGCGTGGCTATTTGTCGATCGCAGTGTCAGCCAGTATGCCCCCGCCGATGCCCTCAGCTACGTGCGTCCGGGGACGATTACCATTAAAGGTTTAGACGGGAGTATTCTGCTGCAAACGGGCAATGCTACCCGCGAGACGCTCAAAATTTGGCAAATACCCGACAAACTCAAAAAAGCCTTCGTCGCGATCGAAGATCGTCGCTTCTACGAGCACGACGGCGTGGACTATAAAGGGGTCACCCGCGCCCTCGTCCAAAACGTCACCTCCAAAAACTTGGTCGAAGGAGCCAGTAGCATCAACCAACAGTTGGCGCGGATGGTTTATCTCAACCAAGAACGCAGTTTCTGGCGCAAACTCCGCGAAGTGCGCCTCGCCCAAAGATTGACCGACGGACTCACCAAAGACCAGATTCTCGAACGCTACCTCAATCTGGTGTATTTGGGTGAAGGTACTTATGGAGTAGCCGATTCGGCTTGGGTCTATTTTAGTAAAACCGTAGACCAACTGACGCTCGCTGAAATGGCCACCCTCGCCGCAATGCCGCCAGCACCCAATAAATACTCCCCCTTTGTCAATCCCAACTTTGCCAAGCAACGCCGCAACCTGGTGATCGATCGGATGTTGGAAGCTAAATTTATCACTGCTGCTGAAGCCAAAGCCGCAAAAGCAGAGCCACTCAAGACCAAACGCAGCCCGATCAAACGCGAACTACAAGAAGCCCGATATTTTACTAAATATATCGAGCAAGAACTACCCAAGTACATCTCTGCTAAAGCCATCAAAGCAGGCGGCTTGACTGTCGAAACCACTCTCAATCCAGAGTGGCAAAACAAAGCTGAAGAAATCGTCAACTCCACCGTCAGAAATAATCGCGGCTCCTTCGGGCAAGCTGCCATGGTAAGTATCGATCCCCGCACGGGCGGGATTCGATCGATGGTGGGCGGTACCGACTTTGAAACCCACCAATTCAACCGCGTCACCCAAGCCAAACGCCAACCCGGATCGACCTTCAAACCGATCGTCTATGCTACCGCGATCGCTGGTGGCATCAGCCCGAATAAATCCTACCTCGATGCGCCGTTTGACGTTGATGGTTATAAGCCCAAAAATGCGGGTAAAAAATTCAGAGGCTACATCACGATGCACGATGCACTGATTAATTCAATCAACATCATCGCCATCAAAATCCTGCTCGATACGGGCTGGGAACCCGTCATCGATAATGCCAAAAAAATGGGCATCGAATCCAAACTCGAACCTTTTTATTCCTTGGCGTTAGGTGGATTGGAAGTCAACTTGCTAGAGATAACTGGTGCTTATTCTACCTTTGCCGCACGGGGAATTCACAACCCCGTCCATGGCATCACCAGAGTCATCAACCAAAAAGGCGAAGTTATCTATTACAACAAACCCCAACCCACCAAAGTCTTTGAACCCGATACTAATGCAATTATGACCTGGATGATGAGGGGAGTCGTCAATGAAGGAACGGCTACCTCAGCCCAAATCGGTCGTCCAGTAGCGGGTAAAACCGGAACTACCGATAAAGAACGGGATCTCTGGTTCATCGGCTTTGTGCCCCAATTAGTTACTGGCGTCTGGCTGGGTAACGATAACAACCGACCCACGGGTAATGCTAGTAGTACTGCCGCCTACGCCTGGTCGCGGTTTATGAAAGTTGCCGTCAAAGATTTTCCCTCCCAAGACTTCCCCGCTCGTCCCGACAATCTTAGCAGACGCAAACCCGAACTCAAACTCGACCCAATTAAGCCTCGCTATCGGCGCGATCTCCCCATGCCTAAAGATGGCGAGCGCGTTGATGACGATAACAGAACTAATTCTGAAGACCGTCCCCGTCGTCGCCGTCGCCGTTTCGAGGAGACAACAACAACAAATAACAGCTCTAGTTCTCAAGAAAGTCCCCGTCGCCGCCGTCGCCGTTTGGCAGAAGCTAGCACTAGCAATAATACTACCACTACTAATACTAGTAACAGTTCGGAAGAAAGTCCCCGTCGCCGCCGTCGCCGTTCGGCAGAAGCTAGCACTAGCAATAATACTACCACTACTAATACTAGTAACAGTTCGGAAGAAAGTCCCCGTCGCCGCCGTCGCCGTCGTTCCAGCGAGCAGTAGGCTTCAGGTTTTAGGCAGAAAGTAGCGGTTCGGTAGAGGGTAATGGGCAGCGTCGCCGCCTTGTTGACCAGTAGAGGACGATCGATCGTAGTCTTACCCGTTGTCCATTAACCAACCCATTACTTATTCCATTACTCATTCCATTACCCAACCATCTACCCATTCACTCCCCGTTCATGGACTTTGCCAGCTATCATCTATGGTCGCAGTTTGAGCCTGCGCTGGGTTGGGAAGATACACATTGTCAGATGCAACGGGGATGGCGAGCAATTCAAACCCTCGCCCGCGATCGATCGCCCAAAGTAGCATTTACTGAGACAATTTGGCAAAAAGTCGGCAAATTAGCCCAAGCCGGAATATATGAATTCCATCAACAGCCACTACTGCTAAAACACCCGCGCGGCTGCGAACGAGTTGCCGATCGATTGTATTTGTATTATGAAATTGCCACCGTGCGCGATCGAGTGATGCAGATTCTCCGGCAATATCAGGCCGATCCGTGGTTGCTCGATCGCGATATTCTCCTTCTCAATCGCGGTGATGAGCCAATTCCATCACCGATCGAAATTGCAGTTGGGGGCGAAGGGTTTCAACTGCTGGCGGCTTTTGACTGTATTATTCGATCCAGTCCTCACCAAATTCAGATTATCGATTTCAAAACCGGACTGGCAGATCCCGACTTCCGGCAAGCGGAGGTATATTTGTTAGCCTGTAGCTATCTATACCCCGATTGTGAGGCGGTGGCTTATTTTTATAATTTAGAGACCATGACTAGCTCCGAACTAGTCACCGCCACTCCCGATCGATTAATGAAAATCGCACGTAAATTAGCCCAAATTGCTAAGTTACACCAACAACAACTCCAAGAATACCAACTCAATCCCGATTGCTTCGATCGCTTATTTCCTCCCCATCCCGGTACTCACTGTCGCGCTTGTGCCTTTAACTATTACTGTGCGTATGCAGTAGGGAGTTAGGAGCGGGGAGCGGGGAGCGGGGGACTGGGAGCTAGTTATATTTACCCTAAAGCCTAAAGCCTAAAGCCTAAAGCCTAAAACATAAAGCCTAAAGCCTAAAGCCCAAAGCCTATCCCCACGATGTCACACCAACACCTCAATAACCGACCGATAGCTGGGTACCATAACTAATAATCGCGCTCGACAGGTGTCAATTAGTAATTGTCAACTGGTTTATATATGTCTCTCCAGTACCTTCAACCATTTCAAGTCGATCCCAATCGGATCGAGCGTAAAGAGATTGCTAACTTGGTCAGCAAAGTTAGCAGTAATAGTAAAGCTAGTGAAATTCACGGATTATTCGATCTGAACATTTCTCTATGTGCTTACTTACTCAATTCTTATATTAAATATGATGATATTTACTTTTTATCGGTTAATTTAATTTCAAATCCAGATAATCGTCCTGACTATCTTTGTGGTTGCTACCATCAGCAAAGAGGAATCAGTTGGTATGCAATTGTTTTTGCTGGGCCTCAAGAGCAGACTTGGGATGAAGATCTACAATTAACGCCAGCCGCAAAATCTGCATTCGATCGACTAAATTATTGTACGAGTAATTTAGATAAGATCTTAGTTGATAGTCAATTAGCTGAAGAAGTCGATCCAGAGCAGATTTATGGATTACTAATAATCGGTCAAGACAAAGATTTTTTTCACGATCGTAAGAAACAAGAACGCAAACGTGATATTAATAAAAAATCACCAATTAAACTCAGAACCTATGGAGCTTTTTCGAGAAACTTTCATAAAGAAAAGAGCACCAGTTGGTTGAATACACCAGTTACCGATCTATTGACTCGATTCAGATAAGCGGTGATTTTCATACAAGCTAGTAGTCTACGGCATAAATAAGGTTACTATTTTGCGGGGAGCGATGCGCGAAAAGTCTGGTTTCCCGACGGGTTAGCGCGTCAGCGGCTCGCAGCCGGGAGGTTTCCTCCCGGATTATGCGAGACAAGACAAGACAAGACAGCGGGGAAAGAAATGGTTGGTTAATTTCTGTCGCATAGTACTAGTATCCTTCAAGAAGAGGTAACTATCAATTATCAACTATATAACTGATGCAAGCGATCGTATTTATTGGTATCCAAGCTTGTGGCAAGTCCACCTTTTATTATCACAAATTTGGACTGACTCACGTCCGGATTAATCTAGATATGCTCAAAACTAGGCATCGCGAACAGCGGATGTTGGAGACCTGTTTAGAGATTCAACAATCATTCGTCATCGACAATACTAATCCAACAAAACTCGACAGGCAGCGATATATCGAGCCAGCCAAACAACATAAATTTAAGATTATCGGCTATTATTTTGAGTCGCGAGTTCGAGATGCGATCGAGCGAAATAGTCAACGTCCAGTCGCACAACAGATTCCTGACAAAGGAATTGCCGGAACTGCCAAAAGATTGGAATTACCGAGTTATAATGAAGGTTTTGACGAACTATATTACGTAAAATTATTACCGGAGCTGCAATTTGCAGTGGAGCCGTGGCAAGATGAAGTTTGACGAACTAGATACAAAAATGCGGGTGTTTGAAACCACCAACGATCTTTATGTGCTACCGGGGATATTTATGGTAGCCAGAGTCGATGGACGCGGTTTTACGCGCCTGACAAAGGAGACATGTAAATTTGAAGCACCCTTCGATCCGATGTTTCGCGATGCGATGGTTGCTACCCTCCAACACTTAATGCAGTGTGGCTTTAAGGTGGTGTATGGCTACACCGAGAGCGATGAAATCTCGCTACTATTGCATCCAGAAGACGTGACATTCGATCGCAAATTACGCAAACTCAATTCGGTATTAGCTGGCGAAGCTAGTGCCAAACTTTCGACGGTGCTAGGTACGGTAGCCGCCTTCGATTGTCGGATCTCGCAGTTACCAAATATCGAACTAGTCGTCGATTATTTTCGCTGGCGCAATGAAGACGCTCATCGCAATGCTTTGAACGCTCATTGTTATTGGATGCTGCGCAAACAAGGTAAGAGCGGGAGATCTGCCAATAGCCAAATCGAACATCTCTTAAAGTCGGAGAAAAACGAGCTATTATTCCAAAATGGAATTAATTTCAACGATTTACCATTATGGCAAAAGCGCGGCGTTGGCTGCTATTGGGAAACCTATATGAAAGAAGGTTTCAATCCGATCGCTAATCAACAGGTATTTACCGAACGCCAGCGGATTAAGGTAGATCTAGAATTACCAATGCAGGATAAATATAGTGATTTCATTCGTAACTTAGTCGATTCAATTCAACTCTGATGTTTATTAAATCAATAATATCTAAAATATATGTGGCGGGCAGTTTTCCCCTATGTTCTGCCATCTAGGAGTTAAGCTTCTCATGTAAAGTTTATATGTTTATTATCAATGATTAGGGGCGTATGATGTGTATGGATGAAAACATGAACTCAGAACAATTAGATAAGCTAGGTAAGTTTCTTGTCGAACATATTAGAGATTTTAATATCGATAGTTTTGATGAATTAGTTGCTAACAGTTATGCTCCTTTCTTTGGTCGCAAACTCAGAAGAAAGGTTGATGAGAATTTCACACAAGAACAATTAGCGATCGTCAGAAAAATAATTACTTATTGTATAGATGATACCATAGCAGAGCTACTATATAATTTAGATAAAAATAATTGTAAATCTGACATTTCTATCTGTATAGACGATCGAACTGTAGCTGAAAATGGCGATCGTCTGCGAATGGAACTTTATAATGATGAAGGCTGGATCGCAAGGTTTAGTAAGCACCATGAAGAAGAGGATGTTTGAAAGATAAAAAGCGATCGAACCTAAGCTCTCTACTAGAGGTAAGCGAGATACCAATACTGTTTGACTGTCTAACCAAACAGCGGTTGAAACCGCCGCTAGTGTTGCAAAGTTCGTGTAGGCGGACTGAAACTAGAGCAAATATTCACTTAACCGAAAAGTATCGATCGAGATGACCTGTCCATTGATTGGGCATATTCATATCCTCAGAGTAACGCCAGAGATGACAGTGCCGAAGCTGCAATTACTTGGGTAAATAAATCATGGCATTCATCCTGATAAATTTGTCGTGCCAACTTAAAACAAGCCTAACTTCTACGGCTCGATAGCTACCAAAGTTACGAGATAGATCGATAACGGTAGTTTTTAAAAACAAGATGAAGATTGCTTGTTTTTTCGATCGAACAGATTAATGTTAGATAACAACTTACTCGATCCCGACCTAACTTAATATGGATAAATATTGGCAATTACTAGGATTACCGATCGCGGGCATAATTTTGGCAGCTAATGCACCTGCTTGGGGCTTATCCGCCAGCCAAGTCGCGCAAGTAGCTAAGGCGGTAACTGTCGAAATTAAGACGCCAAACTCGGTTGGATCTGGTGTATTAGTAGCTAAAAATTCTCAAGGATACACGGTACTTACCGCCGCTCATGTGGTGCGCGACGAGCAACAATATCAACTGGTTGCGCCCGACGGACGTAAGTATGGGATCGATCGATCGAAAATCAAAATCTTACCTGGTGCTGACTTGGCGTTGGTATCATTTGTGAGCACACAAGCTTATCGTACCGTCAAAGTCAGACAAGCTAATGCAATCGCCGAAGGTTCGACGGTGTATGTCGGGGGTTTTCCCTTGACTACTCAGACAATTAGCAAACCGTTGTTTAATTTTACAGAAGGGCGGGTGACGGCGAGTAGCAAGCAGCCGTTACAAAATGGTTATGGGTTGGTGTATACCAACTTGACTTTACCAGGGATGAGCGGTGGTAGTGTCTTAAACGACCGGGGCGAATTGATTGCTATTCACGGGCGCGGGGATGTCGAAAAAAGCACCACGGCTTCTACACTCAACCCTAACGTGAGAGTGAAAACTGGCTTTAACTTGGGCATTTTGGCAAGTGTATTCGTACCATTAGCTACTCAGACTGGCGTGAAAATGGAGGTGGCTACTGCTAACAATAAAACTATCGATCTCGGTGGCGATGCGTTGGTAAGTGCGACTGTCAAATTGCAGTCCGGCGATTATCAGGGCGCGTTAGCCGAGTTAAATCGCGCGATTGCGGCTAATCCCAAAAAGGCGGCGGCATATTATATGCGATCGAATGTCCATCAAATGTTAGGCGATCGCCCCCAAGTTTTGGCAGATTTAAATAAAGCGATCGAGTTAGATACCAAGAATGCCAGTGCTTATTATCTGCGTGGCAATATCTTATATGCCAATCAAGACTATAAAGGGGCTGCGGCAGATTTCGATCGAACTATTGCGATCGACCCCAAGTATACTCAAGCTTACTTGCTACGAGCAATTACCGCGCAGGTACAGGGCGATTTACCAGGGGCACAAGCTGCTTATACCAAAATGATTGCCGCCGATCCCCAAAATACTTTGGCTTATAACAATCGAGCGGGGGTGCGGGTGCAGCTCAATAATTTTCCAGGCGCGATCGAGGATTTTTCGGAAGTAATTAAGATCGCGCCAGAAACTACTAGTGCTTACGATAGTCGAGCGAATTTTCGTAAAGCTACAGGCGATATCGCTGGTGCGATCGCCGATTACACCAAAATTATTCAGATTAGCCCGAATAATCTGCGCGCTTATTCATACCGAGCAGCAATTTATCAGGAGCGCAAAGAGTGGACGCTGGCACTCAAAGACTATGCCAGTATGTTAAAAATCAATCCCAATGAAACTGAAGCCTACAGCGAACAGTTGAAGATTTATCGACAGCTCAAAGATTTTCGAGGAGTTGTTAATGCTTTGGATGGACTGGTGCGGCTCAATCCCAATCAAGGCTATTATTTAGCCGATCGTGCTGAAGCTAAGTTAGAGCTGAAAGATCGGGCGGGCGCGATCGCCGATTATCGTAAATCGATCGAACTATACCGCCAACAAGGAGACACCTCGCAGGTAGAGCGATTGACTCAAGAGTTGCGGAAGCTGGGTGGGTAGGTGAGTGTTTTTTACTCCCCACCCTCTCCTTACAAATTTAGCTCCGATCGAAAATTATCGTAATCTACCTGCAAACTGTTTGTCAGTAGACATTTCAGAAATCTGAGGCAGTGTTTCGAGCAGAATGAGGTGGCGAATAACTGCTATGATAAACACGATCTTATTCTTAACAACAAAAAGGCTAAAGAATAATATGGCGCAGGCACCTGTAGCTCCGGTGGTGCTAGTAATTCTAGACGGTTGGGGATACCGTCCAGATATCCACGGCAATGCGATCGCGCAAGCCAACACACCAAATGTTGATAGCCTCTGGGCTGCTTATCCACACACACTCATCGATACATCGGGACGAGCGGTAGGGTTGCCAGACGGACAGATGGGCAATTCGGAAGTCGGACATCTCAATATCGGCGCGGGGAGAATCGTCCCGCAGGAATTAGTGCGGATTTCGGATGCCGTCAAAGATGGCAGTATCTTAACAAATCCGGCTCTGGTCAAAGTTTGTGAAGATGTCAAACAGCGTCAGAGCAAACTACATCTCTTAGGACTTTGCTCGGATGGGGGCGTTCATTCCCATCTCGATCACTTAATCGGGTTATTGCAGTTAGCCCACAGCCAAAATATTCAAGACGTCTGCATTCATGTGATTACTGACGGACGCGATACCGATCCGCGCGATGGATTGCTTGCCGTCCAGAAAATTGAAGACGCGATTGCCGAAATTGGCGTTGGTAGGATCGTGACGATCGGCGGTCGTTATTATGCACTCGATCGCGATCGGCGTTGGGATCGAGTCAAGCTAGCTTACGATGTGATGACCGAAGCTGGACCAGGCAGCGGCAAAACTGCTACTGAAGTCCTAACCGATAGCTATGCCGAAGACAAAACCGACGAATTTATTACCCCAACGAGAATCGCTCCAGGCGCGATCGAATCTGGCGATGGAGTCATTTTCTTTAATTTCCGCCCCGATCGGTCTAGGCAGCTCGCTAGTGCCCTGGTAGAGCCGACTTTTACGGGTTTTATTCGATCGCAAATTACCCCCCTGACATTTGCAACTTTTACCCAATACGATTCAACGCTACCAGTACTCGTAGCATTTGAACCGCAACAGCTCCAAAATTTATTGGGAGAAGTACTTGCCGATCGCGGTTTGCGGCAGTTTCGAGTCGCCGAAACCGAGAAATATGCCCACGTCACCTACTTCTTTAACGGCGGACGAGAAGAACCGCTTCCTGGCGAAGATCGAGAATTGATTCCCAGTCCGCAGGTGAGTACTTACGATCGGGCACCCTCAATGTCTGCGGATCTAGTTACCGATACCGTTCTAGCCGCATTAGCCAAACAGATCTACACGCTAATCGTCGTCAACTATGCTAACCCCGATATGGTCGGACATACCGGAAAAATGTCCCCGACGATTACAGCGATCGAAACGGTAGATGCTTGTCTGGGTAAGCTACTCGAAGGTGTCGGCAAGGTCGGCGGGACGACCATCATTACCGCCGATCATGGCAATGCCGAATACATGTGTGATGAAGATGGCAATCCTTGGACGGCACATACTACCAGTCAAGTCCCCTTGATTTTAGTCGAAGGCGAACGCCGCCAATTACCAGGACATGGCAACGATGTCACCTTACGCACTGATGGTAAATTAGCCGACTTAGCTCCCACGATTCTAGAGATTCTCCAGATCCCCCAACCTGTCGAAATGACAGGAAAATCGATGGTAGTGCCCACCTTGGTAGAGTTCCAATCGACACGATCGCCCATGCGGGTGGGAGTGTAAGCTTGAAACATGCGATCGTGCAAGTCTAATCCTTACACGGAGGTATATTAAGGAGTGATGCGTAGTCCCTTTTTTACTCCACCCTTTGATATGCTCAGGAGTTACCCCAGTTCTTCCCTTAGAGGATGTCTGAAAACTCAATTCCGTTAAGCTTAAACCCTAGAAAATCCCCCCCTTAAAAAGGGGGGAACCAGACTCTTAGTCCCCCTTTTTAAGGGGGATTTAGCGGCGCATCGAACGGGAGGTTCCCTCCCGTTTGTGTGCGACAAGACAGGGGGATTTACCCACTGCAAACGAAGCAATTAGACTTTTCAGACATCCTCTTAGAAAGGAGGGAGCCAGACAAGCAAGTGCGATCGACATCGTTGATGTCGATCGCGGAATCTTGGGGTTATTTAACGACCGATGAGATCGATATCTAGAGATTTAACTTTTTTGCTACCCTTTGGTGGCGAAAATTTGAATAGAGAATTAGCGATCGTCGGTTGAGAATTGCGATCGATAATTTTCTCAGTGAGTGTAAAGTTCGTGCCACCATCCTTGGCATCGAGTTTACCAGTAAACTCAATCTGTCTGATAATTCCGGTTTGAGGATTGACTAAACTATTAAATGACCAGTTCTCAGTCTTATTTTCATAAGAGTAAGCGTATAACTCTTGTCCCTCTAATTGTCGTCTACTCCCTTGTAAATCTTTGATTTGTTCTTTAGGTAGCGAAGTTAAAAAACTTGGGCTAACGGCCAAAGCTGCATTGATTTCCCGACGATTGGATTCGGTAACGCTTAAAAAGAAGATGGTTGATAAACCGACTAAATATGAATAGGGTTGTGCTTGAAATTTGGCGAGAGTAGTCTGAGCGTATTGACGACGATCGGGTCGATAAATCCAGACTTTGCTACCATTAGAAACGATCGTATAACTAGCTGTCGGTGGTTGACCTGGTTGGGCAAAAGTTAGTTCCGATCGAAACTCACCACTAGTTTTGGCGACTGTTTTGGAGCGAGCATAAATCTCGACATCCCCATCTTTACCTTGCAATTTCATCACAATTTGGGACTCGGTTCTCGCTTTATTAGTTTGTAAAAACGCACCCAGAACTTTACCCAACAATGTCAAATCTGGCTCGGTTGCTGTCGTTGGCAAAGGAGCGGTAGAAGGTTGCGGCGCAACTGAAGGCTGGGGCGAGACTGACGGTTTTGGTTGTGGCTGAGATGAGGGTGGCGTTGACGAGTCTGGTGTTGCGGGTGGAAGTTGAGCTTGCAAAGTGTGAGTCACAACCATCGGTGCTGTCAGGATGAGAGTTCCGAGCAAGAATTTAAACATGTTAATTTCGCGGGCAGTTAATTTGAGCTTGGGCTACAGATCTCGGATTATGCTAATTTACATCGAAATCGATGGTAAGGGTAAGCCATGAATTACCCCTACCACCAACTCATCTTAAAAATCCAATTATCAATTTCTTAGAAGCCCCGTGCGGTGCCTTCTCCGCGCGGATCTGCGGCACCTTCGAGCCTACCATCAGGGAGCTGTTGAATGGCGTTAGCATTACCCCAATCTTCGCGTTGCTCGATTTGATGTCCCCGACGGCGGAGTTCGGCTAGAGTGGCAGGCTCGAATCCCCACGGCTCGACATTTACCTTGTCTGGTAGCCATTGCTGATGAATTCGTCCCGCAGCAACTGCCGCGCCGACATCCATCTTGTACTCCAAGACATTGAGCAAGACTTGCAAGACGGTTGTAATAATCGTGCTCCCACCTGGTGCGCCGACAGCTAGGCGAAATTTACCGTTTTCGGTGACGATCGTGGGTGTCATGCTCGATAGTGGTGTCTTACCAGGCGCGATCGAGTTTTTCTCACCCCCGACTAAGCCAAACACATTGGGTACCCCTGGTGCGATCGCAAAATCATCCATCTCATCATTTAATAAAATCCCCGTCCCCGGGACTACCACCCCCGCACCAAATCGATAATTAACCGTAAAAGTCAGGCTGACAACATTGCGATCGCGATCGACTACAGTCAGGTGGCTAGTTTCGAGTGATTCTGGAGATTTGTAGGCGTACACCTTGCTTGCGTTGAATACCCCTGTAGACGATCGATTTAGCACGGGTGATGCGGTACGATCGAATTGTTTTAACAGTGATGGGGTAGCAGGTTTGACGCTGCTAGAGATCCGCGCTCGTTCTGGATTAATTTCTTGGCGACGTTTGGCAGCGTAGGCTGGATTAATTAGAGCGGAGACGGGAACTTTGGTAAAATCGGGATCGCCGAGATATTCAGATCGATCGGCATAAGCAATCCGCATCGATTCGACGAGAAGATGCAGCGCATTAGGACTATGCCAACCCAGCGTGGCTAAATCCGTATTACCGATCGTATTTAAGATTTGGATTAAATGCACGCCGCCAGATGACGGCGGAGCCATCGAGCAGACATCGTATTTGCGGAATTTGCCGCAGACAGGCGCGCGCCACTTGGGGCGATAGGCTTGGAGATCGGCAAGAGTAATTAAGCCTTTGTTTTGACGCATATCGCGATCGATCGCACTAGCAATCGATCCGGTATAAAAATTCTGAGGATTGCGCGCGATCGCCATTAATGTCCGCGCTAGATCCCTCTGTACGAGACGTTCTCCCGCTTGTAACGGGCGTCCGTTGCGCGTAAAAATAGCTCGTGCGGCTGGATTGCTGGCTAAAAGTTTCTGCTTTGATTTGGCTTGCTCGGTATAAAGCTCACTCACATTAAAGCCATCCCGCGCCAGCTTAATTGCTGGCGCGACAACCGTCCGCCAGGGTAACTTACCGTACTGTTTGTGCGCCGCTGCCAACCCCGCGATCGTCCCCGGTACCCCCGCCGCCAAATGTCCCTCCAGACTGGCATTCGGGCGCACCTTTCCTTGGGCATCCAAATACATATTCCGCGATGCCTTTTGCGGCGCGCGCTCGCGAAAATCCAGAGATTTAATTTCCTTCCCCATTTTTGTCATCATAAAACCACCTCCGCCAATTCCCGCCGCAAACGGCTCCACCACCGAAATCGCCAAAGTCGTCGCTACCGCTGCATCGATCGCATTACCACCCTGTTGCAAGATCTCCACCCCTGCCTGAGTAGCCAGCGGATGCGCCGATGCTACCATCGCATTTTGACTGCGAGTAGGGCGCACAAAAGCCGCAAAAACTGGGACAGAACTAGCTAGAATCAGAAATGAGCTAATCGTCAACGTGTAGCGATAAAAACCTCTAAAAATCTCCACAATATTTTCTCTGCGCCCTTTGCGCCGCTGCGGTTAAAATAAGTCTCTACAAAAATTGCCTTCGAGCGAACTATTTGTAGCGTCGATTATCGGATCGTGGCACTTCAATCGCCACAAACACCGACTTTCGATCGTTGTCAGATTGACTATCCACTATTTTCACCAGCCACTAGTTACTAAATTCATGCCTAAACTAATTGTAGCCACTAGCAATCCTGGTAAATTGAGAGAAATGCAAGCCTATCTGAGTGGTAGCTCCTGGGAATTGAGCCTCAAACCCGCCGAATTAGATGTCGATGAGACGGGAACCACTTTCGCCACTAACGCTTGCCTCAAAGCCTCTGAAGTGGCGATCGCGTTGAATGAGTGGGCGATCGCTGATGATTCTGGACTCCAAGTAGATGCTCTCAATGGCGCGCCCGGAATTTATTCCGCCCGATATGCCGATACCGACAAAGCAAGAATCGATCGCCTTCTCCAAGAATTAGCCGATTTTCCCGAACCGCACCAACGACAAGCACAATTTGTGTGTGCTGTAGCTGTCGCCCGTCCCGACGGGACAATCGTCGCCCAAGCCGAAGGTATCTGTCGCGGCGAGATTCTCACCGCTCCACGCGGTGTCGATGGTTTTGGCTACGATCCAATTTTTTACGTCCCCTCCAAACAACTCGCCTTCGCCGAAATGTCCGTCGAAACCAAACGCAGCATCAGTCATCGCGGGATTGCTTTTGGCATTATTACCCAGAAGTTAGCCGAGATTGCTGCGGGAGAATAGGCTTTAGGTTTTAGGTAGAAGGCTTTGGGTTTTAGGCTCTAGGTAGAAGGCGTAACATTACTCATTAACCATTACTCATCAATTCCTCACAAAGATAGAGAGATCTGCCCCAAAACAATCGGGAAATAATCGACTGGATCGGTTACGATCGAGATGAAGTAGATCGCTCGTCACTCCTGCTCAATTTGGTTTAGTAAACTATGTCTGAATCTTTAACACTCAATCCTGCTAACGTCGAAACCGTACTCGATACCCTCCGCCCTTACCTGATGGCTGATGGTGGTAACGTAGAATTGGTGGATATCGATGGCCCGATTGTCAAGCTTCGCCTCCAAGGTGCCTGCGGTTCTTGTCCCAGCTCGACAATGACCCTCAAAATGGGTATCGAGCGCAAATTGTGCGATATGATTCCCGAAATTTCTGGTGTCGAACAAGTTTTTTAAGTTAGTCTTACCTAGTTATCTTTTTAGTCTCGATCGACAAGCAATACAATCTGTGGGGCGGTGTTTCATGCCAGCCCTCTAATGTTTCAGAAACCCGATTTTTAGAAAAGTCGGGTTTCTAGCTATCCACCCGCTTTTAGTCTTTGCTTGGCTTGCTGCCATAGCGTTTCTAATTCCCCGATCGAATATTCAGTTAAAGGCTTATCAATATAGCATTCCATCTGTTGGATGCGATCGATAAAGCGTTGATTGGTACCGCTCAAACCTCGCTCTGGATCTAACTCAAACCATCGCGCCAGATTTACAACGGTAAATAATAAATCCCCTAATTCAGTCTCTTGATGAGCGATATCGGGGGTGGCTAATGCTTCTTTAAATTCTGCCAATTCTTCATCGAATTTTCCCCACACGCCCTCGACATTCTCCCATTCAAATCCCATCGCCGCAGCGCGCTTGGAGATCTTCATTGCCGCAGTTAGCGGCGGTAGTTTCTCAGCATAACTACTCAATTTATCGCTGAGTAATTCGGTTTTCTGACCTTTTTCGATCGCTTTAATTTCTTCCCAATTGGCGCGGACATCTTCGACACCATCTACTGTAACATCACCAAATACATGTGGATGGCGGCGAATTAATTTCTCACTAATGCCGCGTGCGACATCCTCGATCGTAAATTGCCCCGCCTCACTAGCTATTTGCGACTGCAACACTACTTGCAATAATAAATCCCCTAACTCTGACACGATCGCGTCTCGATCGCCACTCCGAATCGCATGTACCGCCTCATAAGCCTCCTCGACGATGTATGGAGTCAAACTCTGCGGTGTCTGTGCCAAATCCCAAGGACAACCCCCATCGGGATCTCGCAATTTGGCGACAACATCGATTAATCCTTGGAGTGCAGGAAGTAGTTGGCTAGAATTATTGTCTGTCATATGTTTGATGCTCGTGCGCTAGCGGTTGTCGATCGCAATCTACATGCCAATATTAGCGAACTTTTAATCATACACAATTGTCGATCGAGATTGGGATTGGTTCATTTTAGTCAACCACACCCGCTCTCGATCCGAAAATACCTACTTATCTTGGTGCTTTCTTCCAGCCATTGGCAATTGCCTCTGACTCGGCACAAAACCATCGTTCTCCTCTTTGGGGGGAAATCTCAGTAATTTCGTAGTCTTTCATCCCAGGAAGGTGATAGAGCTTCTGATTCTTATTCCAAGATATATTGCCCTTGATATTGCAACCTGGCTTGGGAAGTAGATTTTGGGACAGCAGACGATTGGAAAATAAAGCGATACCACCAAAAATCACTAGCCTAAATAATGTTTTCATGCTGCAACAGGATCGAAGAATGGATTTAGTATTCCCAACTTTCGCTCGATCGACACATTTAGATATTATTGCAATAGCCAAGATCGTTAAGACCCGTTTGGTTAGTTCGCATGTATTGGCACAATTCGTGCTAAATCTCCAAATGTGAGATTGTTGGAATGCGATCGGTGGGTAGATCTCCGCTGGCACTAGTTAACTCCGAACGATCGAGATTAGATGGCATAATCTCGATCGAATCTTCCAACGTTGAATGCTCAAACATCACTAGTCAATCTCAATTACAGAGTTAGTGTACCCACACTCGATCGATCGGCGGTTAGCGCAGATCTGTGATTCACCTCGCCCTACGGGTACCCCTCCTAGAAGGAGATTTTTAGGACAACCATCGCCAATTATTAGAGCGATTTGAGCAATTTAGCTTAGAGCCAGCCGTTAATCGTAGATCGCGATCGAACGTTACACATAAAGCACATAATTATTTAAGTATTTTCGACATATTTCGTGTCAATTTACTGGGTATATTAAATTTGTGTAGCATTGGGTTAGCAAAGCTGTGAAAAGCGTTTACGTATTGTGGTCGTTAGTGACTGGTGTGGGTTTGTTAGGCGTTCGGACATTTGGAAATCCGTTTAGCGATCGAGTGGATTATCGAGTTGAATATAGTGGCAAAGCTGGAAGTACATTGTGGGGGAGTTATACCATGACTCAGCACGATCGTTCCCGCATTAGCACCACCCAACAGGCAGTGGGAAAACTGCCACTGATGATTAAGTTTTCTACAGGTAAAAATATGATAATTTCGGCAAATGGTTCGACAGCTAACCAAGAGCCAATTACCATCAAAATTTACAAACATGGTTCGGAATGTAGCAATTCCGATCGGATCGATCGTGCGGGAGTCACCGATACGGTTGTATGTAGGTAACCCAAGTTGCTAGTTACTCGATTTGGTGGAGGGATTAGGCTTTAGGCTTTAGGCTTTAGGCTTTAGGCTTTAGGCTTTAGGGAACGAGACGTTTGCCAACAAGTAATATGAGTAAAGAATAGATCGTCAATGAGCTAGATAAGTCGGGGTGCTAACTAATTAATTGTTAGCACCCCGCTCTTAATTTAATTAGACTTGGTAGCTCGATCGATTTTGGTTTTAAAATCTGCATAACACTATACTTAAAAAACAAGAATGACAGATGGGGACAGTAGACTCTACGTACAGCAAGATTTTCCCAATCCGCAATCCCCAATCCAAAATGGTATAAGGGTCGCACTAAACCTTTAGCAGGTTGAATATGGCAGACTAGAGAGTGTGGGATTTGCCATACGTCGATTTACTAGCCTGACTAAAGATGATTACTAATTATATTTCTACAATCCTTCGTGGAGGTAATCCCGGAGATGCCGTTACCGTGCGCGGGTGGATTCGGAGTAAACGCGAAGCCAAAGAATTTGCCTTTGTCGATATCAACGATGGCTCCTGCATGGCAAATATTCAGGTAGTAGTCGATCGCCATGTCCCCAACTATGACACCATTGTCAAACAAATTAATACCGGAGCTTCGATCGAAGTCATCGGCGAATTAGTAGAGTCCCCCGCCAAAGGACAACGCTTCGAAGTCAAAGCCAGTCAAGTCAAAATTTACGGCGAAGCAGATCCCGAAACTTATCCGTTACAGAAAAAACGCCACTCCTTTGAATTTTTGCGCGAAATCGGGCACTTGCGATCGCGTACCAATACCCTGAGCGCGGTATTTCGGGTGCGTAATGCTTGTGCCGCAGCCATCCATCAATTTTTCCAAGAACGCGGCTTCTTGTGGGTACACACGCCGATTATTAGTGCTAGCGACTGCGAAGGTGCGGGGGAAATGTTCAATGTCACCACCCTCAACCTCAAAAATGTCCCCTTAACTCCCGACAGCCAGATCGATTACAGTCAGGATTTCTTCGGAAAGGCGGCATATTTGACTGTCAGCGGCCAATTAGAAGCCGAAGTGATGGCGATGGCATTTAGTAATGTTTACACATTTGGGCCGACATTTCGTGCCGAGAATTCCAACACGTCGCGGCACTTAGCCGAGTTTTGGATGATCGAGCCAGAAATGGCCTTTTGCGATCTCCGCGAGGATATGGATCTGGCCGAAACATTTCTCCAGTATGTATTTAAATATGTGATGGAAAACTGTCAAGCGGATATGGAATTTTTCAACGAGCGGATCGATAAATCGGTCTTAGCCACGGCGGAGAATATTATTAACAATCAATTTGAACGCCTCACCTATACTAACGCGATCGAATTACTCGAAAAATCGGGACAAAAGTTTGAATACCCAGTCAGTTGGGGACTCGATCTCCAGTCCGAACACGAACGCTATTTAGCCGAGGAAGTTTTTAAAAAGCCAGTCATCCTCACCGATTATCCCGTCGAAATCAAAGCTTTCTACATGCGGCTCAACGATGATGGCAAAACCGTCGCCGCTATGGATATTCTCGCTCCCAAAATCGGTGAAATCATCGGTGGCTCACAACGCGAAGAACGCCTCGACGTCCTCGAACGCCGACTGCTCGCTCAAGGACTAAATCCTGCCGACTACTGGTGGTATCTGGATCTGCGCCGCTACGGTACTGTACCTCATGCTGGCTTCGGGTTAGGATTCGAGCGGTTGGTGCAATTTATGACTGGAATGACCAATATCCGCGATGTCATTCCCTTCCCCCGCGCACCCTTAACTGTCGAGTTTTAAAATTAGGGGATAGGGGATAGGCTTTAGGTTTTAGGTTTTAGGTTTTAGGGGTTACGTCATTACCCATTACTCATTACCAATCCACCCATCCACCCATTCACCCCATTAGGAATCTTGCCATTTGAATTTATCGATCGGTGTTAACAAATTGAAACATTTGCTGAGTTGTCACTAACAGCCGGATAATGAACAGACATTGATAACTAAATTTTGAAGATCCGATGGATAGCAATTTAATTCTGTCTAATATCTTAAATCCGCCAGTGTTGTTCTTTTTCTTGGGAATGCTGGCGGTTTTTGTACGATCCGATTTAGAAATTCCCAATCCCTTACCCAAACTATTTTCGCTCTATCTACTAGTCGCTATCGGCTTCAAAGGTGGACACGAGCTATTTGAGAGCGGTTTGAGTCCGATGATTATCAGTACCTTGCTCGCAGCGGTATTTATGGCATCGATCGTGCCAGTATATTCTTTCTTTATTCTGCGGGTTAAATTAGATAATTACAATGCTGCGGCAATTGCGGCTACTTATGGTTCGATTAGTGCGGTCACGTTTATTACTGCTAGTTCCTTGCTCGACAAAATTGAGATTCCATATGGCGGTCATATGGTAGCCGCTTTAGCACTAATGGAGTCACCCGCGATCGTGGTAGGTTTGGTTTTGGTAAGGATATTTACACCCAAAGCACTAGATATTTCTGTTGATGAAAAACACGATCGGGATGACACCGACAACAAACATCATAAAGATGAAGTCGATAATAAAAATAATAAGGATGAAGCAGATAACCAAGAAACTTCTTGGGGTGAAGTCTTAAGAGAGGCTTTTTTAAATGGCTCAGTTTTATTATTAATTGGTAGCCTCATCACGGGAGTACTCACTGGTGGTGATGGCTGGACAAAAGTGCATTTATTTGTCGAAAAAGATCTATTTTATGGCGCACTAATGTTTTTCCTGCTCGATATGGGATTAGTGGCAGCCCGGAGGATTCAAGATCTGCAAAAAACTGGCATGTTTCTAATTAGCTTTGCAATTTTAATGCCACTTGCTAATGCTTTGCTAGGAATTCTACTCGCTAAATTAGTCGGTATGGGTGAAGGTAACTCTCTGCTATTTGCCGTATTGTGCGCTAGTGCTTCTTATATTGCCGTACCTGCAGCCATGCGGATGACAGTCCCCGAAGCAAATCCCAGTTTGTATGTATCGATGGCTTTAGCAATTACTTTTCCTTTCAATATCATTGTTGGAATTCCGCTCTATCTCCAAACTATTAAACTATTGGGAGTCTAACTATGCTTCAGCCTGTTAAAAAAGTTGAAATAATCGTCAGTTATTTAGAAGTGCCTGCCGTGCTGAAGATTCTTAAAAAGAATTCAATCCGAGGTTATACAGTCATTAATAATGTTTCTGGTAGTGGCGAACATGGCTATTCTGGCGACGATCTGATCACTAATAGCTATATTATGATTATTTGTACCGATCTAGAAATGGCTGAAAAGCTCTCGAATGCGATGCAACCACTACTCAAAAAACTCGGTGGCATTTTCATCATTACCGACGCTCAGTGGATCGCTCACTGATAAAATATCCGCGTTACTGAATTGATGTATGAAATGTGCATAAAAAGTAAATCATACTAAAATTCAGCAACGCCAAATATCCATTTTTTGTCAATGTAGTATACTAAGATAAGTAAGTAGGTGCAATTATTTATCAAATAGATTATGCCTGAAACCTAGATGGTGGGCACTGCCCACCCTACGCGGTATTTTATATTTAATTGTGCCCATCTACTTATACCTTCTGCCTGTCTTAACATACAGAATAAATCTTTCCCTGCGTAACCTGAATGACGATCGATTTATCCGCAGAGCGACAAATTATCGACTCGTGGCATCAAAATGCCAGAGCTTGGAGCGTCGCAATCTCAGAACAACAAATCGCCAGCCGTCAACAAGTCACAAATCGATCGATTATCGATGCCGTCGTCAGTCGTAGCGCCCGTAAAGTTCTCGATATCGGTAGTGGTGAAGGCTGGCTGACGCGTGAATTGACGGCGCGCGGAATGGATGTACTGGGTGTCGATGTCGTTCCGGCATTCATCGAACGATCGCAAACTCAGGGTGTAGGCAGATTTGAGTTAGCTTCCTATGCCGAAATAGCAGCAGGTAAACTTGGCGAAAAATTCGATCTCGCAGTGGCAAACTTTTCATTATTTGGCAATGAGTCGGTAACCGATTTATTTCGATCGATTCCATCACTACTCAACGATGGGGGCACATTTATCGTCCAAACCCTGCATCCGCTTGTCGCCTGTGGCGATTTTCCATATTCAGATGGCTGGAGAGCATCGTCATGGGCTGGTTTTAGCGATGATTTTACCGATCCGGCTCCTTGGTATTTTCGCACGGTGGCAACATGGGTAGAGCTATTTACTACCCATGGATTTACCATTGCCGAAATTCGCGAACCCTTACATCCGCAGACAGACAAACCTGCTGCGGCAATCTTTATCGGCGTACTTCATTAGCGAAGGCAGCAGCTCGCATTTCTGGTGGTCGGGTCGAACGACGAAAGCGTCGCGATTTTCTTCGACCCGACCACGTAGACGCTCCGCGTTGGCCTAGCCTCGTCTCTGGCAAAACCCGACTGTATAGCCAGACAAGACAGAATGCACGATCGTTTCGATCGTGCAGTGTTGCTAAGGACTCCTCAAATACAACAATTTCTTACCGAGCGATCGCCCGATTGCCACACTTTGACAACAATAACCCGGCAATCGCCAATTTGCTAGCTTCTAATACCCAGTAGATTGCGTGCAGTTGAGTCATTTCTGCGGGCAGAGATTTTGTCGTCGCCAAGACGTCTAAATTTATCCCTAAGCCACTCATATAAGGCGTGAGCACAAAAGTATAGCTCAGGGCGATTAGCAGCAGCATCACAGCACTAGCAATCATTTCCCGTTTAGTTTCTAAATCGGCTCTAGATACCTCACTCAATGCCCACATGCTGCTAAGTGCCGCAGCCGCACATAATAACTCGACCCGATTGAAAATCCAAAAAATACTATAACTCGCCGAGGCAAAGCCACTACTCTCCATCATCCCCGTCGTCCAGAGGGTGGGCATGATGACGAAATCTAATAGCAAACTACCACTCAGCCACAGACCCAAGCTGCCGATCGCGACATTCTGCCATTGTCTGACTGGAGTCTGTCCTACTAAAAAGCTATTCTTGTCTCCACCATTAAATGCTTGTGTCATATCATCTACTTTTTTAGCGATCCTCATTATTCAGGATAACTTATGACATTGATAAGCAGTACTAATTTTTGTGTCGAAGTCAGCTTGCTTTGTGACAGTTTCGAGCTGGAGCTAGCTAACAACTACCTCTAAATAACGATCTTCAAGCAAAAAGGAGCTGCGATCGAATTTGACTGCCCAATAATTGCCGGGTTTGCGATCGATAATTATGCCCTCGGCACCAATCTCTAATAGAGTGGGGGGGCGCAACATCGGCATCGGATCGGCAGTTTTTAGATACGGTGGTAACGCAATAATCTTTACCGTTGCACCAATGTTAAATTCTTGAGACATAATTTATTAATTCAGCAAATATCGATTATTATTTAGCAATTACATAGAGTCGATTAAATAATTTCTGCAACAGTCGATCGAATGATTTTACAAAAGTAGCTGCGCTCGATCTAACTGGTAATTGCTAGCGGTGGAGAGCATCACTGGTGTTTCGATCGTCAGCACTCATACATTAGAGCGGGGACATAGTTATAACATCTACACTTATTTAAAAAAATAGCATGAGTCAGAATCCATCACTTGCAATGGAAATCGATCGATATTATGGTAAACGATCGGTTTCCAAGATCTTGTGCTACCATTATAAATGAAGATTATTTTCGGCTGTATGGTTCTTTTTACAAGCTTTTCTCCGAATCTAACTCTCTACACCTACAGGATTCTGGAGACAGCGATATGTCAATTTACGTCGGCAATTTATCCTACGAAGTTACGCAGGATGACCTGACTCAGACTTTTGCCGAATACGGTAAAGTCAAACGAGTTCAATTGCCTACCGATCGGGAAACTGGTCGTCTACGCGGTTTTGCTTTTGTCGAAATGGAAACCGACGCCGAAGAATCTGCTGCTATCGAAGCTCTCGATGGTGCTGAATGGATGGGTCGCGACCTCAAAGTCAACAAAGCCAAACCTCGTGAAGAAAAAGGCTCCTTCGGTGGTGGCAACCGCCGCTACTAAGCCCGAACCCCAAAGTTCGCGCTCGTAAGGTCTTTAAGGACAGACGTCAAGTTTGTCCTTATTTTGGTTGGTAAATAGTTGGAAGAATACCACTCTTTCAGCCATAATGATTAGTTAGTAAGTTTTTTGGATGGGTTAGGATGTCTCAAGTTATTCCCGGTGAAAGTGAAGGCATTGAGTCAGTGCTACGCCGATTCAAGCGAGAAGTCTCCAAAGCGGGGATTTTTCCTGATATGCGCAAACACAGACACTTTGAAACTCCAATTGAGAAGCGCAAGCGCAAGGCAATTGCCAGACACAGACAGAATAAGCGTCGGTTCCGCACTTAATCTGCCTGTTATCTCAAGTATTTAAACCTATAGATCTGTTCGGTGAGTACTTATGACTCGATCGAGCAGATTTTTGGTATATATGTATTGTAAACCTGGGGGCGTCTAAATTTATCGCCCAAATTTAGAGTAAATACCACTCACCCCAAGAGGATATGCCAACTAACGATTTGCAAAGCCAAATCCGCTGCGAGATGGCTCAGATAACCAGGCAATAGCGAGTTATAGATCTTGGTACATCTAGCCCATAATACTCCTGCCACAAACACTGCGATCGAGCCGACAACTACCAACCGCCAATCATCACAATAAGCAACCAGCAAAATGATATGGTGCAGCGTAAAGAACCCCGCCGAAATCCATACCGCCTGCTCCTGCGTCCATAATCTGGCACAGTGACGGTAGACAAACCACCGCCAGACATACTCTTCAATTAGCGAATTAACTAAAGTCTGGAAAGTCCCAAATCCAAATACCATCAAGGGAATGTTCATCCCCATCTGGGTGACTCTAGCTCTAATATCGGGAATATTCAACCAATATCTGCCCGCAGACCAGTAGCTAGCCAAGATCGCACTCAACATCACCAATCCCAGGATAACGCCGATCGCCCAGCCATCGGGAGCCAATCTCAACTTTAGCTGCTGTCGCTCTACCGATACATGCCACCAGAGCGGAAATACCAACAGCCAGATGCCACAACAAACCGCGATGATTTGTCCGGTTGCGCCTGGGGCAATAACTGTCGAAAACAGCGCGCCGAGGCTGGTGATGGGCACGATTAATAATAATGCCAGAATCGAGCGATTGCGTTCGATTAAATAGATATTATGGGTCGATTTCATCGATTAAATTGAGAACGGGAAGCATATTCTTAACTTAATCCCTAAACTTGTCTACTTAATGCTCGATCGGACAGTTATGCGATCGTCCATCTGTTCGTATTTTATACCACTAAACCCAGAAGACCGCGATCTCTAGCTCCGGGTGAGATGGATTGAAGACTTGCTGTTGTCAGTAAAGAGCGAACTATTGGGGGTGGCAGGGGCAAATTGAAGTGGAGTGCCAGTCAAAATCGCCTCCACAACAGTTGTAATTTAAATAATGGAGTTGGAGTGGGGATGGACGCTTGCGCGTCCACTGGCGACTATTTGAAATTAGCCGCAGCAAAATCCCAGTTGACCAAGCTATCTAAGTAGGTACTGATAAAGTCTGGGCGACGATTTTGGAAATCGAGGTAGTAGGCATGTTCCCACACGTCTAACGTTAGCAGGGGAGTTTGGCCGTGAACGAGGGGATTTTCAGCGTTACCAGTTTTGGTAATCTTGAGCGTACCGCCATCGTTAACTAACCAAGCCCAACCACTACCAAATTGAGTCGTAGCAGCAGCTTTAAAGTCTGTTTTAAATTGGTCGAAGCTACCGAAGTCAGCATCGATTTTGGCAGCCAATTCGCCAGTTGGGGCACCACCGCCATTAGGCTTCATGGATTTCCAGAAAAAAGCATGATTCCAAACCTGAGCGGCATTATTGAAGATACCTGCTTTACTGGCATCACCAAAACTACCTCTAACAACATCTTCGATCGACATATCCGCCATCGGCGTATCTTTGGTAAGATTGTTGAGGTTAGTCACATAAGTAGCATGGTGCTTACCATAGTGAAACTCAAACGTCTTTGCGGACATGTGTGGCTCTAAAGCACTGACATCATAAGGCAAAGCTTCTTGTACGAACGCCATTGGGGATGCTCTCCTAAAATTAGTAGTATTTTTACTCTATGCTGACTATAGCAAATTTAGCCAGCTAGACGCGAGCAAATCGACACAAATCTGCTGGCTATCGGGCTTTCTGCTGCGATGCCCGATCGAGATCGATTGGCAAAGATCGGCAAAAATGCCGAGATCGATCCATGCAATTGGCGGATTGCCGATCGTTAGTTTACGAGTAGGATTAAGCTTATTAGTTACCCAATAACTACTGCAACTTAGATCGCTATTTACTGGTGGTCTATTTTTTGTATCTATATTTGGAGGGCGATCGCTAACCCATGCGAGACAATCTGCGATAACGTATCGCTGCTAGCGATCGATCTCCGTCGAAAAGTGCCAATATAGATAGGTAAAACCTGGATTGAATTAGCTAAAGTTGCTATGCAGCCAAATATTGAGATCTATACCTGGCGTAGTTGTCCCTATTGTATCCGCGCAAAGGCATTGTTAAAGAGTAAAGGTGTTGAGTTTACTGAGTATGCGGTCGATGGTGACGAGCAGGCACGTTCGGAAATGGCCAAAAGAGCTAATGGTAGACGCTCATTACCGCAAATTTTTATCGATGACGCTCACATTGGTGGTTGTGACGATCTCCACGACTTGGACGATAGCGATAAATTAGATTCGCTATTGGGAATTGCTAAATCTAATAATTAGTGCTAAACAAAAAAGCAGCCGACATAAATTATGTCGGCTGCTTCTAGTTATGATGAGCACGGAGGGATTCGAACCCCCGATCCTCAGGACCGGAACCTGATGCTCTATCCACTGAGCCACGTGCCCTAACTTATGCAATTATATCACAACCTATCTAGAAAATTTCGATCGCGGTTAACCGATCGAATCTACTCTCTCAGAGTAGCGAGTCAATAGTGGATAGTGGCTGAGCTGTCGAACATCTAAATAAGACATTCTATTTTGTCAACTCATTCGATCGAGTAGATTCATTGGCGTAGCCTGCCGTAGGCACAACCAAAGACGAACGAAATCACAGTGCGAGATTGTCTACTTCTGGAGTTGGAAAGGAGTAACTACGACAATCTCAAGTTACAATTGTGGCAGTTTTTGGGTAATCTAATTAAGACAAAGCCCAGATTTCAATAGCGAAATCTGGGCTTTGTTGTCGGTCGAGACCGAACCTAATGCGGATGGGGAGACTCGAACTCCCAAGGACTAAGCCACACGCACCTCAAGCGTGCGCGTATACCAATTCCGCCACATCCGCTTGTTAATTTTTTCTTGAGGTGCGTTTTATGCGCTTTGTTAATCTACCACGATTTATAGTACCAGTCAAGAGGGTCGAGGATCTAACAGTGTTAGCGCAGCCCCAGCCACGTCCAGAGATCTTGTCCTGTTACTAATTCTAAAAGCAATAACAAGACAAATCCCACCATTGCAAAGCGACCATTTGTGCGTTCGGCATAGACATTCCAGCCAAAACTAGGCTCGACTGGGGGAGTAATAATGTTTGAGTCTGTTGATGTTTCGATCGTCACGAGTGATATTCACCTCCTATTTATCTGTCATTTTAATCGATTCGCAATTTATTTTTGGCATAAATTGCCGCAATACCCACTCAAATCGCCATTTGCGATTGACATGCGATCGAGATCGATGTCGGACTTGTGATGTTATCACAACCGATCGCCAAAGAATCGCCCACAATAAGGACAAGTCCATAGTAAACATCGGGGAGCAGGCAGATAAGTGAAATTACGTAGAAGACTCGATCGAATATTGCTAGGCTATTGACAACTGGTAATCCCACTGATGGAATTTATGAAGATTTGAGACTAAACTTGACGAGCTAAGATCCGCAACTCACAAAAGGATCGAGCGAAATTGAGTAAATAGAGATTATGCGATCTATTAAGTGAACTATATAATAGCAACTTTTGTTTCAACTGCTTGACCGAAGAGCTGTAGGCTCATCCTCGAAAGCAATCTAAGTAAGTCATCACAAAAAAATTCGCTCGCCCAGTTCACCATTTCAGCACATCTAAAAACACCGATTCACTATCTGCGCTCCTCTTGTCCAGAGGTGCTGGTAACGATCGATTTAGATGAGTTACAGCAGCATGACTAGTATTTTTGCTAGCAATTAGCGATTGCTGCCAATTTTAAACTATGGTTTCGCATTGTTCGCGATCTACTATCAACTCTTATTTATAAAATTGTCATGACTACCGTTTTAGAATGCGATCTGAAGCACCACAGTTTACAACTATTGCGCGAATATCAGCAGACTGGCAAAGCAAGACTGCGCAACCAGATTGTGGAACTAAACTTGGGATTGGTGCGGAAAGAAGCACACTACTGGGTGAGTCAGTGCAAAGAGACTTATGACGATTTGCTGCAAGTTGGCAGTATCGGACTGATTAACGCGATCGATAAATTTGAAGTCAGTAAAGGATATGCCTTTAGTACTTTCGCAATGCCCTACATTAGGGGTGAAATTCAACACTATCTACGCGATAAGAGTTCGGTCTTAAAAATGCCCCGAAAGTGGTTCGCACTGATCCAACAATCGGCAACTATTATCAAAAATTTTCAAGCAGAATATCAACGCCAACCTACCGAAACCGAAATTGCCCAAGCATTGGATATTTCCCTCATCGAGTGGCAAGAAATTAAAATGGCGTACCAAAACCGCCAGCCAGTGAGTTTGGACTGTCCTGTCGGCAGCGACGAAGAAGCAAATAACCTCGCCGATCTTTTACCAGATAAACACTACCAGAGCTTTCAACTGACTCAGGAAGATCGGATGCGCGTCCAACAAAGTCTCGTCTCTCTCGAACAACATACCCGCCAAATTCTCGAATTTGTCTTCCTCCACGATCTGACGCAAAAACAAGTCGCTGAGCGGATGGACATTAGTGTCATCACCGTATCTCGCCATGTCAAAAAGGGACTTAACGTGCTCAAGTCAATGTTGGTTAATAATGATGCCTAGAAAACGATATTGTCGATAAAGATTTGGGTAGTATAAAAATAGACAAGCCATTTTCTGTGAGTATCTGAGGATTTCAGGTGATAGCGCAGAGTAGAGGTCTAAATTATCCCGACCATTATCAACGTTATATGTATATAGATATTCAGGGAAGCGAGGTATAGAAATTATATGAATAAATCTTGGTTTTACCAAATCGCGATCGGTAGTTTGGCAATCCTCGCGAATAGCTGTGGCAATAGCCAGCCTGCGGCAACCCCACCTGCAAGTCCTACTCCCGCTACTAGTCCTGCGGCGACTGCACCCACCACAGCGGCTCCCACCGCTACAGCTCCAGTTGTTGCTCCTACAACCCCAACCGCGCTCGTTCCTGCAACTGCCACACCCACCATCCCAGGCAAAAAATCCGTATCTGTTGACGTTGCTGCTGGTTTGATCGCGCCTACCGATGGCGATAGTTGGGCCAAAACCGTCACCAAAGGTCGCCCCGATCCATTTGCGACACTCTCCTTACAACCAGTCGTAGCTCCCGATAAATTAGATGAGTTCGGTCAAGTAATTGGCAGACCAGGATCTGCTTCGATCGCTGGCAATGCTCCTACAATCAAATCTGGGGTAAATAAATCCCTCCCAACCATCAAAGTCGCTTCAAGTTTGCCGACAACAACTAAAGTTTCTGGCAAACGAATTGCACGTAGAGGTTCGACTTCTGTAGAAGGTAGCATTACTCGCGATGGATCGGTTTCCTCGATTCCTAGAACTGGAATCAATAGAGCTTTACCAAAAATTGCTGTTGCCGTTAAACCAACTAATGGTGCAAAATCTCCCGCAGGCGGCAAAATTGCCAAAAACAATAAAGCAGGGTGAACGCACTTAAATCTTATATTATTAAAAACACTTAGAAACTAGATGTAAATTTGATTCATCAAAGATGTGAAATCTATACCCGTCGATAGCTTTAGCTAATTAATTGTGTTAAGTTGATTTGGAACTAATATCATGTAAAATGAAGCTGAAGCCTAAGCATAGTATCGCAGAACACTTTGACGACATAGAAGACATTAGGATTGAACGTGGAAAAAAACATAAACTAATCGACATCATCACGATCTCCATTTGTGCTGTAGTATGTGGGGCGGACGGATGGATAGATATAGAAATGTATGGTATAGCCAGAAAAAAATGGTTAGAAAAGTTCCTAGAACTACCGAATGGAATCCCATCTCATGATACATTTGCTAGAGTATTTTCACAAATTAATCCTGATGAATTTAATAAATCATTCCTGAGTTGGATTAAAGGAATAAGTAAAATAACCGCAGGAGAAATAATTGCCTTTGATGGAAAACAATCTCGAAACTCAGGAGATGAAAAGAATGGTCAAGGTGTAATTAATACAGTCAGTGCCTGGGCTGCAAGTAATAGATTAGTATTAGGTCAAAAGAAAGTAGAAGGAAAATCTAATGAAATCACAGCACTTCCCGAACTGATTCAAATCTTGGATTTAGCAGGATGTATCGTTACCATCGACGCAATGGGATGTCAAAGAGAAATAGTCAAAAAAATCGTCGAAAAAGATGCAGATTATGTAATTGCTGTAAAAAAGAATCAACCGACCTTGTACAAACAAGTAAAGCAGCTATTTAAACAAGCAATTGAAACTCAGGGAAAAGACCTCAACCTGAGTAGCTTCAACAGTAGAGAGATGAATAGAGGTAGAGAAGAAATTCGTAATTATTTAATGATAACAGATGTTGCGGAGCAAATAGATCCACTGCAAAAATGGAAAAAGTTAACTAGTATTGGCATGGTAGAATCAGTTCGAGTTGTCGGCGGAAAGACGAGTGTAGAAACTCGTTATTTTATCAGTAGTCTAGAGAGCGATGCTCAAAAATTAGCAGAGGGAATTAGAAGTCATTGGTCGATAGAAAATTCTCTTCACTGGGTGCTTGATGTTGCTTTTAAAGAAGATGATAGTCGAATTAGGAAAGATAATGCTCCAGCTAATTTTGCGATTTTACGACATATAGCAGTTAACATAATTAGTGAAAATAAAAGTCGAAAGTTAAGTGTTAGAAGTAAGAGATTCTTGGCGACACTTGACGAAGAATATTCAACTGAACTTTTAGAAGCTATTTTGTAATTTATTTGCACTAATTAATCTCGGCTTGACTAATGAGTTGGTCGAGCTTTCTGCTACACTAAATTAAATTAATCGGATCTCATGTTTGATTTTAGTTTCAATTGGCATTGTAATAAGTGCAATTAGTTAGTAAGTACGATTGAGTTAGCTATTCTAGTTTTGATCGATCGAATTACACCCGATTTTGATGCGTTCACCCTGAACAATAAAGCTGGCAACAATAATGTCCTGCGCCCTACAAATATCGGTGCTACTCCCTCAACAACATCTGGAGGAACGACAATTGCGGCTAGAACAGAAAAAGTTGCCGAAAAACCGCTTCAGGCATTGGCAGTAGAAATATCTGGAGTAATTGAAGTAGACGGCAGAACTCAAGTTATCGTCAAATTACCAAACGAATCATTCAGTCGCTATATCGATGTCGGCGATCGTGTCTCAAATGGTAGAGTATTAGTCAAACGAGTCGAAGGCCAACAAAGTCTAACTCCGACTGTCGTACTAGAAGAAGTTGGTGTCGAAGTTCCTCGACAAGTTGGCGATAGAGCAGCAGCCAACAATGCTGCGCCTCAAGCTAATCCTAAATAGTTTTAATCAGAGTATTAAAAAAAGCCCGATCGAATTCGATCGGGCTTTTTGATGAATGCCTACTGTTTAACAAAAATTAGTAACTATTTATGAATTGTGTTTTGTTGGAAGAAATGGCATTATATGGAGTTGCTGGAGAACCAGCCTATATCGATAATATCTTCTTATTTAGATATAGTTTGGGAAATATAACGATCTATTCTTTTCAAACTTTGAATGATTATTTTTGTCTGGCTAATTGACATACGATCGATAGATAAATTCTCAAAAATCATCAATCTTTACTCACTTACCATCATATTTTCCTGGCGTAAATAGGCTTCGATAAACTCATCGATCTCCCCATTCATCACGTCACCAACCGCCGTTGTTTCCACGCTAGTGCGTAAATCCTTCACCATTTGATAGGGATGAAAAACATAGTTACGAATTTGTTGACCCCAGGCAGCTTCCACCATATCGCCGCGAATTTCGGCGATTTCTTTGGTCTTTTGCTCTTGCGCGATGATGAGTAATTTAGCTTTGAGAATTACTAGGGCTTTTTCTTTATTCTGAAGCTGACTGCGTTCCTGCGTACAGCGCACGGCGACGCCTGTAGGCTTGTGAACGATCCGCACGGCTGTTTCTACTTTGTTCACATTTTGCCCACCTTTACCGCCCGCACGGGTGGTGGTGATTTCCAAATCGGTGTCGGGAATATCGAGTTGGACGGAATTATCGATTAGCGGCATCACTTCTACGCCTGCAAAACTCGTTTGCCGTTTGTCATTGGCATTGAAGGGCGAAATTCTGACTAGACGGTGGGTGCCTTTTTCGCTACGAAGATAACCGTAGGCGTATTTACCTTCGATTTCTAGGGTGGCAGATTTTAATCCGGCTTCTTCTCCTTCGGAAATTTCGGCAAGTTGGACTTTATATTTACGATCTTCCGCCCAACGGGTGTACATCCGCAAGAGCATCTCAGCCCAGTCCTGGGCATCTGTGCCCCCAGCACCAGCGTTGATAGTGAGTATTGCCCCCTTCGCATCATAAGTCCCCGATAATAGCTGTTCTAATTCCCATCGATCGAGTTCTAAACTCATCTGGGAGAGGTTCTGTTTGGCTTCTTGGTACAAAGCCTCGTCTGGTTCGAGTTCGAGCAGTTCTAGGGCGGTTTGAGCGTCGGCAACACTGCTTTGCCAGTGTTGAAACTGCTCTAAGTGAGACTTATAGTCGTTGAGTTCTTGCATCGCAGCTTGAGCCACATTTTGGTTATCCCAAAACTCTGGCTGGGCGGCGACTTGCTCTAAGTCTTGAATTTTGGCCGTCAGTGCGGGGATGTCAAAGATATTGCTGGGTCTTGCCCAGGCGATCGGATAGGGTGTTAATATCGCGTTTGATGTCTACGAGGTCGATCATTCTAGTGGGTAGTGGATAGTGGATAGTGAATAGTGGATAGCCTGTCGGTTGGGTTTTGCTATCGCTCTACCCAACAGCTAGCTAAACCCAACAGCTAGCGATTCCGAACGTTACATATCTCGTTCGTAGTCTTGGAGGACGTCCATGAGACGGGCTTGAGCGGTGACGGGGATGAGATTGAGGAGGGAGGTTTTTTGTCTGCCGCCGCCGAGATCGATCGAGATGTTAGTCAAAATTTCGGTGAGTTTGTTGCCGTTCAAACCATTATTCAGTAATGGATATATTTGTTCGGCTAAAGTGGTGTGGAGTTTGGCATCTTTAAGATAGAGGTGCCATTTAGCGACGTCGATATATACTTTATCGCCAATTTCCGCTGCGAGATCTTCGATTTGTTGATTGTTAGCCATCGGTATTAGGGGAGTAATTAGCAATGGTGAAAATATACAAAGCGTGTGCCAACAAGATCGTCGCCCAGACTCCAGTTACCCATACAGACCAGCTCCAGTCAGCTTTTTGGAAAAGCTTAAAAAACCACATTCCGGAGTTTGATGCTGAAAAGAGGGCGACATGAAAGGCAAATGTCATTCTGTCATCTAGTTTACGGAATGCAGGGTCGTTTCGATCGGGTTCGCGCGGCCAACGGGGAGGCATAATTCAATTAGTTGATAGTTGATAGTTGATAGCGAAGCAAGATAGTCGATCGTTGCCACCCGTAAATATTGGGTTAATAAAAAGAGGGACTAGCCCTCTCTTTATTCTAATCACTAGGTGTAGAAATGGATCTAGGTTGCTGCAACTTCTTCTTCGTCGTCGATGGCGGAAGGAATTTCTTCTTCTACGATGTCGGGGATAGCTTCGGCGGCAGCAGCAGGCAACTCGATCGATTCTAAAGGTTGACCGGAAGCTTTAGCTAATAACATCTCGCGATATTTAGCTGCCATTTCATCGGCCATTTCATAGACGCGATCGCGATTTTTGATCATGTCGCCTGGTTCTGGTTCCAATTGCTTGGTCGAGAGCGAGATCCGTCCGCGCTCGGCGTCGAGATCGATGATCATCACTTTGACTTCATCGTTGACATTAAAGACGCTGTGAGGCGTGTCGATGTGGTCGTGCGAAATCTCCGAAATGTGCAGCAGTCCGCTGACACCACCGATATCGATAAACGCACCGTAAGGTTTGATACCACGTACCGAACCGATCACGACTTCGCCAACTTCTAGGCGATTCATCTTCCGTTCGACAAGCGCGCGACGGTGGCTCAGAACTAGACGGTTGCGATCTTCGTCTACTTCGAGGAACTTGAGGGGGAGTTCTTCGTTAACTAATTCTTCTTTGGCTTTGCGAGTGCTGATGTGCGAGCCGGGGATAAATCCGCGCAGTCCTTCAATGCGGACTAGAGCACCACCACGGTTGGTCGCAAATACTTGTGAGCGAACGGTCGCATCTTCGGCTTGAAGTTGGCGAACCCGTTCCCAGGCGCGCATGTACTCGATCCGGCGAATGGAGAGGGTGAGCTGCCCGTCTTCGTTTTCATCTGTGAGAATGAAAAATTCGCGAGTTTCGTTGGATTGCAGTACCTCTTCAGGTTGATCGACGCGGTTGATCGACATCTCCTGAATTGGAATGTAGGCAGCAGTCTTCGCGCCAATGTCAATCAGGGCACCCCTTGGCTCCAGACTAAATACGGTACCAGCGACGACATCTCCCGGGCTAAAGTGGTAATCGTATTTGTCGAGAAGGGCTGCGAAATCGTCGAGAGTGAAGCCGATATCTGTAGAGGTTGTTTTCTGACTGACCATGCAATAAATTATCCTAGTGGTTTTTTCTCCGTAATTACTTTGCCTCCTGTAAATGTACGCGCATGTTGACCAAAGTAGATCGGCTAATAATGTGTCGCTTACACCTACATATCTCTATTCGTCTCGTTACGAGAACGTCGAAGAGTTTATATTTAGAGTCCAAACATCGTATTATAGCACACGATCGCTCTATTGTTCGCCCTTTTCGATCGAACGATTGTCTCAACTTAACTACCAAGACAAAAACCCGACTTCTCTGCGAAGTCGGGTTCCGATGAGAGTTTGTAGAAATTTATTCTACTGAAGATGGGTTTTCCAAAATCTCAAAAGAATTGACATTTAAGACCTTACCAATCATTGCCAGGGTCATCACATCGTCATTTAATGTGCCTTGAACCTTGACGTGCAATCCAGCCTGACGCAGATCGCGCGGACAATCTAGCAACTCGTAAGTAGTCCCATCCTCAGCCACTAATGCCCAAGCACCAGTACCAAAACCTCTATGTTCAATTCCACCGATCGCTGTAATCATACTGTTTGAGAATCTCCTCTCGCCGCGAACCTTGCTAAACCAAAACATAACAACCCATTCACTACTAAGAAACCACGGGCAAGCCCGCCGTCGCCTAATACCCAGACATGGGGATCGATTACCGCATTCACCAACAGACAAGCTGCTACACCCAGACTAGTCCCCACTGCAAACCATTTTCCAGCAGGAAGCGACCAACAGACCACAAGTAATAGTAGCGGAATTAGGACACTTGCGAACACAGGATTTAAAATACTGTTACCTGAAATTGCATTACCTAATTCGGGAATCGAACTGCCAAGGACTCGAAATGGTGCTTGTGGTAAATCGAATATATACAATCCTTTGAGGAAAAACAACCCACTACTGCCAGCAATCAGACCGCTAGACAGTGGCAAGCCAAAGGGGAGGTAATTGCGAATTAAGAAAGCTAGCAAGTAAGAACCTAATACCATGGCGACTTTTGGTAATAGGGCAATCGCGCCACCATCGATCCAAAACCGGAGGTTGAGATAACCATTATCGCGCAACCAACGGAAGAAATCATTGAAGGTGATCTTGCCTTTTTGGGCGAGTTTGACGGCAGCGGCGGCGTCTAAATGTCCCGCACCGTAATAATTTTGCGGATCGGCGTCAATTTTGCGGACGGATTGTTGTAAAACTGCTAAGACTTCATCGGGAGCGGTGACGCCTGTAGATTTAATTAAAGCGGCTACCCCAGCGACGTGGGGAGCTGCCATACTGGTACCTTGGAAGCCAGAAATAATCGGCTGATTGGTACTGGGGTCGATCGTTTCTTGCCAGATTTTGCTGCCGTGTCCACCACCTGGAGCGGCAATATCTACACCCGCACCATAGTTAGAAAATTCGGCTTTCTCGCCTTGAGCATCTGTGGCGGCAACACTGATGACGCGGGCGTAACGGGCAGGATAAGATGCCGAGTTATTATTTTCATTACCAGCAGCGGCAACAATGACGACGCCTTTGTTGTAAGCATATTCGATCGCCTCTTTCATGACTTGACTTTCGCCACCGCCGCCTAGACTCATGTTGATGACATCGGCTTTGTTATCGGCGGCAAATCGAATTGCTTCGGCGATATCGCTAATCGTGCCCCCACCTGCGGCTGATAAGACCTTGAGGGGCATGATTTTGGCTTCGTAGGCAACTCCAGCCACACCATAGCTATTGTTGGTAGATTGGGCAACAGTGCCCGCTACGTGGGTGCCGTGTCCATTGTCATCTTCGGCGTTGACTCGATCGTTTACAAAATCATAACCCGCGACAAATTCGGTCTTATCTAAGTCGGGAACTTTGCTGACACCTGTATCGATAATAGCGACAGTAATGCCTTTACCGCGATTTTCTTCCCATGCTTGTTCGGCATGAATATTGTGTAAATGCCATTGTTTACTGTACTGAGGGTCGTTGGGAGCAACTGTAGAGCGATAGATATAGTTTGGCTCGATCGCTTCTGTATCTTGGCTCAGGCTCGATGCGCGCAGTTTGTCCAGTAATGCTCGATCGCCTTTGACGGTATATGTATGCTCGGACTGAGAAAATTGACTATTCAGACGTGGGGCGATGTGATATTCAGTACCCAATCGTAGCAATTGGTTTTCTATTTCTCTAGCAGGAATATTCTCTTTAAAGTCAATAACTAGGGAGTCAAATTCTCCTTTGGTTGCCAATCCTGGGAAGTTAAAGATGGCAAACCCCATGCCTAGACAAAATAAGCACAAGATTAACAGTTTCCGCATATACCGCGATTGCTCATTTTCTTAATTAGTATCACCAGCATAGCTCAACATTTTGGTTTCCGCAGTGACTGGGTAACGATCTTTAACTAGTGGATGAGTGGATGAGTAGATGGGTAGATGGGTGAATGGGTGGATGGGTACCTCCTCACTCCAGTTCCTAAAGCCTAATCCCTAATCCCTATCCACTATCCACTATCCACTATCCACTATCTACATCATCTTCGGAAACTCCCTGGCTCCATTAGTACTCTAAAAATCTAGTCGCCAATCGCACGACTCAAATTTATAGCAATAATGGCATTAGATTTATTACAACAGGTCAAGTTTTCAGATTTGTGATGAAAAAATGATTTTATCTAACCTAAAATCGCTTTGAGGGCTGGTTGAAGAGTAGGATATTCAAACTCAAAGTTTTGCCCTAATGTGTGGTTAGGGACAACTTGTTGGCCTTGCAGAACGACGATCGCGCCTTCGCCTAACATGGCTTCGAGGGCAAAATTAGGAACGGGCAACCAGGAGGGGCGGTTCATGACGGTGCCTAATGTCTGGGCAAAACTTGCCATCGTGACGGGGTTGGGTGCTGTGGCATTATAAACGCCTTGCATTTGCGTATCGGTAATGGCTTGAATTATCAATTTGACGACATCATCGCGGTGTACCCACGAAAACCACTGCTTGCCACTACCGATCGGGCCGCCGACAAAGGCACTAAATGGTGCTAACATCTTGCCCAGCGCGCCACCATTTTCGCCCAGAACGATTCCCAAACGGACGATAACTAGTCTAGTTCCAGTCGCTGTTACGGCTGTAGCGGCTGCTTCCCACTTAGTGCATACTTCGGCTAAGAAATCCGTTCCCGCCGGACTATTTTCATCGAATTTAGCAGTTTCGCTAGTGCCATAATAGCCGATCGCGGAAGCATTAATTAGGACTGAAGGTTTGACGCTGGCGGCAGCAATTGCTTCGACGATTTTTTGAGTGCCGATTTGCCGACTTTCTAAGATCGTGCGTTTTTGCTCCGGCGTCCAGCGTTTTTCGGCGATCGGTTCTCCAGCTAAATTAACCACAGCATCGCAGCCAGAGAGCGACTCTTGCCACTCCCCCGATTCGAGAGGGTTGTAGCCGACTACCTGTGCTTGGGGAAAGCGGTTGCGCGCCTGCTGGAGACTCCGCGTCAGTATGACAATTTGATGCCCCTGTGCTTGGAGTCTCTCGACTAGCCGACTGCCCACAAATCCAGTCGCTCCCACGATCGCAATCTTCATGCTGTATTTAAATTAATAGTTATTCTCCTTGATTTTCGCACTTATACCTGAGATTTTCTACCGCACCCGACAAGCCGAAATCCCATTCTTTTGAGACGCCTGAAAGCCTAAAAGTACTGCTTTAGCACGCTGTTCGGGGGTACCGTGATGTTGGCGATTGTTAAATTCATAATCCCCAACCTGATAGGCAATCTCGGCAATTTGCTCGATATCTTGACGATCGAATGTGACATTCGGCATCGCACCCATATAAAAACCTGCCAAGCAGTCGGCCTGAAGTTCGATCGCGGTAATATTATTGGGTCTAAATCCGCCGATTGTCTGTGCGGCATGAGCATATTCATGGGCGAGGATGTAGGCTAATGCCGCATCTCCATATTTATAAGCCATCTGAATATGTTGCTGGGTAATATAAATCGTATTGTTACGGGTACAGTAAAGACTGCCACCGATCCGTCCGCAGGGACTAGAGACCCCATTGGGTACATTCCATCTCACTTTCGGATTCGCTCGGGTCGTATCTACTTGACGCAATCCCAAATATACAGCTTTGAGAACAACTTCTGGCCCAAGCTGTCTTGCCTGGAGTGGGGCATGGGTGGCAATAGTGGTAACAAAGGCAAGGCTAACGCGAGTGAGGAATTTCCCCAGGTTCATATGGGTGTAGGGGTGGGAGGGTGGATGGGACTTTAGGCTTTAGGCTTTAGGGTTTCGGCTTTAGGCTTTAGGTTTTAGGGGTAGGCTTTAGGCTTTAGGGTTTAGGCTTTAGGTTTTAGGCTTTAGGGGTTAGTGAATTAGGGATTAGGCGTTGCTGGATTGATGTATGAAAGGCTAGGCAGGAAAGCGGGGGAGCGCGCATCAAGACAGCGGGGAGAAGAGATTGCCAAAGTAAGAAATCATACCTGAAATCAGCAACGCCAGGGATTAGTGAATCAGCAGGGAGAATTAGCAAGACGCAAGCGTCTTCAATCCTCATGCCTAATGCCTAAAGCTTAACCCCTACTCTTAAGAATAAATTCCGCGATCGCTAGATCGACTGGAGTGGTGATTTTAAGGTTGGTTTCTTCACCGGGAACGATGGTGACGGGGAGACTGCATTTTTCAAATAATGCGGCGTCGTCAGTGACTTCCCAGCCGAGGTCGCGTCCTTTGTCGTGACAGGCTTTGAGCAGTTTGACCTCAAATCCTTGGGGTGTTTGAGCTGCCCACAGATTGGATCTGTCGGGGGTATCGATAACGATGCCCGTATTATCTACAACTTTAATTGTATCTTTTACGGTAACGGCGGCAATTAATCCGGGACAGGTGGCAAGAATGGCGGCACATCGATCGAGTAAATCTGGTGTCGCTAGGCATCTAGCCCCATCGTGAATTAATACTCGCTCTGCTTCATCTGGTAATTCCTGCAAGCCGTTATAGACCGATTGTTGCCGAGTAGAGCCACCTTGGATAAATTGGACGGGTTTGGATATAAATATGTTGCTGAGAATATTTTCGAGATCGGCTCGATCTTCTGGCTGTCCGATAATGCCAATCCAACTAATCGATGTTGCATTTTCGGCAGCAATTAACGTCCAAGCGAGTAAGGGTTTGCCAAGTAGGGTAATTAGGAGCTTATTACGATCGCTCCCCATCCGTTTACCCATGCCAGCGGCGGGAATTAATAAGTGCATGATAGTAGATAGGCTTTAGGCTTTAGGCTTTAGGCTTTAGGCTTTAGGCTTTAGGCTTTAGAACTGCGTTCTCTATTCTCTCACTCCCAGTCCTCGCATCCCTTCACACTATCCATTACCTATTCACTATTCCCTATTCCCTATTCTCTAGTCCTAATAAAGACCGTTTTCGGAAACCCCGCATCTGCTTGGGGATTAGGTGTGGCGGTGGGGAGCGGACGCGAGAATTGTTCGTAGACGATTTTGGACATGCTGCGGACTAAGGCGGGGCCATCGGGGTCGTTGTAGGGGCGTTTGGCGATGACTGCGGCGAGATATTTTTTACCCGATGGTAGCTCGATCGCGCCGACATCGGCAATTGTCGAGCCGATATCGCCTGTCTTGTGGGCAATTTTCGCGCCTGCACCCAAACCTTTGGGCAACATCGTGTTGCCTATGGTGTTGCTCATGATGCTGAGAATTTGGCTTGTTGACGAATCTGAGAGCAGTTTACCACCGTGGGGCGATCGCGTTGGCGGATCGATCGCCATCATCGTTCGGGCTAATTCTCTAGGTGTGGTAGTATTTTTACCTTCGAGATCTGGCAGGGGACGATTGATGGTCGTCACTTTCAGTCCCCAATTCCGAAAGCGTTGATTGAGTTTGGTGGCTCCGCCTAAGCGGTTGATAATTAGGTTGGTGGCGGTATTGTCGCTGATGGTCATCATCTTGGTGGCGGCGACGAGGATGCTGACCTGCGTTCCCGGTTTTTGCGCTTGCAAATCCCCCGAACCCCCAGCGATCGAATTTTTGTCGATGGTGAGTTTCTCTTCGAGTTGGACTTTCTGGGCATCCACATCCTGAAATAGAGCGATTAAAATCGGTAATTTAATCGTACTTGCCGCAGGCAATACGCGATCGGCTCCCAGTTGGGTATATTCTCCTGAATTTAGATCGACGAATAGATAGCTGGGATCGATTTTATCGCTCCGATTCAGCGTTGCTTGAAGGCGGCGATCGAGTGCGGGAATGATATGAGTGATTTTGATATCTTCGATCTGTGGTAGTGTCGGTGGTAGTACGTGCGGTTCGATCTTGGCCGCCTGTTGGGGTGGATTCAGAATCGAGATCGTGGTACCAGCGATCGTACTGGCTCCCAGTCCACAAATACTCAGCCGCACCAGATGAATGAAGATTGAGACAGATTGTCGGCATTCTCGCTCTTGTGGCGAATTTAACTGCTGAACTTGCTGTCGTTGCGAGTGCGACCGCGAGCGATTTTGTTGACGGGATTTTGGTGGGGAGCGGCGATCGGCACTAGAATTTGAAGCCATAGGTTAAAAATGGGTTAGATATAACCAGTGCTGGCTCGCAGGATGAAAAGCTAGACGAGGCAGCGGGGAGTGGGAAGCGGGTTGTGGGAAAAAAGCGATTCTCTACTTGCCCAACTCCTGCGATCGAGTGGCTGCGGCAATGACAGCTTCAATAAGAGCCGATCGAAAACCTGCTTGCTCTAATTTAGTAATTCCGGCAATAGTCGTCCCGCCCGGACTAGTAACGCGATCCTTTAATTGGGCGGGGTGTATCTGCGATTCATTTAAGAGTGTAGCCGTGCCTAAAACGGTCTGTAATGCCAGCCGATCGGCAATCGGACGAGGGAGACCTGCGGCGACACCGCCATCGGCTAGAGCCTCGATCGCGATGGCTATATATGCAGGGCCAGAACCAGACAAACCAGTCACCGCATCCAGCAAAGATTCTGGCACGGTGATGACTTCACCCACGGCTTGAAAGATTTGGGTTGCTAGTTCTATTTGTGCAGCGTCAACCCGCGCTCCGGCTGAAAGCGCGGTAATGCCCATCCCGACAGTTGCAGGCGTATTGGGCATTGTCCGGATGACGGCTCGATCGGGAAACGCGCCTTCTAGCTGGGCGATCTTGACTCCTGCTAGAATCGAAAGTACTAATTGGGGGTTGTTGCTCAGTGGCGATAATTGAGCCACAACCCGATCGAAGACTTGGGGCTTGATTGCCAGCATCAGGACTGGAGACATTGCCGCCAAATTATTATCATCAGTTACCCCTACTCCATACTGTTGGTGGAGAGCTTCTCGTTGAGAGAGTGTCGGTTCGCTAATGAGGATTTCGGTACTTTGATAAGTACCACCAGCGAGCAGGCGGGATACGATCGCCGATGCCATGACCCCGCCACCGATTACACCTAACTTGACAGCCATAAGTTACTACTTTCAGTTATCGAACAGATTTGGGTACCGATTGTAGTTGCCATCGATTAGGTTGACTAATGTTATTGAGCTGCTTGGATCGGTTCGTTACCCCAGGTGGACAATGGCGTGCTAGTGCGATTGTTGCGAACTGTCTTCTCGATCGGTGTTTGTTGGTTGACCGGATCGTGAATGACGTTTGTCGGAGTGCTAACTTGAACGCAATTGGGCGTGAACAGGAAAATATTATCACCAATCCGTTCATAGTGGCCGTCGATGGCGTATGTTCCACCTGCGACAAAATCCACCGATCTTTGAGCTTCCTCTTGCCGGATCAAGGTCATATTGAGGATCACCGACTTTCTGTGGCGTAAAGCATCAATTACTTGCGGCATTTCTTCAAAAGAACGCGGCTCGATTAAAATCATTTCCGAAACGCCATGAACGATTCCTGGCATCCCGACTACATTATTAATTTTGCTCGCCCCACGCGTTTCGGTAACGCGGCGGAACCCACGACGTTCTTCTTCTACTACGGGTTGTGCGACTGGGGGTTCGGGTGGTTGATATTCGCCACGATAAGCGTCACTATCCGTTTCATCGTAATCACTGTATTCGTCTTCGTTTAAACCCATGAAATCTTTGAATCGATCTAAAACTTTCACTTTTACTACTCCTGCGCCCTGTGATGGTATAGATGCTTTTTGACTGTCAGATACTGATAAATCATGCTCGGAATGGCTAACTTAAAGCTGCCAGCTTAGCAACCCATCGATATGGTCTTTTTGCGTTCGCGAAATGTTCCGCAGGTAAAAAGTAGCATCGGTTGTTGTCTAAGCATAATTACTTAAAATTTACGGATGTACTGCGACCGAACTCACAGGTGTGAGTAGTACAAATACACACGCAATGCCAATCTAGAGAGAATAATACCATGGAATTACAGATATTTAGAAAATATTAAAAAATTAAATTCTCTAATACCCGTATAGGTTTCGTCTACGATAGCTATTTTCCCTTGCCGTAAGTCGCAGCTTTTTGTAACTAGATCTGGCTCGTCAGCCAATTGACGTATAAAATATGTCCACTTATCGAAATCGGTACTGGGTCGTACTATATTTTAAGTAATTGCCTAGTTAGCATTAGGAGTAGTGGTACTCAGACAGCAGAAGTAGGTATTAATACTTAGAGAATACTACTTAACACAGTTTTAGTATTTTAAGACGAGAATAAATTATTGTCAGTCAAACCAACAGCTTTAATTAACATCAATTAAATAAATAGATCGAAACGCACTTTTATTACAAATCCGTGCATAGTGACGATAGTTTAGTTTTCCGTTCGATCGCCAAATATAATACTTCCTAAGCGAATAATTGTCGTACCAGCCGCGATCGCCGAGCGATAGTCTCCAGACATCCCCATGGATAACTCTGTCATCTGGAGCTGCAATCCTGGCTGCTGCGATATCTGATGGCTGAGATCTCGTGCGTTATCGAACAATTCTTGCGTTTGCTCGATCGTCAATCCTAGTGGCGGAATTGCCATCAAACCACTAATTTTGATAAATTCGCAACAGTTTATTTGAGTTAAATCTGCTATTAATTCAGGAATAGTCCAGCCATATTTGTCTGGATCTGGCAAAATCTTAACTTGCAAACAAATCCGAGGACTTTTTGACAATTCGCCAGCAACACGATCTATCTGATGCAACAGTTTGAGGCTATCGACTGAGTGAATCCAGTCAAATATTTGGACGGCTTTGCGAACCTTATTTCCTTGCAAATGTCCGATCAGATGCCAGCAGATATCGGATAAATCGCTCAATTCCTGTTGTTTTGCCTGCGCTTCTTGAATCCGACTCTCACCAAAATCTCGAATCCCAGCGGCATAAGCCTCTCGCATTTGCGCGACAGACACTTGCTTGCTCACTGCCATCAATTTTACCGAAGCTGGCAAATCTCGACGAATAGTCTCAATGTTATGCGCGATCGTCATCTAGGGAATTGGGGATTGGGGATTGGGGGCTGAGGATTGCTCCACTAATATATTTATTATCCTAATTATTCTTCTGTCTGTTGGTGCAATCTCTAGGGTGGCAATGTGTTACCCAGGAAAGTTTTGTTGAATCATGGCTTGTAGCTCTTGGTATTCGAGGATTTGTCCGTTACGTTTGAGGACGCGGATACGGTTATCGAGCGTCAACCGCGCATCAGCACGAGTCAGCGGCTGAAACGATAATCCGTCAGCGTTATTGGTAACTAGAAAAAAAATCCGCTGTGCGTATAGAGTGGTAAATAATTCTTGGTTTTCCTCAACAACACAGATGCGATATAGCAAGCCGAAGGTAGGGTGGTTGAGATAGTTTTCGGAAGTCATTAGTTAGGCTTTAGGTGTTAGATGTTAGGTGTAGATAGTGGATAGTGGATAGTGGATAGTGGATAGGGAATAGGGAATAGGGAATAGGGAATAGGGAATAGGTAATGGATAGTGTGAAGGGATGCGAGGACTGGGAGTGAGAGAATAGAGAACGCAGTTCTAAAGCCTAAAGCCTGAAGCCTAAAGCCTAAAGCCTAAAGCCTAAAGCCTAAAGCCTAAAGCCTAAAGCCTAAGCCTAAGCCTACCCCCTAATTTATAATGCCCAAAGCGGCAATTTGAGCGGCAGCTTTCTGAAGAGATTCTTGCCACTCTTGTTGGGGATGACTATCGGCGACGATACCCGCACCAACTTGACCCCATACTGTGCCTCTATGATACAGCAATGTCCGAATCAAAATATTTAGATCTAGATAGCCACGTTTATCTAGGTATCCGCAGGAGCCATAGAACAGATTGCGCTGTAATGGTTCGAGTTCAGCAATAATTTCCATGCAGCGAACTTTGGGACAGCCTGTAATCGTCCCGCCAGGAAACATCGCACCAATGAGATCGATCGAGTCGAACTGGGGAGCTAATTTGCCAGTAACATTACTCACTAAGTGCATGACATGACTGTATCGCTCGATCGAGAGTAATTCATCGACTTTAACGCTACCCCATTCACAGACGCGTCCGAGATCGTTGCGTTCGAGATCTACTAGCATGATATGCTCGGCAATTTCTTTAGTATTAGTCGTTAATTCGATCGCTAACAACTCGTCTTGGGCTTGACTTTGACCGCGTTTTCTGGTTCCGGCAATCGGGCGCGTCGTCGCTTGCTGTTGTTGCAATTTCACCAGTCGTTCGGGAGAGCAACTTACCATCGATCCCCAAGGTGTTTGCCAATAGCTGGCAAATGGTGAAGGGTTGATGCGTTGCAATCTTTGATAGATTTCCCAACTCTCGATCGAGGCTTGGCAACTAAACCGGACGGATAAATTCGTCTGAAAAATATCCCCAGCTTGAATATACTTTTGGGCTTTGTCTATCGATTGGATATATTCTGCTTCGGTGGTGAAAAAATGTAAATCTGTCGCTGTTGTCGCTGCGGGGATCGCTGATACTGAACCGCTAGAAGGCTTAATGTCAATCTCATCAGCTCGATCGAGTTTGGCGATGAGCGCGTCTAATTCTGTGGTTGTATTGGCGGATAAATATAGTACTTGCTCCCAATTATCCACGATTGCAAAAGCAGATGGCTCATACCAATAAGCCACCGGGAAGGGTAGGGGATCTACTCGCCGATCTGGGAGTTTTTCGATTTCCCAGGCTAATTCGTAGCCCAACCAGCCCAACCAGCCGCCAGTGAAGGGTAAATGGGCTGGCAAGCTCGATGTTTGTTGGTTATCGACAGTTGCGAGTAAACCACGCAAACAATCTAAAATTTCGCCGACTGCTGGGGTAAAAAGCTGCGGCTGTTGGTTAATAATTTGTGGTGACCCCGCACAAATCGAGTACCTTGTTAACAAATCGCGCTCGCCATGACTAGGACTTTCTAATAATGTCGCAATCGGCTCGTGTCTGAATAATCGATCGAATATTTGCGAGCCAGTACGATTGTTGAGAGGAAGAGTGGAGTGCAAGGGGGGACGGGGAGAGGGGGAGAGGGGGAGGGGGAGAGGGGGAGGGACAGGGAGAATCGTTATCAACTATCAACTATCAACTATCAACTAACTCAAGCATATTGACCCCCGACAACAATTCTAGCTGCCCAGAAGACAAAGAGAATGGCGATCGCTAAAAAGTCGGTAGTGCCTAATTTTAATTGATGCCATTCAACGTGGTGGGTATTGGGAGTAGTGAAGCCGCGTGCTTGCATGGCGATCGCGATTTGTTCTGCTCTGACTAAGAGATTTTCGATCGCTTTTTCGGCGACAGTCAGCCACACTTTAGCACTATTTTTAAGACCTAATTTTTGCCAATCGATCGCGCGGGTGTATACCGATCTCACTAGGTTTTGGATTTCTTCTAATACCAAGGGAATAAATCTTAAAGCTAGAGTCAGAGTCAGGGTAATTTCAGTCACCGGGACGTTATAGCGGCGCAGCGGTGCCATGAGATTGTCTAATCCTGTGGTAACTTCTTCGGGCGAAGTAGTAAGTAGATACACTGTGACGCTGTACACCGATGTAAAGATCAGCGTACTGGCATAGATCGCATTATCGAGCGATTTTTTGGTAACTTTGAGATGGATAAAACCACTATCAATTTTGAACGATACATATTGATATGGTTGGGGAAATTCTACAGCCGCATCTGGCGGAGAGCGGAGTTGATGAGTGACATTAATACTATCGGGCGCAAAAATACCTACTACGAAAATGATGCTGCCAATGAGTAATAACCAGCCCATCTGTTGTTTGAGTGCCCGCCAGGGAATCCGAGCGAGCACACTAATTAAAACTAACAGGGCGACTAAGCTTAATTTCCAGCTTGCACTAGCCAGCACCGGAGCTAATAAAAAACTCAGCAGCCAGCCGAGTTTAACTCTAGGATCTAGACGATGCAGCCAAGTAATGGGCTGTTCTAAATATAATCCAATGGGTAAGGAGCGGAGGAGATCCATCTACTAGGGGAGAGGGGTGGATGAGTGGATGGGTGGATGGGTAATAGGTAATAGGTAATGGGTAATGAGGTAACCCCCAAAGCGTAAAACCTAAAGCCTAAAGCCTATCCCCTATTCCTTATTTAACTCTAGTCGCACGATTGACGATTTTCTCGCCTTCGCGTTGTTTCTTCCCGCGCCAGAGGAGGCGCAGAGGAGTACCAGCAAAGCCGAGTTGCGTCCGAAACTGGTTTTCGATATAACGACGGTAGTTATCATTAAACCGCGAAGGGTCGTTGACAAATAGAGCGATCGTCGGCGGTTGGGAGCTAACTTGGGTACCGTAATAGATTTTACCCTGTTTACCCTGCCGCGTAACCAGAGGATTATGCCAAGTGGTGGATTCTTCGAGGACTTCGTTAATTACGGCGGTACTGACACGGCGACGGTGTTGTTCGACGGCGCGATCGACTATTTCTAAGATTTTATCAACTCGTTGTCCGGTAAGGGCACTGACGAAGATATTTTCCGCCCATTCAGTGAAGTTGAGCCGACTATTCAATTGTTCTTGATAGTCATAAATCGTGTAGGAATCCTTTTCGACAGCATCCCATTTATTGACCACAATTACACACGCCCGACCTTCTTCGGAAATCCGTCCGGCTAATTTTTGATCCTGCTCGGTGACACCATCGACAGCATTTAAAACCAGGAGGACGACATCACAACGATCGATTGCTTTAAAGGCGCGGTTGATGCCAAAAAATTCTGGCCCATAATCGACGTTTTTTTTGCGCCGAATTCCCGCTGTATCGATCAACCGATAGTTGGCACCATTGCGAGTAATTACAGTATCGATCGCATCGCGGGTAGTCCCAGAAATCGGACTGACGATCGATCGATTTTCACCCAAGAACGCATTGAGCAAACTTGATTTACCGACATTCGGACGGCCGATAATAGCAATCCGCACTTCTGGCTCGTCAACTTCCTCCATGATGGGTAAATGGAGAATTAATTCGTCTAATAATTCTCCCGTACCACTACCGTGAATACTAGAAATGGCATAAGGTTCGCCGATACCCAACTCCCAAAAATCGGCAGTCTGCATCGCGCCAACGGTTTCCGATTCGCACTTATTAACCGCGACAAATACGGGGATTTTTTGTACCCGCAACCAAGAGGCAATTTCCTGGTCGCCACCAGTAATTCCCTGTTGTCCGTCCACCACAAATATCGCCGCACTTGCCTGCGATAGAGCCGTCATCGCCTGTTCGCGAATTAACGGTAAAAATTCGGTTTCGTCATCGAATACGAGTCCACCCGTATCGACGACCACAAACTCACGATCTTGCCAAAATGCCCGTCGATATGTACGATCGCGGGTAACTCCTGGCTCATCATGCACGATCGATTCCCGCGCTCCCGCCAAACGATTGACGAGTGTGGATTTACCCACATTGGGACGACCTATAATAGCAACGATCGGCAGCGACATAAAATTCTGAACACAAGAGAGCAATATTCTAGTTTATCGCGATCGGGTGGAGATTGTGGATAGTTCGGGTACACATTTTACAACTCAAACTAAAGTTACGACTCTACAGCTTTGCTAAAATGATGTGTTATTAACCTTTAGACAATTTATTCTTGAATGAAACTTAATAAGTATCAAATTTTTATTAAACTATGGTTGCTTTACCCGATCGCTTTTAATTCCAAATTCGACGATCGATAGATGGCTTGTGGGTGGTGGAGATCTTACCCACCCACAAGCCCTACGGGTACACCTATCTTGTCGGTTTTTTTATTCGGATGGAACCTCCTAATAAAACCGCCGCTCCGTGGAGGGGATTTTTTTAGATCGTGCTAATTGGGGTTATAGTCGATCGTATGCTGCCATAATAATCCGCTCGGTGTCTGCCCAATTGATACATTTATCGGTGACCGAAACGCCGTATTTGAGCTGACTGAGATCTTCGGGGATCGATTGTCCGCCTTCGTGGAGATTGGATTCCAACATCATCCCTACCATTGAGGTATTGCCATTGACGATTTGTTGGATCGTGCTTTCAAAGACGATCGGTTGGAGGCGATAATCTTTATTAGAATTGCCGTGACTGCAATCGACAACGATGCGGGGTGGTAAATTGGCTTTTTTGAGTTCGGTTTCTGCGGCTTGAACGCTGACGGGATCGTAGTTTGGTTTACCTTCGCCGCCGCGCAAGATAATGTGTCCGTAAGCATTGCCTCTGGTTTGAAAAACGCTAACTTTGCCATGCTTATCGATCCCCAGGAAATTGTGGGGTTGTTTGGCCGATTGGAGGGCGTTTAAGGCTACCTTAACGCTGCCGTCGGTACCATTCTTGAAACCGACGGGCATCGATAGGCCGCTGGCCATTTCGCGGTGGGTTTGGGATTCGGTAGTGCGAGCACCGATTGCCGCCCAGGAGATTAATTCATCGAGGTATTGAGGAACGATCGGATCGAGAGCTTCGGTAGCGGTTGGCAACCCGATTTCAGTGATTTTAATTAGTAAATTTCTGCCAGTATATAAGCCTTTTTCGACATCGAAAGACTCGTTCATATCTGGGTCGTTAATCAAGCCTTTCCAGCCGACAGTGGTGCGAGGTTTCTCAAAATAAACTCGCATGATGAGGAGGAATTTATCTTTGACTCGATCGGCTAAATCTTTGAGTTTGTGGGCGTATTCTTGGGCGGCATCGACATCGTGGATCGAGCAGGGGCCGACAACGATGAATTTGCGATGATCCTGGAAGTCTAAGATTTTTTGAATCTGTTGGCGGTAGTCGAGGATACGTTGTTCTAATTCGGGAGATAGGGGTAATTTTTCCTTAAGTTCTTTGGGCGTGATCAAGATTTTTGAGTAGTTGATATTCGCATCGCCGAGGACGTTAGAATCCATAATATTTTCCAGGCTCTGGATATCCGCATTCTCCAAAGGCGAGTCTGTGCTGACGGATGTTGGATTTTGCATGATGAATGGAGAGACGAAGATAAGTGTGTTGTATGTTTGTTGAAGCGATCGCGACCTTGCTGCCTGGGGATATCGCAGTCTACAATCTTCTTACTCTCATACTGCCAATGTCCGTTCTCGCGATCGCGAAAGGGATCGTCAGGCGTATTTTAGTAATAATCTCATAGCGGAAACGGAAGTAAGCATCGATCGATCTATTGCCCTCAACTGGGCCTAACTAAGTGCTAGATTCTAAATCGATGCCAACTATATAAATACATGAGATCCTAAATATTTGGGTGATTCGGGCAAACTCGATGGCGATGTTTAGTCTGTAATGTACTCAAGGTCATTCACTTGCCTAAATTTATGACCTGCTGTGATGAATGAGTTGAGGTTACTAAGACTAAATGGGCTGGTTCAACTCCCAACTCGACGCTATGGCTAGCTGGGTTGGCTACGAGCGATAGTTTTGAGAAACTGTAACTATTAGTACCATGGTAAAACAAACTGTCGGCTGTGACCAGTAAATTTTAAATTAATTTTTTGGTAGGCTGTAGTCAAAGATAGATTTGGTGCAAGCTGTGCCAATCAGATCTCGATGCGACTAGTCACTAAACCAGCCGTAGCGTTAAAATCAACATAATCCGAGGCTCTTGGACTCGACACGGCTTCTACGATTGGCTCACTCATCCCTACAACCCAATGTTTGCCACTAACGCACCCACCCAACCAATTAATCCGGACAAGATTCGACCGGAGATTCAAGCATTACAGCCTCATTTAGTTGCCTTTAGACGACAGATCCACCAACAACCAGAACTTGGCTTTCAGGAACGACTTACGGCTGAGGCGATCGCTAAAAAGCTCACAGAATGGAAGATACCCCACCAAGTTGGCATCGCCAAAACGGGTATCGTCGCCATGATTCAGGGACGCAAGACGAGTTTTCGGCTTAAGACATTGGCGATTCGGGCGGATATGGATGCTTTACCGATTCAAGAAGCCAATGAGGTACCCTATAAATCTAAACATGATGGGATCATGCACGCTTGCGGACACGATGGGCATGTGGCGATCGCCTTGATGACGGCATATTATCTATCGCAGCATCAAAATGACTTTGCAGGGATGGTCAAAATTATCTTCCAGCCCGCCGAGGAAGGCCCTGGCGGTGCCAAACCGATGCTCGATGCGGGAGTGCTCCAAAACCCCGATGTCGATGCCATTATCGGGCTGCATCTGTGGAATAATTTACCGCTCGGCACGATCGGGGTGCGCAGTGGGGCATTGATGGCGGCGGTGGAACGATTTACACTGAAGATTCAGGGTAAGGGCGGACATGGCGCGATGCCCCATCAGACTGTAGATGCGATCGTCTTGGGCAGTCAAATTGTCAATTCGCTCCAGACGATCGTCGCGCGCAATGTCAATCCGATCGATTCTGCGGTGGTAACGATCGGTGAATTTCGGGCTGGTACCGCCTGCAATGTCATTGCCGATACAGCTACTTTAGCTGGGACAGTCCGGTATTTTAATCCCGAATTAACTGACTTTTTTCACCAGCGGCTCGACGCGATTGTCGCTGGAATTTGTACCAGCCATGGCGCGACTTATCAGCTAGACTACACCAAACTTTATCCGCCTGTAATTAACGATCCCAAGATCGCCGAACTTGTCAGATCTGTGGCGACAGATTTGGTAGAGACGCCGCTGGGAGTGGTGCCTGAGTGTCAAACTATGGGTGGGGAAGATATGTCCTTTTTCTTGCAAGCTGTCCCCGGTTGTTACTTCTTTCTCGGTGCGGCAAATCCCGATCGATCTCTAGCATATCCCCATCACCATCCCCGATTTGACTTTGACGAAACAGCTTTAGGTACTGGGGTGGAGATGTTTGTGCGGTGCGTGGAGAAGTATTGTAATTAGTGGATGGGTGAATGGGTGGATGGGGAGCATTTTTTCTCAATCCTTACCAATTACCCATTACTCCTCACCTAAAGCCTAAAGCCTAAAGCCTAAAGCCTTCTACCCTCTATTCGATCGACGATCGATCGCTTGTCTGAGAACGCCGTCCCAGATTGCCATCACTGGCTCTACACCAAATCTGTCGAGAACTTTGGGTGCGTAGTGCGAGAAATATTGACGTTTGACTGGATCGGTCATTAAGATATCTAGTCCGACTGCTAAAGCATCGACATTATCGGGTACCACTAAGAGTCCGTCGATACCATTATGGATAATTTCGCGCGGCCCGCTCAAACAGTCGGCAGCAATTACGGGTACTCCACAAGCCATTGCTTCGCACAAGGTGACGGGGAAACCTTCAAACCGAGAGCTGAGGGCGAAAATATCTGCTTTGCGTAACTGCGCATCGATATTGGTGACGACTCCAGGCAAATACACCCGTTCTTCTAACCGTAATCGCGAGCATAAATCTTCGAGTTCGCCGCGCATTTCGCCTTCACCAAAAATGGTCAAAGTCCATTCAGGATGTTCGTTGCAAATTTGCGCGAAAGCCTGAATCAGCACATCGAAACCTTTTTGGGGAATTAGTTTCCCGATCGCGATGACATGCCGATCGTCGGTGTATAGTTGAGACTCGATCGCTTCTGATTCGGGTAAGGCTACAGGATTGGGAACTACTGCTGTCTGATAGCCTCGCTCCAAAGGAAAAAATGATAATGCACTATGCGTCTGTAAGGTAATCAGATCGGCGCGTTTATACGTCCATTTTTGGAGTAGTGCCGCAAATTTACCCAGTCCGCTAAAAGCTGGATAGACATGTTCGCAGACGATCGTGGGTACTTTGAGTCGCCAACAGGCGAGCAGTGTCATAATATTCGTCAGATTGACACAGCTAATTACCACTTGCGGACGACTGGCGACAATTGCTTTTTTGAGTTTGCCAATTTGTTGGATATTTTGACTTAATGCGAAAAAATTCAAGCCCCTATAAATATTGATGCCTAGTGGACGATGCTCGATCTGCTTGTCAAGCTCGTAGAATGGTGGTGTCGATCCATCGTCGAAGGTTAGGATGGTTACTTGCCAATTTCTAGCAGCCCAATAGTTGGCAATAATTGACATGACTCGTTCTGCACCCCCAACATTCAGCGAAGAACTAATCAGTGTAATTTTCATTGGCTCTCAACAAGTATAGATTTAGGAAAAGGAGAATGTCTCTGGCGGAGTCTCTAAATGAAGAGAGCCGTTAGTGCCGATTATCGCCCGTTAACTTAGAATCGCTCGCACCAGAATTGACAACATCTAGGCAAACGAAGATCGCATCTACTGGCAGAAGTGCTGTAATCGCTAGTTTTGCCACCAAAGGTAGAATATCTTTACAGCCTTACGAGATAACCTGGCTGTTATTAACTAGAGTAAAGTACATATCTGAAAAAGTTAAACGGCAATTTGACGCATATCTAGCGAGCGTAGGAGCAAAGTTAGGGCGATACTAAGCCAGCAGCCAGATCCAGAGTTGTAATCGATCTCGCTCCCGACACAATTGTAGTCTCGATCGAGCCAGACCGATATGTTGATATCGACGAGATCTACTCCTGTAGCGATCGGCTAAGATCGATCTTCAACCATCAGGCTGTTGCCGATCTTCATCGATCCAGATTCCCATCTTAGTAAGAATACCCACTAAAACACCCACAATAGTTATGACTACACCTACAGATCGCATTCTCGATGGTAAAGCTTTGGCTTCAAAGATGCAGGATGCACTGCAACAAAAAATTGCCAAATTACAGCCCCAAATCGGTCGCCAGCCGGGATTGGCAGTACTGATGGTCGGCGATAATCCGGCAAGTGCTGCGTATGTCGGTGGTAAAGAAAAAGCTTGTGCCAAGGTCGGTATTAGGTCATTCGGGCAGCACTTTCCTACCGATGTCAGTCAGGAAAAACTCACCGCCATCATTCATGAACTCAATGCTGACGATCGCGTAGACGGGATTTTAGTTCAATTACCGTTACCAGATGGCTTCGACAGCGTAGCATTGCTGCATGAAATCGCCCCCCACAAGGACGTAGATGGCCTCCACGCTCTCAATTTAGGAAAATTGGTCAGGGGAGAACCCGGACTGCAAAGTTGTACGCCAGCAGGCGTAATGCGCTTACTAAGCGAATATAAATTAGATGTCCGGGGCAAACATGCGGTAGTGGTCGGGCGGAGTATTTTGGTCGGTAAACCCTTAGCATTAATGCTGCTAGCTGCCGACGCCACCGTAACGATCGCACACTCGCGCACGCCCGATTTGGCCGCTGTCTGTCGCCAAGCCGATATTTTGGTCGCGGCTGTCGGTAGAACCCAAATGATAAGTGCGGAGATGGTCAAGCCAGGTGCGGTAGTTATCGATGTCGGCATCAATCGGCTCACCGATCCGACGACTGGTAAGTCGCGATTGGTCGGCGATGTCGATTTCGAGCCAGTTAAAGAAGTCGCTAGTTGGATTACCCCCGTTCCTGGTGGCGTGGGCGCAATGACAGTGACGATGCTACTTGAAAATACGGTTTGGAGCTATGCCAATACCCATGGTCTGGTTTAATAGTACCGAGGATATCGATCGAGCATGAAGAATATGCATAGGTATCTCTATCTGGTTTTTGTCACACTCTGGTTGCTAAATCAATATAAATATCTGACGCGAATTGACTTTTCATCGCTCGATCGTCAGAGAAATTACGCTCTTATCGATCGATTAATTATCGATAACTTCCTTTTCGGTGCCTTCGGAATTGTAATTTCTTTATTAATAATTTCGCAAAAGAAAACAAGTGCTTATTTAATATTCACCTGTGCGCTCGGTTTGGCGATTGCTATTGGTACTATTTACTTAGATGCTTCGTTTACCCGCAATGGCGGACAAGCACATCTGAATTCAGTAATGGCTTTTTTTGGATGGATGATTCCGATAAGTATCGCCGGGTGGAGTGGAATTTTTAAAGATTTAGGCGCGGCGATTATGAGAAAACGCGACGATCGCTAAATATCGAAGTTATCGCGATAAAATAATGATTCGATCGAACATAAATTAAGCGATCGAACGTGATATTCGATCGCTTAATTTATAAACCCTGTTTTTTCATCATTTGCGTAGCATCTGGAGCGAAATCATAAACCTACGTTTTGTTGGTAAATCTAAGCTGCTTTTTATAATTCTTTATCCCCTAAATTATGGCAATTCCCCCAAGCTGGATAATTCAAACAGGTCGATCGATCTGGACGCAGATTTGGCAACTAATGATGTCACAACTCGCACCAAGAGACGATCGAGGTGAATATCAACGTCCCCAAAGTGAATTTCGACAGCACATCGAGGGCATTTATATTCCACAACCCAATCGATATCGGTTGTATGTCGGGTGGAGCTGTCCTTGGGCGCATCGTACCCTAGTCGTGCGGGCATTGAAAGGCTTAGAAGGCGCGATTGACGTTACCTTACTTCAGGGCGACGCCAATGCAGGTGGGTGGCGATTGCCAGAGCCAGCACATGGGTGTCAAACGCTGGCAGAATTATATCGATATGGAAAAACTGGTTATACCGGAAGATCGACAGTCCCAATGTTGTGGGATACCCAGACATATTCGATCGTCAATAATGAGAGTGCCGAAATAATTGAAATTCTTAACTCAGAATTTAATGAGTATGCGGCGCATCCCGATCTCGATCTGGCTCCTGACGACCTCCAGGACGCGATCTATCGATGGAATGAGACTATTTACCATACAGTCAATAATGGCGTCTACCGCTGCGGTTTTGCCCAGACACAGACGGCTTACGATCGAGCTTATCGCGAGTTATTTGCCACACTCGATCGCATTGACAATCTGCTAGCAAATCAAGCTTACCTGTGCGGCGATCGATTGACGTTGGCGGATGTGCGGTTATTTACAACTTTAATTCGCTTCGATCTGGTTTACCACACCCTCTTCAAGTGCAACCGACGGCGAATTCGCGATTATCCCCAGCTTCAGGACTACGTTTACCGGATTTATCATCTGCCTGGTGTCGCCGCTACTTGTGATTTTCCGACAATTTTGGCAGATTATTATGGCAATTTATTTCCACTCAATCCGGGCGGGATTATTCCCCAGCTACCCGATCTGAGTTACCTCATCGATCGGCGCGAAGTGCAAACGATCTGAAACTGACAGCTCCAAATGATAATGGCAAGTAATTGGTATTACTTGCCATCGAGCGAACCCATCGGGGAGTGCGACTAAGATTTAAAATCATCTACAAAGCTCTATCCATCTGTCAAACTGGTGTCAGAACTTGAGTTTGAGAGAATTTAGGTATCGTAGAGCAAACACTCTGGAGACTCTGGATTGTCCGAACAAAAGCGTTCGAGGGAATTTTTAGGCTGCGCGCTACGTTGGTGTCCCGATTCTTGATGTAGTTCTTCTAAAATTTCCATCGCTACAGCAAATTCAGGAGAAGTTTTACCAAACTTTTCGCCAGCCTGATGAGCAGCTTCCCGTGCTTGCTCGATCCGGTCTTCTAGTGTCATCTGCGTTTCTTGAGTATTGGTCATAATCTTGGCTATGTACGGTAAATTATGTGCGCTCTATCGAAGCAACCTGGTTTCTATTGTATCTTCCCCCTCTCGAAAGACAATCTACTAAATGTAGAGGTTTCCACACAATTGAGTGGGACCGATCGACTAATGCCGATTTTAGCTGCTACTAGAGCCTTGTGGCTCGATCGTTACTCGAATAGACATCGATCGCAACATAAAATGACATCGTTAATTTTTTTGTCAAATACTTTACCAAAATTAGTCGAAATCATTTTTTTTTGGTCGAAAGAGACGAGTTGTGAATCAGAGTGTTAGGATTGCCTTGCAAAATTTAGAACTTATTGAGGGTCTACGGCGATCGGTCTGCTACCTTGACGCTGCCGACAATCCCATCGATTAGTAACGATTGCAGCCACCTGCGATTGTATTGTGGCAACGCTAATGTACCGCGATCGAGAGAAATCGCTCGTCCCAATCGGCACCTAAAACGACATGGTTAATTTTTGTGGTATGTACTTTACCAAAATTTAGTCGAAATCATTTTTTTTTCGGTCGAAAGAGACGAGTGGTGAATCAGAGTGTTAGAATTGCCTTGCAAAATATAGAACTTATTGAGGGTCTGCTGTGATCCGGTCTGCTACCTTGACGCTTCCGACAATCCCATCGATTAGTAATGATAACAGCCGTCTTCGACTGTTTTCTGGCAATGCTAACGTGCCCCTAGCCAAAGAAATCGCTCGTTATTTAGGGTTAGATCTCGGCCCGATGATGCGAAAACGATTTGCAGATGGAGAAATTTACGTTCAGATCCAAGAATCTATTCGTGGTTGTGACGTTTATTTAATTCAACCGACTTGCCATCCAGTGAACGATAACTTGATGGAATTATTCATCCTGATCGACGCTTGTCGGCGGGCATCGGCGCGACAGATTACGGCGGTGCTGCCCTATTATGGCTATGCTCGTGCCGATCGCAAAACTGCCGGACGCGAATCGATTACAGCAAAATTAGTTGCCAATCAGATTACTATGGCTGGTGCCGATCGCGTCTTGGCGATGGATCTCCATTCCGCTCAGATCCAAGGCTACTTTGATATTCCGCTGGATCATATTTACGGTTCGCCAGTAATTATCGATTATCTGCTTGCCAAAAATCTGCCAGATGTTGTCGTCGTATCGCCAGATGTCGGCGGGGTCGCGCGTGCGCGTGCATTTGCCAAAAAACTCAACGATGCCCCACTAGCCATCATCGACAAACGGCGTCAGGCGCATAATGTCGCGGAAGTGATGAATGTCATCGGTGACGTTGCTGGCAAAACGGCGATTCTCGTCGATGACATGATCGATACGGGTGGGACGATTACCGAAGGTGCAAAAATTTTGCGCCAACAGGGTGCGCGTCAAGTTTATGCTTGTGCGATCCATGCGGTATTTTCGCCACCTGCGATCGAACGGCTCTCCAGCGGCGTATTTGAAGAAGTTATCGTCACCGATACGCTACCGCCAGTCAAGCAGCCATTTCCCCAGCTCAAAGTGCTCTCTGTCGCCAATTTATTGGGCGAAGCCATCTGGCGGGTGCATGAAGATAATTCAGTTAGCAGCATGTTTCGCTAGAGGGTAGAGTGGGACTGGGAGACGAGGAGACGAGGAGACGAGGAGACTGGGGAACGCTTGCGTTCAAAAATTCACTATCCACTATCCACTATTCACTATCCACTATCTCTAATGAATCTGCCGCTCCTCACTACTCCCAACGAACTAGATCGTTACCTCCAGTCCCATCGCTCTCAATCAATTGGCTTTGTACCAACGATGGGAGCGTTACATGTGGGACATCAGAGTTTGATCGAACGTGCCAGATCGGAAAATACAGTCGTAATTGTCAGTATTTTTGTCAATCCCTTACAATTTGCAGCAGATGAAGATCTCGATCGATATCCGCGTCAGCTCGAAATCGATCGCGTCATTTGCGAAGCCGCAGGTGTAGATTTATTATTCGTCCCCACTGTCGAAAGTATGGGCATTAGGGATACACTCACTCAAGTCGTCCCCCCAGCATCGATGGTAAATCGGCTCTGTGGTAACACCCGCACCGGACACTTTCAAGGTGTCGCCACGATCGTTGCTAAACTACTCAACATCGTCCAACCCGATCGCGCCTATTTTGGTGAGAAAGATGCCCAGCAACTAGCCATTATCCGCCGCATCGTCACCGATCTCAATCTCCCTGTCAGCATTATCGGTTGCCCTACCTTACGTGCCAATTCTGGCTTGGCACATAGCTCTCGCAATCAATATCTATCGCCCACCGGACGCTCGCAAGCAGCCGTAATCTACCGCAGCCTCAACCAAGCCCAAAAATTAGCCCAAAACGGCGAAACCGACCCCCACAAACTCCTCACAGCCGCTCAAACCGAACTAAATACCGTCCCCGAATTTCACCTCGAATACCTAGAAATTGTCGATCCGCACACTTTACAATCGATCGACACCCTAGATAAACCAGCTTTAATCGCGATTGCTGGACGCATCGAAAATACCCGCTTGATTGATAATATTGGCATTTTGCCTGCTGTTTAGGTAGAGGGTAGTGGATAGTGGATAGTGGATAGTGAATAGAAGCCTTGTGGCGCGCAGTTCCACCCATCCCCATCCACCCATCTACCCATCCACCCATCCACCCTCATGCTCTCCCCCCTTCCCATCATCGCCATTGACGGCCCCGCAGGGGCAGGCAAATCTACTGTTACCAAACTCGTAGCCGCCCGTTTAGGGCTGTTATTTTTGGATACGGGTGCAATGTACCGCGCGATCGCTTGGCTGGTGTTAGAGGCCAATTTAGCCCTAGATGACGAGCTAAGTATTGCCCGCTTGGTGCAGGAGGCCAAGATCGTCTTGACTGGCGATCGAGTGGTCGTTAACGACATCGATGTCACAGAGGCGATCAGGATGCCAGCAGTCACGGGCAAAGTCTCGGCAATTGCCGCTCTAGGCGTAGTCAGAGCCGCATTAGTCACCCAACAACAAGCAATCGGTGCTAATGGTGGTATCGTCGCGGAAGGGCGAGATATGTGTACTCATGTCTTTCCAAATGCCAAAGTCAAGATTTTTCTGACTGCATCGGTACCCGAACGCGCCAGACGCCGCCAACAGGATCTAATCGATCGGGGTCAAGGTGAGGTGAGTTTGGTAGAATTGGAGCACTCAATCGCCGAACGAGATCGCATCGACAGTACCCGCGAAATTGCCCCACTCAAAAAAGCAGCCGATGCCGTAGAAATAGTTACCGATAATCTCAGCATCGATGAAGTAGTCGATCGAATTGTCAACATGTACCGTGAGGCAACTAGCACCTAGATTTAGAGGATTTTGGATTGCGGATTGCGGATTGCGGATTGGGTTGTTGCTACCTATCCACCCAGTCTCCCCGTCTCCCCCTCTCCCCGTCTCCCAGTCTCCCCGTCTCCCCCTCTCCCCCTCCCCCTCCATCGCGTTACGCTAATTAATACGACCGCAGATCGTTTTTAAAAACCAAAAGAGGATGCGATGATGCCAGAAACAATGCGCGATCGCGATCGATTATTAGCTCGATTCCTGGTTTCTACCGAACAGATGCAGCAAATCGAAAGCAAGATATTTGCCGCTGGGATGCCTGTGGCGGCACTAATGGAAAAAGTCGGCGGTTTAATTGCGCGGCGATTTCAAATTCTTTACCCGCGCACTACTCATCAACGAGTGGGTATTTTGGTAGGGATGGGTCATAATGGTGGCGATGCGCTTGTGGTTGCCCGCGAGTTATATGTTCGGGGCTATGAGATTGCGATCTATGTGCCGTCGGAGCAATTAAGCGAATTAACAAATCAACACTATTGTTATGTTTCGAGTTTGGGTGTAAGGATTGTCGATAATGTCAAAGATCTGACCGATTGTGATGTCATTATTGATGGCTTATTTGGTTTTGGTTTGAACCGCGAAATTAGCGGCAATCTCTTTGAAGCGATCGAGTTGGTTAATAAATCGCAGATACCTGTTGTCAGTATCGATTTACCTTCTGGCATTCAGGCTGATACTGGGTGTGTTTTAGGCATTGCTATTAAAGCGACGGTAACTCTGTGTTTGGGAATCTGGAAATTAGCTTTTATTCACGAACAGGCGATCGCATATTTAGGTAGAGCTGAATTAATTGATTTCGATATCCCGCTTGCAGATATCCAGCAGATCTTAGGCAAACAGCCGACGATAACGCGGATGACTGCCGATCGGGCGATCTCTAATTTACCACTGCCGCGATCGTCAATTACCCACAAATATCATGAAGGACATTTATTGTTAGTCGTCGGTTCGGCACAGTATAGTGGAGCCGCAATTTTATCGAGCTTGGGAGCTAGAGCAACTGGCATCGGGATGCTATCGATCGCCGTTCCCGCTTCACTCAAGCCAGTATTATTAAACTATTTACCAGAAGCTCTAATTATTGGTTGCCCAGAAACAGAAGCCGGAACGATTAAATCGCTACCAGAACTAGATTTTAATAAATATCAAGCGATCGCTTGCGGTTGTGGTTTAACCGAGCGACCATCGAAAGTAGTCAAACAAATTTTAGCGGCAAATTGTCCGATCGTGCTAGATGCCGATGCTCTGAATATTATTGCCAAACTCGGCACGGAAATCTCCTTATCTAACCGCAGCCAGCCGACAATTCTAACGCCTCATATCGGTGAATTTAAACGGCTATTTACCAAGATTCCCACAACTAATAAACTCGGTGCTGCTAGTGCCGCCACGCAAGCTAGCGGTGCAGTTATTTTAGTCAAAGGAGCGCGAACTGTTATCGCCCACAATGGTCGATCGATCGTCATTCCTGATAGTACTCCAGCTTTAGCGAGAGGTGGAAGTGGCGATATTTTGACTGGACTAATTGGCGGTTTAATTGCGACAGATCGACGGGCAGATCTAGATATTGCTGAAGTTGTTGCAACTGCTGCTTGGTGGCACTCTCAAGCTGCAATTTTAGCAGCTACAGAACGCTCTGAATTGGGAGTCGATCCGCTGACTTTGATTCACTATTTAAATACAGTAATCAGCACCGATTCAAATAATTTAGACTGCGATATCTAATCATAATATCGGGCTAAAGTTGCCGATATTGACAGTAACTTGTCAGCACTCGATCGCAGCTATAGTACCGAATTAGGGAATTGGCAAACGGCTACCATCTCAAGAGCGATTTTACAACCAAATCAATGAGTTTTGGCTATTTCGATCGATAATCTCAACCCCAATCGAGACGATCGAGATTTAGCGAGCGGTATGATTCTAACTAAATTTGTATTCTATCTACCAATTCTGGAAATTTTTTGCACATATCGAAACTAATAGATGCAGATTATGCATACTGCATAGTAAATAGTAGCGTTGACAACAAAATCACCATCTTGCTTCAGTTATGGTTTGAGATATAAAAAATACTAATTATAAGCACACTAAATAGTTACTGCTTGAAGTATTATGTAAGCTAATTTATTTATGTGAGTCAACAGCTTATTAGTTACAAACAGATTAATGGTATAGCAATACTTGTTGGGTAACAACCGCTGACGATTGAAATCGCACTACAAGCTGCGATTTACGCATCGCCTACGCGGACTAACTAATTTTCAGATTAACAAAAAAAGTATTCAATGGCTTAGAACATTAATATTTCCGAGGACTCAGCCAATTTATTAATAGTCAGAGCGGCAAGTCTCAATTATTTAGTCTTCCGATCGCGCTAATTGCCAGTAAAGATGCTTATAATTTAAATTGTTTTTAATGGTGGTAATAATGATAAGACATCGAACGAATACAATATCTAAGGTAACTGTAGAAATAAGCACTTCAGTTTTATACCCTTGGAAAATTGACGATTACTTTAAATATCACGATCGAAAATACAGAATAGAAAAAATTATCCGCGAAGCAAAATATGCTTGCGTAGATGGCATAATTAGTGAAATATCAGATGATACCCCCATTCAGCATCAAATCATCATGAGCTTGGTAATTGGGGCTTTAGTTAGGTAAATTTAGCTGATGAGGAAGCGAAGCGATCGCGTAATATAAAGAGCGAGCCAATATTTGGTTTGAATCTCGATCGAATCTTATTAGCAATCTCATCCCGAACAATAGTCACAAAATATTTATCTTGTCATCCGCCAAAGCACTAAAAATTCAACATTCATACATCCAATTCACTTATTATTCGTGCGTACAAAATCTCCAAGACAGTTGAATGTCAAGTTGCTCAAGCAAGATATCGAAATCCTTGAAGCCTTTTCAGAGAAAACTCAAAGAACGAAAACTGACATTATTCGAGAGTTTATCCGTTCCCTACAAAATGAGATCCGGTAATCTCTAAGTCGATAGATCGCTTAGGTCACTTTCAATTAATCTAATTATTCTGGTGATGTAGATAGATAGGTTCATTTATTTATCGAGCAGATAGTAACCATTTCCTGATTTTTTCTATGCCACCGCGTGAGGTAATGTCACTATAGAAAAAGGTGGGAATTATCCCACCTCTATCTCAAAATTCAAGTTTTAATTAACCTAAAACTTTCTTGGCTGTAGCAACGACGTTATCGACTGTGAAACCATATTTCTCCATCACTACGCCACCTGGAGCCGAAGCACCAAAACGATCGACTGTGACTAAACCGCCATCCATACCGACGAAACGGTGCCAACCCATGCTGCAAGCAGCTTCGACAGCGACGCGTTTGGTAACTGCCTTAGGTAAGACAGATTCTTGGTAAGCGGCATCTTGAGCGTCGAATAACTCCCACGAAGGCATGGAGACAACGCGGACTTTTTTGCCTTCAGCGGTGAGTTTTTCAGCCGCAGAGACGCACAAGCTGACTTCGGAACCCGTTCCGATCAAAATGATATCGGGAGTACCTTGGGAATCGACAATCGTGTAAGCACCTTTAGTTACACCTTCGATCGAAGTTCCGGCTAAGTTAGGTAGATTTTGACGGGATAATGCGAGGAGGGTGGGAGCTTGTTGGCTGGCTTTCTCGATCGCAACTTTGTACGCGCCAGAGGTTTCGTTACCATCGGCGGGACGAATGACGGTGAGGTTGGGGATAGCGCGCAAGGAGGCGATCGTTTCGATCGGTTGGTGCGTGGGGCCATCTTCACCTTGACCGATCGAATCGTGAGTCATTACCCACAATGTACCGACTTGAGACAATGCGGAGAGGCGAATCGCGGCGCGCATGTAGTCGGTGAAGATTAAGAAGGTCGCACCGTAAGGAATCAAACCGGAGTTGTGGAGAGCCATCCCGTTACAGATCGCACCCATGGCATGTTCGCGCACGCCGAAGTGGACGTTACGATTTTGGTATGCGTCTTTTTGGAAATCGCCAGAACCTTTGATTTCGGTGAGGTTGGAGTGGGTTAAGTCAGCCGAACCGCCGATTAAGCCGTGTAAAACGGGAGCGAGTTTGTTGAGGCAAATTTCCGAGTGTTTGCGCGAAGCGACTGGTTTATCTTCGGGGGTATAGGTAGGCAAGACGCTATCCCAACCAGCAGGGAGTTGGCGAGTGAGCAAGCCTTCAAATTCGGCAGCTTCTTGAGGATATTTGGATTTGTAGGTAGCTAGAGTTGCTTCCCATTCGCCTTCATATTTGGCACCGCGATCGATTGCTTCGCGCATGTGAGCGACGGCATCGGCGGGTAATTCAAACGGAGCGTATTCCCAGCCGAGATTCTCGCGGGTGAGTTTGACTTCATCACCACCGAGAGCCGCACCGTGGATGCCTGCTGTGTTGCATTTGTTGGGGGAGCCGTAACCGATGATCGTGGTGACTTTGATCATCGTGGGTTTGTCGGTGACTTTCTTAGCTTCTTCTAGAGCTGCCGAAATCGCGGCTAAGTCAGTGTTACCATCTTCAACGTGGATGGTGTGCCACCCGTAAGCTTCAAATCGCTTGGAGACATCTTCAGTAAAGGCAACATCGGTCGAACCATCGATCGAGATGTGGTTGTCATCATACAAGACAATTAGCTTACCTAAGCCCCAGTGACCCGCGATCGAAGCGGCTTCGCCGGAAATGCCTTCCATATTACAACCATCGCCGACGATGACGTAAGTGTAATGATCGACGATGGTGGCATCGGGTTTGTTATATTTAGCCGCTAGGTGCGCTTCAGCTAAAGCCAAGCCGACACCATTTGCAATCCCTTGTCCGAGCGGGCCAGTGGTTACTTCAATACCCGCAGTCTCAAAGTTTTCGGGGTGTCCGGGAGTGCTCGAACCCCACTGACGGAAGTTCTTGATATCTTCGATACTGACGCTATCGTAGCCAGTTAGGTGCAACAGGGCATATTGCAGCATCGAACCGTGTCCAGCAGAGAGTACGAACCGATCGCGGTTGAACCATTGGGGGTTCTTGGGGTTGTACCGCATGAAATTTTGCCACAGTACATATGCCATCGGAGCCGCACCCATCGGTAAACCTGGGTGACCGGATTTTGCTTTCTCGATCGCATCTACAGCGAGAAAACGAATTGAATTAATAGCAAGTTGGTCTAAAGATTGAGCGGTTACAGGCATGATATATATTAATTAAACTAATGACTAGTGGGAAGATTTGCTTATTGCTGCTAGACAAGTGTGGGCCGATTATCTAGTTTACAATTTTCCGGGGGACGATCGGCACAATATTTTTATGCCACAACTGGAAATTCGCCAAAAGATCTGCATCGATCTTAACAATTTCTAACCATCATCCCATTTGGTGGATGGATGAGCAAGGGGTTAGGGATGAGGCTTTAGGGATTAGGCTTTAGGCTTTAGGCTTTAGGTCTTAGGCTCTGAATCTGAGCAAAACTTAAGGAACGCAAGCGTTCCAAAACCCATATACTCATAAAACCTAACACCGTAAATCTAAAGCCAAAAGCCAAAAGCCAAAAGCCTAGTTTTTGTTACAGAACATCTCTATCGCTTCCATTTGCCCGCAGCATCTGGTATGACTAGGCCAGAGGTAGTCGATCGAACAAAGTATGAACATGCCAAAATACGATAGTATCTTCAATGCTGAAGAGTATACCGATGAGCCATTAAATGAAGCTGAAGGCTTGGCATCGATTGTGCTGATCGCTGCTTTAGCAGATAATCCGCAAGACTTGGTGGCACCAGATTTATTTTTAGATATTCTGGCAGATTTTGACTTATATGCGGAATATTCTGATGAGGATCTCTTATCGATGGTCGATAGTTTGACCGCAATTGCTGCCGACAAAGGACTCGGTGCTTTATTTAATGCCGCAGATGAAGCGATTCCTGACGATCTAGTACCGGATGCTTATGCGGCGGCGATGTTGGCGAAGATGAATATGGATACGGGCGAGATTCCGGCAAATGCACTAGTATTTTTGAAAGAATTACAATCGGTATTGGATATCGATGATGAGGAAGCGGCGGAAGTCACCGCAGAGGTGCAAAAGGCATTCGAGCAGGTTGAAGGGTAAATTTTGACGATCGATAAATTTTAGATAGATCGATCTTGGGATAGTGGGCAATGCCCACTATCCCAAGATCGATCGCATTCAATTAACTTTGAAAGGCGGCATATAATGAATGCGATCGACAGAAAATTCCAGCGTTTCATAGAATTTGGGTACGATCGATTCGTGAAGAGATTGCGATCGATAAAAGCAGTTTAAATTCTTTTTGCTACGACTCGACATGTTCTGTGGGCAGTGCCCACCTTCGGCATCATCAACGGCTACAGCGAATTCGACAAATACATCCCGTTCGATGCGTCGCTCCCGACCATGGAAGCGAGACAGCGACGCCTAAATTCCTACTTAATTCAAGTGACTGGATCTGTTCGATCTGTTTGGATCGATCGGGTCGAAGCCAATGAGTAGAATCTGTAATGGTGCTAGGTTACCTTCTTGCGGGACGATCGCCATTTGGGAGATAAAACTAAGCTGATTGACTTCGCGATAAGCTAGCGGAAGAGATCGAATCATGGCGGGATCGATGTCCATTAATACTGGTGCATCTTTGATGGGAAGAGCGCACAATTCGCCAGCGTGGGTATGAAATAAGATCAGAAATTTGGAAGAATCCTGGAGCGGATCGATCGAGGCGAATTTTTGGCGTAAATCGACAATTGTCAAAGTTTCTGCACCCAAATTCATGATGCCAATCCCATCTCTGAGCACTGCTCGCTCTGATGGATAGACGATCGCTTTTTCCACGGCTGCTACAGGCATCGCAAACAGGTAGTTGGCCATTGGTGTCTGTTCGATATCGGCTAGGGCAAACACGATCGCGTCGATCGTATTGCCATCTTCGTTATTACTAGCTAACCGTTGGGATAGGAGGGAGGAAGTCATTCTAGGGGAGGGGGAGAGGGGGAGAGGGGGAGAGGGGGAAGTAATGAATTTAGAGAACGCAGTTCCTAAAGCCTAAAGCCTAAAGCCTAAAGCCTAAAGCCTAAAGCCTAAAGCCTAAAGCCTAAAGCCTAAAGCCTAAAGCCTAAAACCTAAAGCCTAAAGCCTAAAGCCTAAAGCCTAAAGCCTAAATCCTAGACTCCTACTTCACTAGGCTGTGCTAGTGTCGCGATGATGTCTAATAAATCTCGATCGGATTGGGGCTTGGTAAGGTAGTCTTTAGCTCCTAAAGTCATAGCGAGATCGCGGTGTTTTTGACCGCCGCGCGTGGTGAGCATGACGATCGGAATTTGAGAGAATTTGGGATCTTGGCGACAATAGCTGAGAAACTCGAATCCATTCATTTGGGGCATTTCGATATCGCAAACTACCAGGCGAATGCGGGGATGTTCTTGGAGTCGGAGGATGCCTTCGCGTCCGTGGCTGGCTTGGATAACTTGACAGCCAGCTTTAGTGAGGGAGCGAGCCAAGCTTTGGCGTTGAACCAGGGAGTCATCGACGACTAAGACTTGTAGCTGTCGCCCAGTGGAAGCGGCATTGTGGCTGTTGAGATCGCCGAGGGTTGATGCTACTTCTTCGGGCAAGGGTACATCGCTGGCTGGAGCTAATGCGGGTTGGGTGGTTGCTGGTAGGGTAGGCAATTTCGCGGGGATAGACTGAGTAACAGGGTTGTTACTGGCTTTAACGCGAGCGATGAGTTCTACAGGATCGAGGGCGAGTGTCAGACTGCCATCGCCCAGGACGCTATAACCTTGAATATAATTAGGCAATTCAAAGGTTTGACCGAGCGATTTGACAACTAGTTCTTGCTCCATCAAGATGCGGCTGACTTCGAGACAGATGCGATCGTCGTTGATTTCTAGTAACAGTAAGGCGTTGGTGCTGTGTTTGGATTGGATGGGGAACAGCGTGCTGGCACTAAGATCGCCAGCGACGATTTGGCACCGATAGTCGAGGAGACTATTGACTGCATAAATAGGAATTAATTTCTGTTCGGCTCCTTCGCCCCAGCGTAAAAATGTGGAAGAATCTTTGTCTGAAAGCAAGGACTGGGAGACGATTCGATCGGGTGAGGGCAGTAATACTTGCGAAATGGCATCCGCTCGCAGGGCATGGACGAAGCCTTGGGACTCACAAATCATCAACCGAGTGGTGGTGAGATTGAGGGGGAATTGCATCACAAAGGTGGTGCCTTGACCTGCGACAGAGCGCACGTCGATCGTGCCCTGTAAGGCTCCAATTCGGTCGCGGACGACGTCTAAACCAATGCCGCGACCGGAAAGATCGTTAACTTTGTCAGCGGTCGAAAATCCGGGAGCAAACATAATTTCGGCCAACTCGGCTTCGGTTGCCGCGTGACTGGCTTGCAGTAGGTGCATATCGATCGCGCGCTGGCGAATTTTATCCCAGTTCAAACCTTGGCCGTCATCGCTGACTTCGATTTTGGTGCGGTTGCCTTGGTGATAGACTTGGATCGTCAATTGTCCGATCGGGGCTTTACCTTGGCTGGCACGAATTTCTGGCGATTCGATGCCGTGGTCGTAGGCGTTCCTAACTAGGTGGAGTAAAGGATCGTAGAGTTTTTCGGCGATAATTTTATCGATCGAAACTTCGCTACCGATCAGTTGTAATTGGGCGGGTTTGCGATGAGAGGCGACCATTTGCTGGAGCAAGCGCGGGAAGCGATTGAGGACGCCAGCAATTTCCACCATTCTGGCTTCAAATAGTTCCGACTGGGCATCAGCGAGGATTTGCTTGCGTTTGCCCAAGGTCATCCGCGCTCTCTGGGTCATTTCTGCCAAATTCCCTACCTTGAGGCCGAGTTCGGCCAGCTCGTCGGTGAGATTTTGGATCGAGATGCTCAAGTCGCTATAGACATCTAATTCGAGACTATCGAAATGAGCGACGATCTCATTGGCTGCTTTTTTGCCTTTTTTAGTTTTATTTTTGGTAGATTGTTTGCGCCGCGATGCCAGTTTTTGGCGTTCGTCGATCGCGGCATTTTTATCGGCCCAATCGCTGACTAGACGCAGCTTTTGCTCGCAGCGACGGTATTGTTCGACGGTAGATTGGGCGAGTCTTTGTAATTGCTCGGCGCGGAGGAATTGTTGGTTATCGTCGATCGTCAGTTCGCCGATGGCATGACTGAGCCGTTCGAGTTGGACTGTGGCTACGCGCACGCTTACTAGCGCATCGGGTGCTGCTTCGCGCTCTGGTACCATCCGCTCTGGTGCTGGCGGATTGAGGTCTTCGGCAGTGGCTTCTAGCTGTCCGAGCCAAATCGATTGGAAAATGCGATCGATTCCCGATTGAGTAGTCAGAGCTAGCTGGGAGTTGGGTGTAGAGATATGCGCCAATTGCGAGCTATCGGTTGCTTCGATGAGATATTCTGTCCGATCTGGCTCGAACGCTCCAATCTCAACAATCTCTAAATCGGCATCGACGATCTGATGCAATCGAGCGTGCTCTTGCGGTTCGTCGTAAATTTCGGGAGTAGTGTCGTTATCGACTAACGATAACCATTCCGAAGCAGCCACATCGCTCGTAGTTGTAGTTTCAGCCGGAGTAATGTCATTATCGACTAACGATAACCATTCCGAAGCATTTGATTCGACAGTCGTGGTTTCGGCGGGAGTGGTGTCACGATCGACTAACGATAACCATTCCGAAGCAGCCGCATCGCTCGTAGTTGTGGCTACGGTGGTAGTATCGTTATCGACTAAGGAGAGCCATTCCGAAGCATTTGATTCGGCAGTCGTGGTTTCGGCGGTAGTAGTGTCGTTATCGACTAACGATAACCATTCCGAAGCAGCCGCATCGCTCGTAGTTGTGGCTGCTGTGGTAGTATCGTTATCGACTAAGGAGAGCCATTCTGAAGCATTTGATTCGGCAGTCGGGGCTTTGGCGGTGGTAGTGTCGTTATCGACTAACGATAACCATTCGGCGGAACTAGATTCATCTGTGGCTGGAGCTGTTGTCAGGGTCTGAGAGTCACCCCAAGCTGCTAATTCAAATGATACTTCACCACCAACCGATCGATCGCCACCGACGATCGCGATTTGGGCTTGTTGAAAATTGGCCAAGGCAATCGGTGCTAGCTCTAGCACTCTGCCTGGATGACGCTCTACAGCGGCTAGCGTCGTCTTGGCGATCGCCGCAATACCAGGGAGACTATAAGAGCCACCCAACTCCAATAAAAATTCGGCTAACGAGTTGAGACTCTCTTTTACCCTACCCACATTTTGACTGGCGATCGCGATCGAGAGATCTTCGAGATCTTGTGGGATGCTATCGGTAAAAATCGAGCCGATTACATCAAAACCGAGTTCGGCGGCGGTCGGTAATGGTGTCTCTCGCCCAAAAAAGTCGCCTAAATGAGTTTGTAACCTCGCAAATAATGCTGCCGTTCGCTCGAGGGTCGCGGCTTCGTCGTAGGGAACTCCCGCCAACAACGCGCTCAAAGGATCGTACAGACAATCGTAACCTTCCATTAAGAGCAGTCCCAGTTCGGGATCGATCTCTAATTCGGGTGGATATAGTGCCTGGAAGACATCTTCGAGGTGATGGGCGATCGTTTCGATCGTTTTGAAACCACAATTGGCCGCACTACCCTTAATCGTATGCGCTGCACGCATGAGAGTATGGACGCGCTCGATCGTTTTTTCTTGAACCAGACTCAGGAGTGTTTGTTCGATCGTTTGTAATAATTCCGCCGCTTCGATCTCAAAGTATCGATCGAGTGACTCTTGAAAATCTAGATCGTCGGTGGTCATTTAGGGGATAGGGGATAGGGGATAGGGGATAGGGGAAGGGTTAGAGGTTAGGGATACTTAGGGGATAGAGGATAGGATTTTAGGTTTGAGTCTTTAGGTTTAGGACGCTAGCGTCCGTCCTATTTGTCTAATCCCTATTCCCTATCCCCTATTCCCTATTCCCTATTCCCTAGTCCACCTTAAATCGGCTCACGCTAGTCTCCAACACTTGCGAAGTGGCAATGAGCTGTTGACAAGATTCGGAGATTTGGAGTGCGCTGTCGGAGCTGAGATTGGCGATCGTGGCGACGTCGATCATTGCTTCGCTCAGTTTTTGGGACTGTTTGGTTTGAGTACCCGCAGATTGACTGATGGCTTTGACGAGTTCGCTGATCTGGCCAGTGGCAACTACGATCTCGCTGAGGCTCTGTCTGGTTTCGTTGACTAAGTTGGTGCCTTGGACGACTTGAGCGATCCCGATTTCCATGGCTTCGGTAACGTCGTTGGTGTCGATCCGGATTTCATCTACTAAGCGTTCGATTTCGGTGGTTGCATTGGCAGATTGGTAAGCCAGGGAGCGAACTTCATCGGCGACCACTGCGAAACCTTTACCGTATTGACCCGCACGGGTGGCTTCGATCGAAGCATTTAGTGCGAGTAGGTTGGTTTGGGTGGCGAAGTTTTCGATCAGGTTGACAACTTTAGAAATCTTCTGGAAGGTTTCACCCAGACGTTTGATTTTCTTAGCAGTTGTCGATACGGTGGAGCGGATTTCCAGAATCTCTTCCACTGTGCTTTCCATCAACGTGTCACCGTTTTGAACGGTGCGGTTGGCCGATTGGACGACTTGTTCGACTTTTTGGGCAAATTCGGCAACTTCTTTACTAGAAGCGGCCATCAGATCTACTTGCACCAAGGCGCGATCGAGTTGTTCGAGTTCTTGTTGTGCTTGAGCCGAGAGATTGTTAACCAACAGGTTGTTTTCGCTCGAAGTCTCACTCACGCTAATCGCGGCGGTCTGAACTTGGCGCACTAGTTCGCGCAGACTTTGGATGGTGGTATTGTAACCATCGGCGATCGTGCCGATCTCGGTTTCAGATAGCGGCGCACGGACGGTTAAATCGCCTCGGAAGGAGGGTCCGATCGCTTTGAGGACTCGCAGAGCCTCTTGTTCCAATTCTTGGCGGTTAGCGCGCTCTCGATCGACAATTTGGGAGAGTTCCTGTTCTTGAGTACGAACGCGTTCGAGGTATTCAGCTAATTGCAGCGCAACGCCAATTTGGAGGGCGACTTGTTCGATGACCGAACGCTCGGAGTCATCCCAGATGCGCGGTGCATCATTTTGGTAAACACCGAGCAGACCCCAGAGGTTACCACCTTTGAAAATCGGTGCGAGGATATAAGCTTTGGCTTGATATTTTTCGAGCGACTGAATGTAGCAATCGGGGAAGTTTTTGGCATAAATATCATCAACTGCGGTCGATTTGGAACCTTGGGCATATTTACCGCCTTTGGTACTTTGGAGGTAAGTATCTTCTTCGGTGATATCTTTTTGCGCCCATTTGCGGAGGATGCAGCGATCGTTAGTCGCTCGGTTGCCTGCTAAGACTTCATCTTTAGCTTGCTCGACTAACAGCGATACCCAGCCACTCCCGACAGATTCGGCGATAACTTGACCGCTCCAATCTTCATTAAACTGATAGACAACCGCGCGATCGGCTTTGGAGGCTTGGCGGATTTCTTGAACGACACTAGCGAAGACATCATCGACGACTAGCGATTGGCGGATGCGCTCGGTAATCCGGTTGATGGTTTGCTCTTGATCGGCACGTTTTTGGAGTTGCTTGATATAATCGATCTGCTCGATGGCAATCCCGACTTGCAGACCCATTTGACGCAGGGTTTCGACTTCTTCTTCTTGCCATTTACGGACGTGGGCATTTTGATAAGCCGCAATTAGTCCCCACAGTTTGCGATCGGCACCAAAGATCGGCGCGAGCATATAAGAGCGAGCTTCAAACTGTTCTAATAGTTGGACGTGACAAGTTTGGTGACCGACGGTGTAGATATCATCGACGGCAAAACATTCGCCATCTTTGTACCGACCGCCTTGGGTGCGTTGAAGAAAGGTATCTTGGACGATATGGACGGTTTCGATCAAGTCTACCCATCCCGGTGCGGCGGATTCGGCGATAAAGCGACCGCCCCAATCGGGATCGAACTGATAGATCGCTAATCGATCGGTTTCGAGCAATTTGCGTCCATCTTGAGTGGCGACTTGAAAGACAGTTTTCTCATCTTTAGCACTGCGGAGCCGCTCTTGGAGTTTGGAGAGTCCCCGTTCCCGTTGCAGCCGCTGCTCCATTTTTTTGGTCTGAAACTGGGCGAGACGGCGGCTGGTGGTTTGCTGGATCGGGAAGCTAAATGTTTTGGCATATTCGAGCATAGCATTGAGTTCGGACTCTTGCCAGTTGCGCGCGCCAGAGTTTTGGTAGATGCCCAACATGCCGACCAATTGGTTGTTTTTCAAGACTGGAACCACGATGTACGCTTTCATTTGCAGCGGTTCGAGGGATTCTAATAAGCAGCGATCGAATCCTTTGGCTTGAATGTCGTTGACGACGTAATAAGGCTTGTAATTCTCGTTATTAATCGAGTAATCTAAATCTAGTGAGGTGCCCGCTTTGGCCCAGTTGACGCCGACAGATTCGGCAATAACAGTACTGCTCCAGTCTGGATTGTAAGCGACAACCATCGCCCGATCGGCTTGGAGGTTGTGGCGGATATTGTCGAGGGTAGTCTGCATCAATTCCTGTGCTTCGATCTCGATCGCAGCTAACAGGTCGCGGCGTTGGGATAATTGCAGCAGGGGTTGATTGGGCTGGACTGCCAGCGTCAGTTCTAGAGATAATTGCGATAGGCAAGTGGTTTCCGCTTCCGACCACATGCGCGGGCGATCGCATTGATGGACGACTAATAAACCCCAGACTCTACCCAAGCTATAGCTATCGGTAGCTGCCGAGTAACCGTTAATTAAAATCGGTACGGCAATTGTCGCCTGCACCTGGTACTGTTCCAAAATTTGCTTTTGGTAAGGGCTGGTTTCGCTATTAATTAACGCGATCGTCCGTTGGGTGCGCTCGTCGGTAAGTTGCTCGAAGCCAAAGCCAATTTGGGGGATTTCGGTATTGAGGGTGGGTGTCAAGCCTGTTTGGACGGCTTCAGCGATCGACCGACCCATGCCAGCTCCAGTCAACTGGTAAATCAGGACGCGATCGGCATTGAGCAATGCTTTGATATCAGCAACCGCACTATTGAATGCCGCTAGCGGTAATGTAGCCTGTCTGATTCTAGTTGCGATTTGATAAATTTTTTCGGGGTCGATTCCCGCAGATGCAGGCGCGCTCTGCGGCTGCGGATTGGTACCCGGTACGGTCAAAAATCCGGCTAATTCTCTGGCTTTGCGAATGTTTTGGCGCAGTGATTCGGAGTTGGGACTATTGGCGGTTTCAAGCTTAGCCTGAGTCTCTTGAAGTAGCGATAATAATTGTTGCTTGGTATTAGTGCTAGTCATGGCAGCGCGATCTGGATTAGACATCGGTTGTTGTGAAGGTAGAGTGACAGGATTGAGAGGATCGGTAGCTTTGTCGGAGCGATCGTCTGCCGAACTAAAGATATTTTTTAACATGGCAATATTTTTATGTAATAACTACTAGTTTTTATCTACCGAATCGTGATAGGTTTAGGTATTCTTTCGATGTAACTATTTCAATCTAAATAATGGCGCGAATTACCTGCTGAAGATCGATAACTACTCGCGACTGTTGTTTCTCATCGATAAAATAGCCAGCTAAAAATAGCCGCATTTGCTCGGTAAACATGGTTTCACCAATCGGCAAGCATTGTTGGAAATTGTATGTTTCGATCGTCCCGACTCGATCGATTAACATGGCGACCGTTTCATTGTGGATCTGAAATAACATCCCCATTCCAGTTGTCAACTCTGGGGTCTTGAGGTAACCATTGCCACCCATCAGATGTGCTAAATCTAGTACCCAAGTAGCTTTACCACCATAATTAATAATGCCCAGTAATGATTCGTGCATTTGTGGTACTGGCAAAATTTCTGACAATAAAATTTTGATAGTCGCCTGAAGATCGATTAACGGAATCAAAGCATTTAAATCATCGCCGATCGTAAAACCGAGAAACCGCTCCTGGGCATCAGATTCAGATTGACGAGCCAACAGTTGTTGGCTGCTCGAAGATGGTGACGCTCGATCGATAATTTTACTCATAATTTATCACTCATAAATCTGAATCTTATTTCAACCCAATAAGCGATTGACTGTTTGTAATAGAGTTGGCTCATCGACAGTTTTACTCAGATAAGCATCAGCACCGCTCATATCTCCCCAAGTGCGATCGATTTGCTTATCTTTAGTCGAATAAATCACGATCGGGATACTTTGAGTAGCGGGTTCGGTTTTGAGTTTTCGACATAGCTCGAAGCCACTTTCACCAGGTAAAATCACATCTAGTACGATTAAATTAGGCTTAAATGTTTTAAGCCTAATTTCGGCTTCTTCACCACTTGTAACTACAAGAATAGAAAACCCTTGTCCTTCCAAACATTTCTTAAGTTTATCTGCTTCTAACTTACTATCTTCAACGATTAAAATCTGACTCATAATTATTTACCTATAACAAGATATTTATCGATCATTTTTAAAACTGAATCTGCATCTACTGGCTTACCTAGAAAGCCAGTCGCGCCAACCATTTTCGATCTCATTCGATCGATCAACCCATCTTTACCAGTCAAGATAATGACGGGAATATGTTTGAGACTGGGCGTTTTTCTAATTTGTTCGCAGACTTCATACCCATTGGTTATGGGCATCAACAAATCCAAGAAAATAAAATCTGGTTTGTTTCTAATCAAGCTAGGCATAATTTTGAGCGGATCTTGCACTCCATACGAACGATAGCCATGCTCTGTCAAAATCCGTTCGAGAGATTGATAAATCAAGATACTATCGTCAATACAAGCAATTAATGGACTCTGTTTTTCTGATGGGATTGCTGCTAAGGGTGGATTTTGGGGAATACCAGATCGATCGCCGACTTGATTGCTTAGTTGGTTACTTAGTTGGTTGCTCAGTTGGTTGCTGAGGTGACCGCTTAATTGGCTAGTAGTAAGATCTGAGCTACTAATTCTAGTTACTCTCGATTTAGATTGGCTCGATAAATTAATAAAACCCGCACGCAGTAAAGGCAGCAGCGTACTCGTGAAATTAATTACCGATTGGCGACTGTTGGCTGCCAAACTACGAAGCGAACGATTGCCATCGATCGACAATACGGTATGATGCAAATCGGGGTTGTTTGCTAATTGAGTAACATCGAGTGATTTAGAGACAATGGCAAATAAACTAGGCGCGTAGGCTGCCAATCCTACATTCGACCATTCTTGCCATGTTTGAATCGATTTAGTCAGAATCGGTTCGATTTCAAGTAGTGGTAAAATTAGATTTAGCTGACTATTACTAGCTCCAATCTGACTAAATTGATAAGATAAGCGATTGCCGCTATGCTGACTGAACTGAATGATATCGAATAAACTTTCGATAGTCATTCTGGCAACTAAATTAGCACACTTATCGCGATCGATTAGTTCTTCAACTAATAATTCTGCTAAAACGTGCGAATCTAAAGAAGTCTTATTAGGATTATTAATTTCTGCTAGCTTCTCTGGAGGTAAATCGAGTTGGGCCAAAGTTAAATTTCTTTGCCAACAACTAATTGGCTCAATGCCACCATCGACCCAGCCCAAACGTCCCAATCGAAATGAGAACATCCAATTGGGGTGGGTTTCTACTTTTACAGTCAAGTTACCACTCAAAGACTGTGTTTTAATCTTTTTTAGTTCTAGAATTAGATCTTTAAAGCTAAGCTCGACTGATTTTTCACTACCTTGCAACATTATCTGTTCACCATCACTCTATTCAAGATATTCATTTAGTTAGTTACATGCAATCGTTCATATATTAAATATTTAAAATCGATAGCCGATCGATGCGTGTCCGCAGCTTAAGGTGAATTAAATTTGGCGAGAATCTGATGTAAATACTTGGTAATTATTATAGATAGAGATCGATAAAATAGGTGCGATCGAGATCGTCAAAGGTATTCAATGCAGCGCAATCCACCACATCTTATTCCGACAAACTCAGCTCCGATCGAGAGCTAAATTTTAGCTGTTCCCGATCCATACATCACTATTGTTCCCAGAACTAGTCAAAAAAAAACAAGCAAATCGGGATTTGCTTGAAAAAATAGTAGATGGGTGGATGGGTAATGGGTAAGATTACGCTCGTTATCTGCTTGCCAACACGGCAGCGACGCTGCCTAAAGCCTAAAGCCTAAAGCCTAAAGCCTAAAGCCTAAAGCCTAAAGCCTAAAGCCTAAAGCCTAAAGCCTAAAGCCTAAAGCCTACTTACTATCAAAATCCAGATCGATCGAGATTTTGGTAGACATATCGGTGGGTGGTTCCTTGGAGCCAGATTGGACGGACAGTTTGCTATCAGTCTTGGCGGCGAACTTGCCTGTGACGGGTAAGAGCGAGTTGAAGCGTAGCAGATAGCTACCTTCACCGCTAGATGCCATCGAAGTTAACCGACTTTTGACGTCTGGGGTGGTGCCTGGAATGTTCAAGTCTTGTGGGGGCGCGGATTGGGTCATCTGCGTTTTAATTTTCACTCCCATGTTGTCGATTTCGACAATTTCAGAGGTTGCCGACTGCACTAAATTGATGCCAGAGATCTTTATCGAGTTATTTATCCGCCATTTAGCACCCAATCCAACCCGTTCTGTCGGTAGTTGGGTAGACAGATCGGACATCGATCGATCGAATTGTTCGAGAAGATTTTTCAGTTTTGGATCGACAGTTTTGGGGATAATTAGTTTTTTAGACTTAACCTGTCCGTTCCCGCCAATTACCATGTCTAGCTTGATGCCGACTAGACTTTTGAGGCTCTTTTGAATGGCTGCCAACAATTCTGGTGCGGTATCGGGATTACCGATAGCTTGGAGATCGCTATAGGCAAACTGACAATGAATATCGCCCGAAGGATCGACACGCTTGACGGTAGAATCCACATTCAAGACCATTTTGGGAAGCGGTGTCTTGGGAATCGGTGTTTCACCGATGGTCATCTCCATCGACATGTCCATGGTCATCGTCATCGTCTGTTTACTATTAATTGCTGGTGTAAATTTCAATTCTCGCCGAGGTTCGGCTCCAGCATCTAATAACTCGATCCCGATCGGATTTGGGGTTGTTGCTGTTGGTTGGACGCTAGGAAGGCTTTGAGCCATTGCTGGTGGCACTGACGGAGCCACGATATTTCCCCACATTCCGCCTGCGACGATACTAGCGATAACAGCTTTGTTCATGATTAGATCGAGATATTGGGTGCTCTAATTCATAACTTCACTCTGTCGAGTGGTAAATCCGGTAAAATCTGGTGGATGAGCTGCCCTTGCCTTTCGATCTCTTGAATGCGGGGAGCGGGGAGCGGGGAGAAGACAAATAAATTAAATGACTGACAGCTTGAGAAGTCAGAGGATCGAGAATTCTTGGAGGCAAGCGTCCCCCTAATCTCTATCGAATCGCTCCCGTAAACACCGTTTCAGTCAAATCGGCATCTGCCAAGATCGTCTGCTGGAGATTGGTATAACTGAGATTGGCACTAGTTAAATCGGCACCAGTTAAATCGGCACCAGTTAAATCGGCACCAGCTAAATTGGCACCTCGCAATTTTGTCTGCTGAAGCTGCGCGCCTGTAAAGATAGTTTTGTTCAATTGCGCCCACGAGAGATCGGCATTAGCCAGCATGGCTCGATCGAAATTGGCGCATACGGCATAAACACTGACTAAATGCGCGCGACTCAGCCGCGCTTCGGTCAAATTAGCACGATATAAATGTGCCGAACCGAGTTCTGTTTCCGCTAATATCGATCGAGTCAGATCGGCATTAGCTAAATTAGTTTGGACTAAATTGGCATAACTGAGCGTGGCACGATGTAAATTAATCCCATCGAGATCCGCGCCACGTAACTTGGCAGCAGTAAGATCGATCGCGATCGCATTTACTGCTGCAAGATGGGCATCGCGCAAATCGGTGTAGCTAAAGTTACTGCCCATCAAATTCGCCCCACTCAGATTCGCGCGCCGTAAATCGGCACCTTTGGCACTACCCGCGATCGTCTCGATCGATTGTAAATTAGCATCGACCAGATCCGCTCGATCGAGGATCGCATTACTGAGATTTGCCCCCCTCAAGTTGGCCGCTACCAACTTAGCACCACTCAAATCCGCACGGCGGAGATTGACATCGTGGAGATCTGCTCCGCGCAAATTCAAATCCATTAAGCTAGCATCGCTCAAATCTGGCACTTCTAGCTGCTGCTGTCGCCACTTCAACCATGCCACCGCACCACGCCGCAACATGTCTTCTGCACTCACACCCATTTCCTACTCCTGCTTCGCATTGTCTGGAAACGGACGCCCCGGTAAGCTCTCTAACGATGCCAAAATTCCCGCCTCCGCCGCCTTAATATCCCGTTCTTCACCACCCAAATATAGCCGCCCGAATACACCGACAGCCGAAATTTGGAGGATATTAATCGATGCAGATTTTTCGGCTTCATTGGCTGCAATTGCCGCATATGCCGCAGGCTCTACTTCCAACACATATAGCGTTTGTCCCGCCAGAATCATATTTCCCCGCCGACTGCGGTTGATCATCTGAGTATGATGGGCGGTAATATTGCGAATGATCCGACTCGAAATGACGCGCGGCTTGAGACAATCAGACTGGCGTACTCCCAAATATGCCAAAATCGCCTGTCCGGCGGCATGAACGTCACCCTGACTGCTAGCATGAATTTCCATCAATCCATACAACCGCTCGATGATCTGCACTCCTGGTCTGACTTGGGCAGATTTGAGGGCGATGTCCATCATTTGGTTGATTTCGACCCCAGGCGAAACTTCGATCCACAATGAGGAATCTGCTGGCAATGGCAAAAAACCTTGGGCTTCAGTCCCCAAATATGCAGCATGTTGGCGTTGCAACCGATCGATAAAAACGTAACTACGCAGGTCGATTCCCAAAACTTTTTAAAACTTGTCAACCCCAATAAGTATACCGCATCTGGATTCATCTCCACGGCGATCGAGCCGACGCTAACTTTCGGCAATTCGCGCTACATTTGCCATCACGCTGGGCAATACCGATTGAAACTTGCGGCCTAATAATAAGCCAAATAACCAGCCGAGCAACCCTTGAAATGATACTTCGTGGGTGAAGTATGTCCCATCTACTCGATCGCTCAAATAGCGATGCACCTGTAAACTACATAATGGTAGTCCGATCGTAAAGGTATAGCTCTTACCGGGATTAAATTGCGAGATCTCGAACTTACTAACTCGCCCTGTTTTTGGCTTCAATCTCCCGATCGCACCCAGCACAAAGGCACCATCCAGATCGGCATCAACTAATTCGGTGTCCCATTGCGACCAATTTTCGACATCGATCCAGATTGCCCAAATCCGTTCTGGTGTAGCAGCCGTTTTCAGCGTGTGACTAAACTTCATGACATTACCTCCAGTGTGGCACTAACCAACTTAGTGGCGATCGTTGTCGTCAAACACGGGCGACAAAGACATGTTAAGTTGACAGTGTCAATATAACGCTTGCATATTGGCACTGTCAATATAAGGAGCGGCAAATGGCTAAATATCATCATGGAAATTTACGCAACACGTTAATAAAAGTCGCCACCGAACTGTTAGCAGAGGAAGGTACCCACGCGCTCAGTTTGCGGAAAATGGCGCAAAGAGCTGGGGTGAGCCACAATGCACCATATATGCATTTTGCCGACAAAGAAGCCGTGCTAGCAGAGATTGCCGAAGAAGGCTTTAGGCTACTAGCAATGGAAATCGAGTCGGCGATCGCGACAGCAGATACTAGTACTTATGGACGATTAATTGCCGCCAGCAATGCCTATATCCGCTTTGCACTCGATCGTCCCAACCACTTGCAAGTGATGTTTCGTCCCTATGAAGTCGAGAAATATCCGAGCTTGCTAGCAGCCTCGCAAGTAGCCCTCAACTGCTTATTCGAGCTGGTTAAATCTGGGCAAGAAAATCACACCTTAATTGCTGGCGATCCGCACCAAATGACGAAATCGATCTGGGCGATGGTGCATGGAGTCGCGGTAATTTCGATCGCTTATCAAACCAATATGTTGTTACCAGAAAACACCTCGATCGATGACGGGGTTGCATCGGTATTTGTCGGTTTTTTATTAGATGGACTAGCAACTAAAAAAGCCTAAACCCTAACCCTCTGCCTGCTCGTAAGCAGCGACGATCCGCTCTACCAAGGCATGACGGACGACATCGCTTTTATTAAAGTAACAAAAACCAATCCCCTCGATATTTTGTAAAATGCGTTGAGCGACGACTAATCCCGATGTTTGAAAAGAGGGTAAATCGGTTTGGGTAACATCGCCAGTGACGACCATTCTCGATCGAAAGCCAATCCGCGTTAGCAGCATTTTCATCTGTGCGGGAGTGGTATTTTGCGCTTCATCTACAATTACAAACGCATTACTCAAAGTGCGTCCGCGCATGTATGCTAAAGGGGCGATTTCGATCGTGCCTTTCTCGATTAACAACGGAATTTTATCGGCATCGATAAATTCATGCAAAGCATCGTATAACGGGCGTAAAAATGGATCGACCTTTTGCTGGAGATCTCCTGGCAAAAAGCCTAATTTCTCGCCAGCTTCGACGGCGGGACGCGTCAGAATCAAGCGTTCGCATTCGCCATTTAATAAAGCTTGAACGGCTAGAACTGCCGCTAGATATGTCTTACCTGTCCCCGCAGGGCCGATACAAAATGTCAGCTCGTGCTGGCGGATGGTTTGAATATATTGCCACTGAGCCGCCGTTTTCGGTCGAATGCGATCGCCCTTGCGAGTAGTCGCCAGTACCTCAGTTTGCATCGATTTTAGTTGCGTTTCTCCGCCCGTTGCTGAGGCTTGTAAGGCTGCCCGAACATCTACAGATGAAATTGCCTTACCCACTTGCCACAAGGGCTGTAGTAGCTCGATTAACTGGCTCGCCCGATCGATTTCTGCCGCCATGCCATCGATAATTAATTCCTGTCCGCGCAATACCAGTTTCGCTCCCGTTTGACGCGCGATCGTTTTGAGATTTTGTTCGCGATCTCCTGCTAGTGCATTGGCACCATCATTACTAAGTAAGTCAATTACTACGGGTGAAGGCAATTTATTCGCGGTTGTTTCGGTCATAAAAATTTAAAATTTAGCACTTGAGTACCGATCTTGACTAGACAATTTCCAGACTGATTCAAATTCATTCAGATCGATGACAGCGGCTATTTGTATGTCTGATTCTGTTAGTTGCCGATCGCACAAACCCATTCCACCTAGTTCTTAGCGATCGTTTCTGGCGCAATACTTGTAAAATACTGACCTTCACCTAACAAGACATCTCTCCCATTTGGCTTAGTTAACGAAGGCCGAAGCACTCCACTTTCTATAATAGCGAGCAGGCCGTATTCGGTAGTGTAGTGGTAGAGGCTGTTGAAAATATTGATGGTCAAGGTATCAAAAAATTGATAAAAGGCGATCTCTGTAGGCTGTTATTATCTGGTGATTATCCTACTACAGAAATTATATTCTGGAGTGAGGTGCATTAAATTCGCCTCACTCCGAATCGATCTTTAGAAATCGCTAAAATTCCCGATCGAATCCACAATTCTCTTCACTACTTCATCAACGCCAATCGCTCCTAATTCGCCCCCAATCCGAGTGCGAATGCTAATCGTGTTGTCTTCTACCTCTTTACCACCGACGATGCCCACAACGGGAATTTTGGCCTTCTCTGCATTGCGGATCATCTTACCCAAGCGTTCGTTACTAGTATCTACTTCAGCGCGCACGCCGAGGGCAACTAACTTCGCACAAACATCTTTAGCAAAGGGCAAGAAATCTTGAGCTACTGCAACCAAACGCATTTGGACTGGAGCCATCCATAGTGGGAAATCACCAGCATACTCTTCGATTAGAATCCCGATCAACCGTTCGAGCGAACCGAATGGCGCGCGGTGAATCATTACCGGACGTTGACGGCTGCTGTGTTCGTCGATGTATTCTAGCTCGAATCGTTCGGGGAGAATATAATCTACCTGAACTGTACCCAATTGCCACTCGCGATCGAGTGCATCGCTAAAGATAAAATCGAGTTTGGGGCCATAAAAAGCTGCTTCGCCAATACCGATAAAATGTGGCATTCCCAACTTTTCAACAGCACGTTGAATCGCGTTTTCGGCTTTGTTCCAAGTATCATCCGTACCGATATATTTATCAGAATCTGGATCGCGAAAACTCAACCGTGCTTTAAAGTTTTTTAGGCGCAGTTTCTCAAATACCGACAGGATCAGATCGACAACGCTGAGAAACTCTGCATCTAATTGTTCGGGAGTTACAAATAGGTGCGAATCATCGACTGTAAAGCCGCGCACGCGAGTTAATCCGCCGAGTTCGCCGGATTGTTCGTACCGATAAACCGTGCCAAATTCCGCGTATCGAATCGGTAAATCCCGATAGGAACGCAATTCACTTTGATATATTTGAATGTGGAACGGACAATTCATCGGCTTCATCACAAAGCCATTGTCGGCAGCGATATCTTCGAGATTGTCCGCCATAATGGGGAACATATCTTCCTTATATTTCTGCCTGTGTCCCGACTTCATAAATAAATCGGTTTTGGCAATATGCGGCGTAACGACAGGTAAATATCCACGTTTAGTCTGCTCTTTTTTAAGGAAGTCTTCGAGGATACTCCGCAATAATGTGCCTCTGGGCGTCCATAATGGCAGCCCAGGGCCGACGAGATCGGAGAAGATAAATAAACCGAGTTCTTTACCGAGTTTGCGGTGATCGCGGCGGATTGCTTCTTCCTTGCGGCGTTCGTATTCGGCAAGCTGTTCGGGAGTTTCCCATGCAGTACCGTAAATGCGCTGCAATTGCGCCTTGGTTTCATCACCACGCCAGTAAGCACCTGCTACTGCTTCGAGTTTAAAGGCTTTGGGATTGAGATCGCCAGTATTTTCTAGATGCGGCCCCGCGCACAAGTCCCACCACTTATCGCCGAGGTGATAGAGGGTAATCGGTTCTTGTAATCCGGCGAGGATTTCTAATTTGTAGGGTTCGTTGAGTGCGGAAATTCGAGTCTCGGCTTCGGCTCTAGAGACTTCTTCCCGCACGACTGGCAATTTCTGATTGACGATTTTAATCATCTCTTTCTGAATTGTCTTCAGATCCTTGTCTGTAAAGGCATCAGGGCTATCAAAATCGTAGTAGAACCCATTTTCGATCCAGGGGCCGATCGTCACCAGAGCCTTGGGAAACAGCTTCTGTACCGCCATCGCCATGATATGGGAGGTGGTGTGTCTAATTTTTTTGAGGGTTTCCGATTCGCTGGTTTTGGGTAGATGGATTTTCTCTGGCTGTTCGGCGTTAGACATGGGTATCCCCGGAAATTCTATATTTCTGACAGTAATATGCGATCGCGAAGCGTCGGCTGTGCCAAATCGGGCTTCGATCGATGCGGTACTGGATCTATTTTACCCAGGATTTTGCACGGATAGCTGGAGTGGGGAGTGACGAATCAGTGGCGTAGCATTTGGGCGCGAGTATCGATGTTCGCTCTTATTTACCGTCAAAATCTTACACCCGATCGATAATCACTAGTATTAAGCGGCAGAAATCAACCAACTATTTCTTTCCCCCGCTCCCCGCTAAATAGTACTAAATTTACGCTGTAGACTACCAGAGTGAACTTTTTAGATTCTGCCTCAGTCTAATCATATTATCAACCTCGATCGAATTCCTATGTCTCGCTTTCGGCTGCTGACGTTCTTGCCAATTTTATTCACGCTCGCTACAACCATTTCGCCCACACGCGCCGAGCTACTACTGTCTCAGAATAATAATCGATCGACTAATAACGAACTTAAGATTCCCGCAGGTGGAGTGGGTAATCTAGTAAAAGAACTCAACCTCTCACCCGATCAGATCCGGCGGCTCCAACAAATCCAGAAAAATGCTCGGGGTAAAACCCAAGCACGCCGTCAAGCGTTGCAAGCAGCCAGACAGGAACTCAACCAACTGCTTCAGAGCAATGCGAGTGCCGATTTGGTGCGTCAAAAACGCCAACAGGTGCAAACGTTGCAGCGCGAGATTGCCGATGCCAACTTTGAGAATACGCTGGCAATTCGAGAGATTCTCACTCCCGAACAGCGTGTCAAATGGCAGCAGTTAATCCAACAACGCCGTCAAAATCGGAGTAACGGTCGCTAAATAGTGGATAGTAGATACTTGAGTTATTTATCTCGTTCGTCTGTTATGGACAAAAACGGGGTAAATTATTTCCGTTTTTACTCCCATAGCAAATGTATATCTACTTACACGGTTTTGCATCTGGCCCTGGTTCCACCAAAGCTAGATATATTCGCGAACGGTTTGCCAGCATTGGGATTGAGTTACAAGTCCCCGATCTCAATCGGGATGACTTTACTCATTTGACCATTTCTCGACAAATCGCTCAAGTTGTCGATCTGTTTCCCACAGATGGCTCACCAATTACCCTAATTGGTTCGAGTTTAGGCGGCTGGATCTCAACAATTATCGCGCAAGATTATGTGCATGTTGAAAAATTGATATTACTTGCACCTGCGTTTGATTTTCCGTATCATTGGCTACCGAAAATTGGCGAAAAAGCGTTAAATTCGTGGCAATCTACTGGCTATCTGCCCATTTATCATCATGCTGTCAAAAGTCTATTACCCCTACATTACGATTTCCTTGTTGACACTCGTAAATATCCTCTTTCTGCGATCGATCGTGTCCTGCCCACTCTAATTATTCATGGCATTCATGATGATGTAATTCCGATTTCTGCTAGCCACGATTTTGCTAAAGGACGGGAGTGGGTAGAGCTGTTAGAGTGGGATAGCGACCATCAGCTTACCGACCTTAGCGAGCAGATTTGGCAAGAGATCTGTCGATTCTGTCGAGTGCAACTAGAGATAACTTGAGTTTTAGCTGGGGGTCTCTCTGCTATGACTAATCTCCTGAAAACTAGCTAGCGAGATTGACATGACTATTTAGATCGCAGTAAAATATTAACTAATATTTCAAAAGTCAGTTTAATTGCAGTGTCGAAAGCCAAACAGACAAAGCAAATAATTATCGAAAAAGCTGCAATTAGTTTCAACCAAAATGGTTACGCAGGCTCTTCCATTAGCGAAATTATGAAGCTGAGTGGATTGCGAAAAAGTGGTTTTTATCATCACTTTAAAAGTAAAGAAGAGATCGCAGTTGCCGCATTTGACTATACGCTGGGATTGATTCTAGAAGCTGTTATGGCCAAAGTAGGCGCGGCCAATACGGCGATCGATCGATTGAATGCTTTTATCGATACTTTTCGCGGCTTCACCACAGAGCCAATCGCGGTGGGTGGATGTCCGATTTTGAATACTGCTGTCGAAAGCGACGATACCAATCCCCGATTGCGACTGCACGTCCAAGGAGCTGTCAATGAGATTCGCGCGACGATCGATAGCATTGTCGAGCTAGGCATTCGCCAAAATGAAATCCTCGATACTATCGATCGCGAACAAGTTTCGACAATTATTCTGGTCACGATCGAGGGTGCCATTATGATGAGCAAATTATACGGCACCGATCTGTATCTCGATCGAGCGATCGAGCATTTACATCAATACATCAACAGTTTAGCCACGATGAGATAAAAGGGAGGGACAATTCATCAATTGCCCCTCCCTTCGATCTTTATATTAAAGTCCGCACAGGTGGCAGACTAGCTGAAATCAAAGACTAATTAGTCGGTGGTAAAATTACGCGTTTTGCCAAACCGAGCTTCTGTAATAATTGAATCGACCACCAAGTCATGTCGATTTCCCACCACTGCCAACCACCTTTAGCGACATTGGGATAAGCATGGTGATTGTTGTGCCAGCCTTCGCCATAAGTGAGCAGAGCCGCCCACCAGAGATTGCGCGAGTTGTCATCCGATTCGTGGCTGCGATAGCCAGTGATGTGACTGGCAGAATTGATCAGCCAAGTGCTGTGCCACAGAATCACAGCCCGCACGAACACGCCGTAAATTACAAATGACCAACCGCCGATCGCATACAATAGCAGCGCAACAGGAATTTGTAAGAACAAGAAATATTTATCCAGCCAACGGTAGTAAGCATCTTTAGCTAAATCTGGTGCCGCTTTTTTGTACTCATCAAGGTTGAAGAAGTTGGATTTGGGGTAGAAAATCCACAGCATGTGACTCCACCAGAAGCCTCGTTTTGCCGAGTAGGGATCTTTGTCCCAGTCTTCGGTGTACAAATGGTGCTGGCGATGTCCAGCTACCCAGAAAATCGGGCCGCCTTGAAGTGCTAAGGCACCGAGGGTGGCAAAGACATATTCGAGCGGTTTGGGTACCTGGAAGCTGCGATGCGTAAGCAAACGGTGAAAGCCCAAACAAATCCCGATCGATCCGAACAGCCAATGCAGCAAGATTGCCGTTCCTAGTGCCGACCAATTAAAATACCACGGTGCGGCTAGGGCAATTAGATGAAAAGAGCCAAAAAAGAAGACGTTCGTCCAACTTAATGGTGCCGTTTCCTGCTGCTGCGAGCTATGTTCGCGCTTCTCTAACAAATTAGCAGTCATAATTTAGGTTTCAGGTTTTAGGTTTTAGGTTTTAGGCTTTAGGCTTTAGGCTTTAGGCTTTGGTTTTGAGGTTTTAGGCTTTGGGCTTTAGGTCTGAATTCCCGACTGAGAATATTTCCCCTAATAACTAATACCTAATACCTAATGCCTGATTCTAGGTATAGTAGAAAGAGGCGTTGCAAGTAACGCTTGCATTTACATCCTAACAAGCTTTTAGAAATCGTGCAAGTATCACTTGCATTTTGAGCCGAGTTTCAGTCCGCAATCCCCAGTTCGCAATCTGCAATCCCACACTTCATGCCATCTTCCCGCAATCTGACCCGTCAAAAAATTATCCAGGCAGCGATCGAATTATTTGCCAGCCAGGGGGTAAATGAGACGACTACTAAGCAGATTGCCGAACTAGCACAGGTGAATGAAGTCACCTTATTTCGCCAATTTGGGAATAAACATGGGCTATTGCTCGCCGTAATTGAAGATGCCGATGTGTTCGCGCAATTGGGACAAAGTTTGACAACCGAATTGCCGCCAGCGAGTAGTTTGGCAGAAATGCTTAGAGCCTATGCCACTACCTGCCTCCAAGCATTAGAACAAACTCCCGCTGTAATTCGATCGCTCGTGGGTGAGTCGGGGCAATATTCCACCGAAAATCGTCAAGGATTGGGACGCAGTTTCGATCGCGCCAATCGTCGCGTCGCTAAGTATTTAAAAACCAATATCGGCGAATCTCAATCCGAGTTGCAACTACCGATCGAGCAATTAACCAGCTTATTGCATACATTATTGTTCGGCTATGCCACGATCGAATTAACTAGTGAATTTCATGGCTTGTGGCGCGATCGATCCGATTTTCTCGATCGAGTGGTAGCATTATTTGTCACTGGTGCAGTGGCTGAAAATAGCCGTCAATTAACTGCAACTAATGTGCCCGAAAATCGGATAATTCAGCAAGATTTACCCGAATCAATTGTCCATCAAATCCTTCAGCAAGCCAAAAAACATAGTCTGCAAACTTACGCACTGGTTTATGTATTATTTGGCGCGGGGTTGAGCGCAAACGAGATTATCTCCTTAACTCGATCGAATCATCTCAGTAGTAGCGATCGCCAATTATTGCAAATAACTCACGGTGCAGCGCGTCAAGTCCCTGTCAATCAATGGATTCTGGGCAAACGCTATGGCTCGTATCTCAAAAATCCCCTCACACAATGGCTCAGAAGCCGTAAAGATAGTCATCCATCTCTATTCATCAATTCAGATGGAAACGCCTTAACTGAAGCAGATTTGCACCAACTGTGGCAACAATCCAACAGCGAACTATTAGCACCCACAGGCGAACCACCAACGATCCAACAAGCTCAAGCGACTTGGTGTGTAGAGATGCTAATCAGAGGATTGTCGATCGAAGCCATGCAAGTATTAACCGGATGGGAAACAAGTCAACTCGAACCTTATGTGCTTCGAGCTAAAGAGTTAACGGTGTTAGCACAAGCATTTAATGTCGATACTTCACAACGTTCTCATGGTTAATCTCGATCGGCTGGCATTTTTCATCACACGTAGACGCTAGTTTTATTGTAAATCTAAGGGTACCCATAAGGGGCATCTCTAAATCAGGGTGAACGCATTAAAATTCGATTACATCCGATAGGCTACGCCAACGAAAGCCACTAAAATAGGATCTCGATGCTATTCAATTTTCTAACTACAATTACGACAATATCAATCATAGCTCAACCCAAATATAGTCACTGTACAGGAACAGGGTGACTACTACAATGGAGTCATCGTAGGAACCAGAGTGAAACGAACTGTGTATATTGTGAAAGTGAGAGAATAGTTAAAAATGGAAAAAATCGATCGGGTAGGAAACTAATTCAAAGATATCTAAATTTTGGCTACAAATCGTGGCAAATGATAAATTTATCTCAAAATCAGTGAGAAAAATCCAAGCTTCTTCAATGGTAATGAACTTGGCTACAACAGCTAGTGTTTGAGTGCTAAGTTTGAAATTAGTCATAATTAACGATCGCCATCGCCTGTAAAAATGGGAACTAACTGATATCCAGCGGGAACCCATTGCCATAGCTCCTGTAACTCCGATCGATCTGGCTGTATTCCCAACCCCAATCGTGCCAAAATAAATCGAATCAATACCGAATTAAAATGTGGTGGAAATCGATACTGTTCCTGTGTGTGATCTAAAAAAAAGGTTTTATGGTACTTTCGTAAACTCTTTTCTAAAGCAGAAATCTGCTCCAGTAATTCTGGTACCTCACCTAATCGATCGGGATGTTTTATTAACAGTAACTCTGCTGCATTATTGAAGTGCATTCCTTCATCTCTAACCAAATGATGGCCGATTTTTTGAATTGCCGTTCCAAAATGTCGATAATATTCCCAGAGATCGCGGCGGTAAGAATAGACAGAACCGATCTCGTCGAACATCATCGTTACCAAGATGGTAAATTCATCTGTTAATACCATCTCGATCGGTTCGATTTCGTGGACTCTAGCGGCAAAGTGGCGATTCATTTCGGCAAAGTCTACGCCAGCAATACAATGATAGGTTCGCCGCAAGGCTTCGTAGTGCTTGAGTTCGTCTGCCAGCCAGAAATCTAACATGGCGAGGAATTCTGGAGACATTTCATTACCTCGCGACTGGATGTAGTCATATAGCGATCGCGCGTCGCCTTCGGAGTAGACATCGCGGCTGAGCAGATGGCAGAAATTGGTATGAACTGTGTAGGGTGCTAGTTCGATGTATTGGGGTGCAAGGATATAACTGAGGGGAAGAACGGTATCTAGATCCCAAATATTTCGTTTTATTCTCGATGCTTTAATAGAGAGGCTAGTCGATCGATCTATCTGTTTAATTCCCAGCATATATTGACTCACTCTGGAATGTATAAACCATTGTCAGAGACGATGTGGGGAATAATTAAACAGTGTCGTCCGGTAATTTTGGAAGTGTCGCCCCGAATAATTATCCCTGCGGCTTCGCCATCGATCGACCAACTGCCAATCGCATAATAATAGCCAAAGGCTTGGGGTAGTTCGATATACTCCTGGATGATAAACCCCTCTGATCCATAGCCAAACGACTCTTTTTGCTCTAGGGAACCAAATCCACTTTCGATCGAGACTGCAACGCCTTCTAGCCCCAACATGGGCTTTCTGACGTGCATTCCTAACAGCAATTGTGTGGATTCATAAGAGTTATCGGTATCGAGATAGGTTGCCAACAGATATTGACGATAGTCGGTATCTTTAAACCGCTCCCACATCATCGCTAGCGCGCCTTTATTAGACAGAACTTGCTTCCACAAAGGTTCGAGAATCTTAACTTCGCCTGTTTCCAATCGCGCGGTGAGAGCTTGAGTCGTACCAACCTTGGCCATGTCATTTTGGAGATCCGACCAATCATACATCTTCCAGAGTATGGGAATGCGATCGTTGATATGGTCTACAAAGTAGCCGTCATCATCGATTCCCAATCCGCGCTGGATCTCTTGGCCGCGCTCGTCTTTGAGACCGCGTAGATAGACGATTTGGGTATAAATATTCGGATCGACTTCATCTTGCAGAATTTGAATTAACTGCATCGCCATTTCTAAATCTTCTTCGAGATTTTCATCGACTAGAAAGGAGATCCCATACTGTTTGAGATTGTAGCCTGCGACAATTCGCCGCCATTGACCCGCGATCGCCTCCCAAAATTCGTTAAACTGGCTGGCATCGCTCGGCAATGGGTATTTCCCCCGCTGGTAGTTGTGCATGTAGTCCACAAACCAGTTCCATTGGTAGACTGTTTCCGCACCGAGGAGCGGGGTTTCGCCATTGATTTCGAGGAGTTTAATCTGTCCATCGGTAGTGACAGCCAGATCGAAGCGCGCGCCGAGCGATAAGTCCTCGACTGGCTCGGTGCGCTCCCAGCTATTTTTAATGGCTTGCCAATATTCCGGTCGAATCTGGAGTGCCGTCAAGCGTCGATCGACATCACCTGCATTTAGCTCGGTAAAAAACCAATCGAGAAATTCGACACACATTGCCCACAGAAGCTCAGTGGCTTCAGCGATTGCCGTTTCCTCCTGACAATCGAATTCGATGGCGAAGGGTTGGGGGAGAGCTTCAACCCAGTATTTTTGATGGACATCGCTTAAAGCATCAACTTGGTAGGCATTCTCTTGGATATGCTGCTGCCAATTAGGACGACGCACTATTTTTATCGCTCTCATTTAGATTTACTTGCCTCCTCTACCCGTACTCTTGAATGAGGAACCAAAGCCTTGAGAACTGCGCCCTCTAATCGTACCAGCACCAGATACTCCAGCCGGACGGGTGGGCGCGGTAAAGCTAGTGTGTCGGGGAGCTGTGACCCTACCTGTAGCTGTTTGGGCGATCTCGCGACCGTAAGAGGTGACAAGCCGACCGGGAGTATTACTCTGATAAACAGTATGAGTTTCGTAGACTCGATGGTGAGTGTTACCAGTATTGATGACAGTATAATTAGAGCTGTAAGGGTCGATATAGGTACCGCCATAGCTGGGTTGATATCCAGCAGTCGGCGCGCCAGCGGGAGTCGTTTCGCATTTGACGCCTTCGGCTTGGCAATCGGCAAGCGAAGCATAAACAGGCGCAGTCTTGTTGTGCGCTTCTTGGGCTGCTTGCATTTGGGCGGCGCAGTCTTTGGTCTGGAGCATCGGCGCGGTGGGCGGCGGCGTTATTTGTCCGGGTCGATCTTTTTCAGCTTGATATTTTTTGAGCGACGCTGCATATTCATCTTGCTGCTTTTTAGTGTCAGCTTCGCACTGTTCGGTGGTTTGGTAGAACACGAGATCGATCGGTTCGTTAGCTTCTTCCTCCGTCATATCTCCATTAGCGGCGATGAAAATGGCAACTGGAAGTGCGAAAAAGGCAGCGATCGCTAAACTTATGTAAACTACATTCCGGTTAATTTTCCGTGGTTGTAGATCTCTGGGTTCATCTTCTTGTTTGGTCATGACTAGTTCCTGGCAGCCCGATTCTCCAAGGTCGAGGCTGCGCCAACGAGATGTGAATTAATGGAGGAATTGCGACGATCGGTACTATTATCGATCTCTATTGTTAGGGTTCCCTAAGTGATGAGACAATTGTACATAGATATTAAAAACAGTTTAGGAGTGGCACTCGCACACTGTTTTTAACCTATATAAACTACAAGGTAACGATCTCTAATTCCACCTAGTTGCTCTAAGTCTTTTAAATTTCACACATATCCGCTTTGGCTAGCGGACAACGACGATCGGTTAAAGGATTTCCGTATAAACGGAGGGAAGTTAGCGATTTGAGCTTGGATAGGCTCTGGATATTAGTAACTTGATTGTTGAGTAGATCGATTTTTTTAAGCTTGGTGAGCTTGGCTAATGGTGTGATGTCCCTAATTTTATTGCCTGGTAAAACGAGCACTTGGAGGTTTCTAAGTTTTGATAATGGAGTCAAGTCAGAGACTTTGCTAGCCGACACGCCGAGAGTTTGCAAGTTTACTAGATTGCTGAGATCTTGGAGACTGGTCATTTGGTTATTGTATAAATTCAAATTTCTCAGATTGACAAGATTAGCCAGCGGTCGAATATCGATAACTTCTTTGCTATAAACACCCTTAGTCAGGCTGAGATTCTTCAATTTAGGAAGGTTGGCTAATGGCCGAACATCGACGATTTTATTGTCATCTAAATAAAGCTCTTCAAGATTCTTCAGACTTGACAATGGCTGAAGATCGGCAAGTTCGTCATTGAATCTGAGCGATAAACTAGTGAGATTGGTGAGGCTAGCTAATGGTCTGAGATCGGAGATTTTACGACCATCGATACTGAGTTTCTTTTGTGATGCCAGTTTATCGCTGACAATTTTACAGTCACTGGATATCCGAAACCAATTTCTATTCCGAACGTCAATTATGACTGATTCGAGCGTTCGTTGAATGTCAGCAGAGAATTCATTTTTGCGTTCGCACCATTCTAGAAAAGTTGTAGGTGTCGATCGATTTCGATCTGCATTTGTTTGGCAAGCTGAAAGTAAGATGATAACTATAATCGCGATCGCGATCGAATTTAAATTTTTCATTGGTATGAGCTTGAGTTAAAATCAAACAAAAAACCATCGATCGTCGTTCGGCATTTCACAATATTTGTGTTAGCGATCTCTACTTCGATCTAATTAACTACAAAGGGTCGCTCTTAAATTCCGTAATTATAGCAACTGCGCAGTCGATGAAGACATAGCCCCAACTCGAAGTCTATTTTCGGCAAATATTTTGAATGAAATCAAAGCGCATCGAACGATCGAAAGATCGGTCATAAACTAAGCTTTAACTACTGGTATATCGGCATCATCGGTTTCTGCTGTCAATTCCTCATCAAGTGCGATCCAAACGCCTCGATCGAGTTGTGCGGGTTGATGCTGTCGCCAGTGAGCTTTAATATAATCGAGCAATAATAATTCATGACTCATTTGATTCGATTAATACTGAAGTCTGGTAGGATCTTTGGTATACAAAAGTTGGTGTCGTTCCGATGCTTCTGCCCACGATTTTGGCATCCGATATCCTTCTAAAATAATGTCATCGATCGCCGATCGCACTTGACGCGCGCAAGTCTCGAAACACACGTTGCCAACTCCGGTACCTAATCCTGGTAGAGCGATCGTTTCAATCCGTGATGAGATTTTTTGGCCTGTATATTCGCCCGATTTAAATACACCATCTTTGACTAACAAAAAAATTGCCCGCGCTGCCAAATAAGGATTGACGGTATCTTGAAGATTCATCGGTACGCGCATCGTCGGTGCAAAAATTAGATAAGGAATTCTGACATTTTCAGTAGCCACAACGTCTGCTTGTCCGACTAAAATTTCGCCATGATGACGATCGAAAATTTGGCGACGGACGCGGATTTGAATATCGTCGCCAAAGTGCCACATATACACTCCATCGATGCCCCCATCCATGAAGCCATAACTATTAGCTGGACTGACCACCGCATCGCAATCAACATCAAGAATCGAGCCATGATGGACAGTCACAAAATCCAGATCGCCGCAAAATTTAGTCCAAGCTTCGGCTAATGATTCGTCTACAGCAGTCAAGATTAATTTCATCTAGTTAATAGAAGGCAGAAGGCAGAGGGCAGAGGGCAGAAGGTAGAAGTAGAATTGAATATGTGATTTAGTCGATAAAATTGCGTTGTAGACGCTCGAAGAAAAGACGTGTCGATAGACGGTTTCATCGTGAATAGCGTCTCACCAAATAGATATCGGACAGCTTACCATAACAAATCAATTATCAATTATCAATTAATCTAAGCTTCGCAACTAGGACGAGCGATTAATCCTACATACGGTTCTGGCGCAAATATACCACCAGCTCGATCGAGTAATTCTCGATCGCAGACACCGAATAGTTCGGCTTCTGTCTGCGCTTTCCGCATATCTCTAAGGAAGACACCTGCCGCATCGACGCTTTGCCCGATGAAATTGAGATACATTTTGAGATGGCTGACGCGCGATTTTTCGGGTACAGATTTATCGAGTTGCATCTGATGCAATCGATCGATATACTCTCGTACCTGAGCTAGTGTGACGATCGAAATCTCCTTTCCCGCCACCGCCTCACGAATCTGTCTAAAAATCCAGGGATTGCGGATCGCGGCGCGTCCGATCGTTACTCCTGCTGCTTGGGTTTGAGACAGCACCGCCATTGCGGACGCTGCCGAACTGACATTCCCATTAGCAAATACCGGACAACGCAATCGTTTCACCGCATGGGCGATGAGATCGTAATCGACACTGCCATGATACATTTGTTTGACTGTCCGACCGTGCAAACTCAGGAGGTCGATATCGTGTCGATCGATTAAATCTAGTACTCGATCGAATTGGCTGGTATCTTCAAAGCCAATCCGCATTTTGACGGTTAATTTGCCATCTACAGCCGCGCGCAATTCGCCTAATATTCGATCGATCTTATCGGGATCTTTAAGCAGTCCGCCGCCAACATTCTTGCGATAAACTCGCGGTGCGGGACAACCCATATTGAGATCGATCCCAGCAATTGGGTACTGCATCAGCAACCGCGCGATCCTGACGAGATCGGGAATATGTTCGCCAAGTATCTGCGCGAATACCGGACGACCTGTGGTATTTTCGGTAATCGATCTGAGAATATATTTATCGACGCTAGAGTCGGGATGTACCCGAAAATATTCGGTAAAAAAGTAGTCGGGACAGCCATAGGCAGCGATCGCATTCATAAAGCAGACATCTGTCACATCCTGCATCGGTGCTAATGCTGTCAATGGAGCTGTCGATTCCAGGGGGGCTTTCATATCAACGGACGGATTATCGTTCCACAATCTAAATATTATCGAAACGCTCGATGGCAGAGATTTAATTATCCACCAGATCGTTCATTATCTAACTACTTACACCTTGCAGCAGTATCTAAAAACAGCTTAGAATCACTATTCACTATCCACTATCCACTATCCACTATCCACTATTCACTAGTAACTCTGTTTTGAGACAAGCTCTGAGACTACCAACTCAAAATCAGTGGCAATTCCGATCGTAGATCTAGCTGTTGTCCCTTCCCTTCACCATCAAATCCCAGCTCGATGATATATTCCGTACCCGATCGTAGCTCGATTCGATCGGTCTCGACGAGTGTTTGTAATTCTGGGGAAAGACGATCTGCATAGGGAGTGACTAATTCTACTCGTGTAATTTCGCGGATGCCCAGGGGATGATTCAACGGCTGTGCCTTTTGCGCTATGTAGCCATCTGGACGTTGCCCGAAGGAAATTTGGAACAGCATCGGTTCGGTTAAGTTCTCGCTGTTTGTCCCTACCGCAATCGCCACAGTTGTAGGTAAATAAGGTGGATGATATGCCCAACTCGAAAATGCGACCGAACCCTCCTCACTTGGCACTGGACGCAGACAAATACCAAATGGGCACGCACCATTGGTTCGGTTCAGCCATCGCTCCCACAGCCGAGTCCGCGCAATTGGTGGAGAATACGCCGCCGCCTCATTGTCCACCCACAACAATTCCAACATGGCATTGTCAAAAAAGAATCGTCGATTGGCTGTCCCTTGCCCTGGATGGGTATTTGCCGATCCTTCCACCAATCCCAATGCGACCAATCGAGCGGCAACACTAGCCCCCAGATCGGTACAAATAAATAAATGGTCGAATTCACAGGTCATTTAGTACTTGAGTCGTAAGTGGTAGTTACAGCACGGATTTAAACCTATGCTTTTTGTTCGCTATGGCTGAAATTGGCGACATCCTCGAACCACCAATCGAATAAGATCGATACTAACATTGTGCGAAAACAGCCTCCTACATCGGGATTTAAGGATTGACAGGATTAGGCGATCGGCATATCTACCCATCCACTCATCTAACCATTACCTATCTTGTCAGAGTATGTCTTTATATAAAGGAATATTTCAATTCTGACAGACTGGATGGGGTTGGCGGCGATCGGGCTGAGAGTCCGTGCTAACATCCATCATTGTAAGCACAAGTCATGAAGAGAGTATAGCTGTGGTACTACGGGTTGCTGTTGTCGGTTCTGGGCCAGCGGGTTCTTGCGCCGCTGAAGTGTTAGCTAAAGCTGGAATTGAAACTTATTTATTTGAACGCAAATTAGATAACGCCAAGCCTTGTGGTGGAGCGATACCTCTATGCATGGTGAGTGAATTTGACTTACCACCAGAGATTATCGATCGCCAAGTGCGGCAGATGAAGATGATTTCGCCTTCCAATATCGAAGTGGATATCGGTCAAACGCTCAAGGCGGGTGAATATATCGGCATGTGTCGGCGGGAAGTATTAGACGGATTTTTACGCGATCGGGCGGCAAAATTGGGTGCCAAGCTGATTAACGGTACCGTCCATAAGTTGGAAATGCCAGGGCTGAACACGACCGATCCCTACGTCATCCACTATGCGGATCATTCCAATGGTAGCCTCGAAGGTGAAGCCAAAACTCTCAAAGTCGATCTCGTCATCGGTGCCGATGGAGCCAACTCTCGCGTTGCTAAAGCCATGGATGCAGGCGATTACAACTACGCGATCGCTTTCCAAGAGCGGATCAGACTGCCTGAAGACAAGATGGCTTACTACCACAGCCTAGCTGAGATGTATGTCGGCGATGATGTCTCTACAGACTTCTACGCTTGGGTCTTCCCTAAATACGACCACGTAGCGGTCGGTACCGGGACGATGAAGGTACACAAAGCCTCAATTAAGCAATTACAAGCCGGAATCCGCAAACGGGCGGCCAAGAAGCTAGAAGGCGGCACTATTATTAAAGTAGAAGCTCACCCCATCCCCGAACATCCACGCCCCCGTCGGGTGGTCGGTCGTTGTACGCTAGTAGGCGACGCGGCTGGTTATGTGACCAAATCTTCGGGTGAAGGTATTTATTTCGCGGCCAAATCCGGACGGATGTGTGCAGAAGTTATCGTCGAGCGTTCCGAGCGCGGCGCAAAAATCCCCACCGAAGCCGATCTCAAAGCATATATCAAGCAGTGGGACAAAGCTTATGGCTTGACTTACACGGTGTTGGATATTCTTCAACGGGTATTCTACCGCTCCGATGCTACTCGCGAAGCGTTTGTCGAAATGTGCAGCGATCTCGACGTGCAGAAGCTTACCTTCGATAGCTATCTCTACAAAACTGTAGTCCCTGCTAATCCAATTACTCAGATGAAAATTACCGCTAAAACGATCGGTAGTTTGCTCAGAGGTAATGCGCTAGCTCCCTAGTCAGATCCCGCCAGAATTATTAGAAAAATAGCTCCCCACCTTTTTAAAGAGGGCGGGGAGCTATTTTATGTTAAGTAGATACTGCGATCTACTTTCTTTATTTATCTAGAAGTAAATCGCTAACCTCCCCCTAAAGGAGGATTCTAAACAAAAGTAGGTTAATTATATTATTGGTAGTCTGGCTACTATGGCCGCCTCCTTGGCTTAATGAACTGGTGAGAAAATAATGGCAGCCGCTGAATGAATCAAAATACACAGCGGTTTGTGGGTCGATCGATTACATTTATTTCAAAAAGCTTTATTCACAGAAATGTAGAGCATTTCAAGCGTCTCCATCTGCCTGCAAACCGCTGTAGAGGGAGACTAGATCGAGTTGAGTGCAGCACTAGTGTCACAAGCGAAATATCACCTCTTTTAAGATTTCAATTAATGACAATATCGCTAGCCACATCACGGCTTAAAAGTTAACGTAGTCAACAATTTTAAACCATGATTGTATTTATCATCCCTGTAAAAAGTTCGTTAATTTCATCGAACTGGAAACGATTTTCCCAACTATTTGAAAGATGTATTAAATCTGTTTGTAACCAAACCTCTACTAATTTTCAAGTGGTAGTCGTATGTAACGAAAAACCCGATACCAGTTTTGAGTCGCCGCATATCGAATATTTATATGTAGATTTCCCACCGCCAGTATCGGAGCAAGTCAACCCGATTGCCGGACTAGAGTCGCCCAAAGAAGCCGATAAAGCCAAGAAAATTTTAGCAGGACTAGAATACGCTAAGAAATTCAATCCATCGCATGTGATGGTGGTAGATGCCGATGATTGTATCAATCAAAACATTGCTAAGTTTGTCGAAGAGCATCCCGAAGCCGATGGCTGGTATGCTCGTAAAGGTTACGTTTATAAAGAAGGCAAAAGATATATCTATCTTAATGCCAAAAACTTTAACGATTTATGTGGAACGTCGATCGTCGTTAGAGCCGATCTCGCAGAATTACTAGTGACTGAAGGTAATTATTACGATCACACTACTGTTACTTTGAAAAATGGCAAAAAGTTACAACCGCTACCATTTGCTGGCTCAGTTTATAGTGTAGAAAATCAAGAAAACTATCGAATGACGACCACCGCAGTCAAAGCACTTGCTACTAAGTCTTATCAGAGAGGATTAAATTACTGGTTAGAAAAAATCAGTAAATATCGGATATTTTTATTAACTAATTCCATTCGCCAACAGTTTGGACTATATAAGCTAGAAGCGTGAAGCGGCAAAATCGGCTCGATCTGAGTCTGCGGGCGGATTGCGTGCTAGGTTAACAATTTGCTTTACAAATCGAACGGGTACTTCAGTCAAAGAAGTGTTATAGTCTCTATTCACTGGTCGCTATTTTGACTGCACATGTGTCGTCTGCTTGCTTATCTGGGTATTCCCCAATCGCTCGATCGAGCAATCTCCAAACCCGAACACTCGCTGATCGTCCAAAGCTATCAACCCAAGGAAATGACCGCTGGGGTGATAAATGCTGATGGGTTTGGGATCGGCTGGTACGATTTCGATCGAGATCCCGATCCATTTATTTACAAACAAACTCAACCAATTTGGACGGATATCAATCTCCCACAACTGAGCCGATATGTAAAAACTGGCTGTATGTTGAGCTATGTCCGCAGTGCTACTCCGGGACAGGCGGTGAGTTTGAGCAATTGTCAGCCGTTTCAGGATGGAAAATTATTATTCATTCATAACGGCTTTATCGATAACTTTCGGGGTGGTTTGTACAGACAAATTCGCGACAAACTGCACCAGCATATCTATCAAGCGATCGATGGTACAACCGACTCAGAACATATCTTCGCGCTATTTTCTAACGAATTACACACTCATCCCGAACTCCCGTTAGAAACTGCCCTCCAGCATACTCTCCAGATCCTGCGCGATTTAGTCGAATCCGCACGCACGACAATTTCGGCTAACATTGTGATTAGCGATGGTGACAGGTTGATTGCTTCGCGGTTCGCGCATCGCGCGACAGTACCCTCGCTCTACTGGATTAGAGATAGTCTGGAATATCCAGATGCGGTTATCTTAGCTTCCGAGCCGCTCTTTGCTGGTAATTGGCAAACTTGTCCGATGCAAAGCATCATCACTGTCAGCAAAAATTTAGAGATCGCAATTCATCCGATCTAAATAATTTTTGCTGGCTCTCAACACAGAATCTGGGTTTGGACTATCTATCCTAAAGTCTATTTATCAATTATCAATTAATTCAGATCCCAATCCATCGTATCAGTCACCAGATTGACCCCCAGCCAATTACTAACTTCTCTTGCCATCCATTTAATCTCGCGTTCGGTGAGATCTTGTCCCGTACTCAGGACTCTGACTGGATCTGTCTGCCGCAATTCTAGCATCAAGCTCACTTTAGGCACCTTCAGATCGGGATGCTGATAGTTATCCACGATGACTTGGGTAATTTCCCTGGTTTTAAGCTGCTTGGGACGACCGCGATCGAGTCCGTACAAATGCTGCGATAGTGTCAATTGCTGGCGATCGATCGACAAGATCGTCTGCGACATAAATTTTTCGGCTAGCTCGAAGGAAATCTTCAATCCACCCTTAAACAGCCACAGTGTCAGTGGCAGCACGAACATCAATGCCACACCCAAGCCGACTCTGACAGCTAACTCGGTAGTGGATATTGTCAGGGGTACGGAGATATAGATTGTCAATGCAGTCAGAAACAGCACCGCGCAATTAATAAACGCAGCCAATCCCAGTTGATGGATGGCGGCGCGATCTGGTCGAAATCGAGCGGGGATCGTCAGTTGGAATCGCTCGGCTTTGCTATTAAGTTGAATTTTGCTACCTGAAGGTTGACGCATGATGGATGTAGATGAGAGCGGGGAGCGCGGGGCGGGGAGGGGGCGACTGGGGGACGGGGAGTAGAGTAGGGTGGGGAATGCCCACCAACTAGGTTTCAGGCATTATCTATTTAATGAATATTTACATCTACTTACTTCTACCCCCTAATTTAATTCAGGATTTAGATTGCGATTCGATCGAGCGTGGGCGGGCATTTCGCGATTGCTGGCAAAATTACTACTATTAAGCTGTTGTTGCAAGGATTGGTGAGGGTCGATTTTTAGCCCTAGAGAGCCAGATGCCGGAGTAGAGGCAAAAGGTTCGGGAGTCCACAATAACCATCGATTGCCAGCCGGAATTGTCGCCACCTGTTGGGGTTGGCTGGTGAGGAGAACTAATGGATAAGGGGCTGGTTCTGATATCTGTGGTTCGGCCATCTGCACGGCTGCTAAGGTTTCAAGTACCTGTCGCGCGCCAGAAATTAAGCCAGTGCCTGCCGTCCACAGTCGGACATTGAGATTTGTCGATTGACTGGCATAAAAATACAGCGTGCAAACAGCGATGACTGCTTGCTCGAAGTCAGCAGCGTCCCAATTGACGCCACTATCGAGGCAAATCGTGACATTTTGCCCCCCACGTTCGGTTTCGAGTTCGCGCACCTGAAATTCGCTAAAACGAGCACTCGTGCGCCAATGGATCGATCTCATGGGATCGCCATATCGATATGGACGTAGCGATCGCGTGATGCCTTCATTCGCTGCTTCTAAATGCCGATTGGCAGACTGATGAGCCTGACGATCTGAGTTACCGATACCATCGAGGAGCGGACAACGATCCAATTTTAGTGCTTGGGGATAAACATAGGCGATCGCGGTCGCTTCGCGCTGGCGTTGACACCAAAATAAGCCAATCGGCGCGCCACTGCGCAGGGCAATTTTCGACCACTGATACACCCCTCGCAGCTCGGTAGGCTGGCGATAAACCCAGCGATATGTGCCATCAGCTAACACCTGCTCTACTGTGGTTGTAGGGGGGTTAGACCGACTTAATGGCGACAGATCTCGGACTTGAAATAAGCTTTGCACCTGCTGAGTGGGATTGTGAATACTTAGGGCGATTTCTAAATCTGTCCCTGCGGTCACTGGTAAGATAGCTTCGCGACTGACGCTCAGAGCGCGAATCGATCGAGCGGGTAATACGGCACTGACGCCGAGCAACGCCACTCCCACGCCACTGAGGACATAGAGCCAGCCTGCCATCGTATTAGTTGCCGCACCAAAGAAGCAAATCGTCAGGGCAGCCAATAACCACCCAGCATAGGCGGGATTTACCCAATTAGTTTCCAGCCAGTTCGTAGCACGGTTAAACATCAGAATTTAGATTTGGCGATTACCTACGGTAGGCTACTCCAACGAGATTAGCCATTTATATTAGAGTACCCACGAACGATCGTTAGTACAGCCTCGATCGTAAATAAAATAGCTAAACCTCGATCGATTTGGCATTATCACTGACGCAAGTTGTTAGTGTGTAGAGGTTAGATGGTAGGGGATATAGGGTAAGACTAAAAATACTGCTGGCATTTTTCCCGCTCTTTACTGCCTGCGCTCTACTCTCTATCCCCTAGCTTTACCAATAACTCATAAATAGCAACTGCGGTTACCAGTGGCACCGTAGCTATCGATCCCAGTCGGCACAAACACGGTAAGATTTCTATCTAGGCATCCTACGTATAATTTCAATCTACTCTTTAGCACACTTGGCAAAGCGTACCAATCGTCGATCGAGACGATCGCGTCTTCAGGGGATCGATCCAGTTTTTTCATACCCATTTCTAGTTAAGTAATTCATGGCGATCCGACTTTATCGAGGTGTTTCGGCTTACTACCATCACACAGCATTAATTATCTTACTAGCTGGCTTTTTGGTCAGGTTAGTTATCGCAATTTGGCTGCATCCGGGTTTTGATGAAGCCTATTATTATCTCTACACTCTGCATCCCGATTGGAGTTATTTCGATCATCCACCATTAGTGGCTTTGACTACAGGTTTTGGCGTGTGGTTGACGGGGAATGTATCGCAGTTCACGATTCGGATTGGGACATTAATACTTTATACTGGCTCGTTAACCTTTCTATATCTAGCGACACTACGATTGTATACGCTTCAGATTGCCATTAATACCCTCGCGATCGCCTCCGCAATTCCGATTTTTCAGATTGCTTTTGGGATTTTAAATATTCCCGACACGCCGTTATTATTCTTTTGGGCGGTATCTTTATGGCTGGCTACTCAAGAATTTTTTGATTCGCGGGTTTATCGTCCGAGCTTTAGACTGACATTACTCTGTTTGACAGTCGGTTTAGCTTGTATGGGTAAATATCATGGTTTTATTTTGGCCATCAGCTTGTTTGGGTTTTGTTTATTTACTCCCAATTATCGCCGCGCTCTAGTTTCTAAATGGTTTTGGCTGGGAATTCCCATTTTTTTACTGACAATTTCCCCCATGTTGTACTGGAACATCATGCATGATTGGGTATCGTTTCGATTCCAATCAGAACGAGCCATTCCGACAGCAAGCGGTTATCAAATCGAGCGAGTGTTGCTCAATCTTCTTGTAGAGCTGCTCTACCTATTCCCTACATTTGGGATTCCTTTATTTTTTGCCCTGTTTCGTACCAGTATCCAACAAATTAGAAACTTTAGTTGGCAAAACAACTCCAGTATTTCGGCATTTAGCAATGAGTGGGAGTTACAAAAAAGAGGACTGCTGTTATGGTTATCATTACCGCTTATTTTGGGATTTACAGTTATTGCTGGCTATCAGCAAATTTTACCTGCTTGGAAAATACCTGGCTATTGGACGGCAACGATCTTACTCGCCGAACGCGTCGCAATTAACCGCCGCTACTCCAATGCCCGGATTCCGTATCGGTGGTTCTTTGGCTCGGTTGGGGTAATTATTTTATTACTATCGATCGCGTTATCACATGTCGCATTTGGGACATTTCAGACCACAGGCAAACCGTCAATCTATGGAATCTTACCACTAGAAATTAAAACAGATAATTCCACCCAGCTATTCGACATTCAACAGTTAAGACAAGGATTTGTCACTAATAATAAATTAAATCAAGCCTTAAAAAAAGCAGATTTTGTGTTTACTAATCGTTACTATTTGGGCGGACAGATTGGTATGGCGATCGATCCGCTCTTTCGTAAGCCATTAACTTGTTTCGATGCCGACCTCCGGGGCTTTGCCTTTTGGTCTAAACCCAAACAGTGGATCGGTAAAAATGCCATCTATGTAGGCAGTAAAACTTTTGATGTCGATCTCGATGCCAAAAACCGCTATCCCAGTTACTTCAAATCGTTAACTAAACTTGGCGAGATTCCGATCCGACGCGGTGGCGAAATAGTCCAAACTTTTAGTGTTTATCAAGCCCAACAACTGTTGAAACCTTACCCGCGTCCCTACGGCAATTAAGATAACTCTCGGCGATTTTCCCATTACAATCGAAAGAGATAGAGCTACGACCCTTGCAGTTTACGACTGGAGTATTCTCTAACTATGGTGCGACAACTACAAAAATCAGTGACACCACCACCAGATCTCTACATGTCGGTAAATGGCATTAATACTCGTTATTGGCAGATGGGCGAGCGAGGAAGTACGATTATCTTGCTTCATGGCGGAAATGGATCGATCGAGTTTTGGCTGTACAATATCGCCAATTTAGCAAAACATCATTGCGTGTATGCGATCGATATGGTCGGTTCGGGTAAGTCGGATTGCCCGGATGGATCTTATTCTCTGGGTTATCAAGCTGAGTTTCTACATGGCGCGATGGCTGCTTTAGCTATCGATACGGCGACTTTAATTGGTAACTCCATGGGTGGGGGCATTGCGATCGAATTTACCAGATTGTATCCCGATCGAGTGGCTAAATTAGTTTTAGTCGATAGTATGGGTTTCGGGAGAGAGATTAGTTTAGGGATTCGGCTGATTACGCTACCCACGATCGTTAGTTTACTGCGTCCGGGCCGCTGGATGATTCCCGCGATGTTACGCTCTAATTTTTATAATGGCCAGCAATTACCCCCAGAATGGATGGAATTACGGTATCCAATTTTTGCTTTACCCGATCGCCATCGAGTTATTCTCAAAATGGGTCAGAGTAATTTTAATTTAGCTGGCGTTTTGCCCCAAGTATATCAGCCGATTCTCGATAGTTTAGCAAATATAACCCAAAGAACATTAATTATCTGGGGCGCGCAAGATCGGATTATCCCTGTCAAACATGCCTATATCGCCGCAGCAAGCTTACCCAATAGTCAATTACAGATCTTCCCCAACTGCGGACACCATCCCTATCTAGAGTATCCCGCTAAATTCGATCGATTGGTGCTAGAATTTCTCGCATCATAACTCAAAAAAGTGGGTCGATATTTACTATCGACCCACTCGGTAAATTCTGGTTGTAGTTTAATCTCGATTTGTCAGTTGCAAAATAGCTCGATCTCAAAAGTAATCCAAAAGTTGCTGTCGGAATCCAGATTCCGACAGCAGTCGATCGATTGCAAGGATGTTAAATCTCCACCGAACTGAGATCGCCTTTGCTAGCTGACGCCGCAGCAGTTTTCTTGAGGGTACCGCCAAGTGTCGGTAGATCTGCCAGCGAAAGAATTTGAATCCGCGACTGTTGGAGTGCGGCTTGACGTTCGGCTGCGGTATTATAGCCCCAGTCAGCTAAATATAGTTTGACTGACTCCAATTCTGGCTGAGTGGCTACTTTGGCTAGCGTGTTGAGTCGATCTTCGACAAACCAAATAGCTGGAGCTTTCTTGCTCCCCCGATCGAGCAGTTGTTTGAGGCTATCTGTTTTACTACGTTTGAGTTCTTTACCCCAAATAAATTCGCTGGCTAGTTCCACGCCATTATCCTGGAGCAGTTGCGTTACAAACCGACTTTCTTTGGTCGTAATAATAATCGGTTGAATCTTCCGGTTGGGCAGTTCTTGGAGCAGGTCGATAACACCAGGATAAAATTGGTGTAACCGCAGCCAACTAGCCGGATCCTGTTGAATCCAATTATCTCTGACTGCATCTAGTTGTTGGCTAACTTTGACCCCGCTGAGCCGACTATCTGCCAAGATGCGATCGCGGATTCGCTGCCAAGAACTCTGCATTCGCTCAGTAGAAATACCTAGTGTTAGTGCCCGAATCAATACGGGCATTTCCCAGCCTACTTCGATTAATGGGCGCAATTCTCGAAACTTTTCGGCAACACCAGGGGAGGGTTCTAGCCTATCTAGTTGCCACACTTGCGTGTACGTGCGCCATGCCGTCTGCCAATACTCTGCCATCCCGTCGCACAAAACCCCGTCAAAATCTAGAGCGAGAATTCGCGCAGCATTCATACTGTTATTTTTCCTTTGACTAACGTAACAATCCGTCAGAGTGTACTTAGGCCGCCTCCGACTGCGCTGCTTCGGTTATAGAGTTAACTGGGGTGCAAGGATTCGAACCTCGGAATGTCTGGACCAAAACCAGATGCCTTACCACTTGGCGACACCCCATTGCAATGACATCTATAAATATATCACAGGTATCTGGGTAGTTGTCAAGCACGCATGAGATCTTTTTTGGAGTCGATCTGGATCTCGATCGGAAAGAGCCGCATCTGCAAAACTTATTGTCATATTTTCGTAGCACTGTCGATCCTCAGAAACTTGACCCTGCAACCAATCGAGGTTAACCCTCCGTATCCTCCTTTTGGTAGTTTCGAGTCAAAGGATGAGTGTGTTTAATTATAGAAAGGAAGACGATCTATTCCCTAATTCAATGAGCGAAAAGCAAGAGAGTGACTGAATTTACCATTTATCTTCCCTTGCTGGCAGCGTCATTCCTAATTATAGATTGCTTGGTATTAAATATTACTTTTATCTAAAAATTCAAGAGGAGTAGCGATCGATGAACACATAGTCAATAAATATCAATCTTCAAGAATATTTGTCATTTTAGCTACATTATCGGGCGAATCTAAGCGATGCTGCCACTTATTTTGGATGAGATATTTTAGTCGGATGAATTATAAAGATTTTGTTAAGATAGTTGGAATACTCAAATTCTAGAGTTTAAGATCTAAGTAACTTAATAAAACAAATGTAAACTTAATAGTCTGCATCACAGTATGTGAGGTTGTTGACAGGCAGCACTTTTAGGCATCTGGCACGAGCTTATCCGAGCTATTTCCTGGGAATTATTAGTGAGTCCAGATCGTTAGTAGTTGCCGAAATAGCGATCTCTAATCTTGATAAATTTCGATCGATTTCATAATTGCTATTTACTAACTGCCTCATATATTTCAGGAGGATATACTATGAAAATTGCTCAAATAGCACCTTTGTGGGAAAGAGTACCGCCACCCGCATACGGCGGGATAGAATTGGTAGTTGGGCTGTTAACAGATGAGTTAGTGGCCAGAGGGCACGAGGTAACTCTGTTTGCATCAGGCGATTCGATCACCTCAGCCAAACTAGAATCAATTCATCCTCAAGCACTGCGCTTGGATTCAAGTATTAAAGAATACGGTATTTATGAGATGCTCCAATTAGCCAGTGTGTACGAACGGGCTGGAGAATTCGATTTAATTCATTCGCACATGGGTTGTGCGGCACTACCTTACAGTAAATTGACCAAAACGCCGACAGTACATACATTGCATGGAATTTTCACTCCAGACAATGAAAAAATGTTTACTCATGCCAAAGCGCAGCCATTCGTGAGCATTTCCAACGCTCAGCGGGTAGACAGATTGGGTCTCAATCATGTGGCGACCGTGTATAACAGCATCGACGTTAGCACGCATCACTTTTTCCCTACGCCTGACGAACCAGCCTACATGGCCTTTTTAGGCAGAATGTCTGTAGAGAAAGGGCCGCACCATGCGATCGAGATTTCTAAAGCAACAGGAATACCCCTGAAAATGGCTGGCAAAGTCGATCCTGTCGATGTGAAGTACTTTGAGGAGCAGATTAAGCCACACATCGATGGCGTGCAGATCCAATTTTTGGGTGAAGCCGATCACTTTATGAAAAACGATCTGATGGGCCGAGCGATCGTCACTTTATTTCCGATTACTTGGCGCGAACCATTTGGACTCGTAATGATCGAATCGATGGCCGCAGGTACGCCCGTGATTGCCATGAATCTCGGCTCGGTCGCTGAAGTTGTTGCCGATGGGATCAGTGGTTATGTCTGTAACACGGTTGAGGAATGTATTGCCGCAGTTGCCAAAATACCCCAAATTTCCCGATTTGCCTGTCGGGAATATGTATCCCATCGTTTTGGCGTCGAGCAAATGGCCGCAGGTTATGAAGCCGTATATCAACAAGTCTTAGCAGAGAAATTCGCTCTCAACGGACACCTTGTCGGTTCGCGATAAACCGCAGCTCGACATAACACATCATCCGCATTCGGCGGCGCGCTCGATCTAAATCTTCAGCACTAGTGAAGTTGGCACCCAGACTGCATCTACAAGTAGAAATCGCTAATGGCGATGGCTACTTGTAAACAGTACGCCATCCCCGCGATTCGCCAAAGGCGACGCTAAGCGAACGACAGGTTGTAGCCCTTTGGAGCAATTATCCAATTACTTCGGACTCTACATCTTGATTCGATGCTGAGATTTTCGCTTTCGCAAGATCGCATCGCAAAATAGTCGCAACCTTTGCGAACGATCCGTTAGCAAGGGTTGACCGCGAGTCCTAACTTACCCCTTGCCTAAATTTCAAGATCGATTTTTATTGAGGTGCAGAAAATGTCAACAGGAAAGTTCCCCACAACTATCGTTACTAACACACCAGTGACACAAACCCATCAACCATTTGCTTGCGCTCGTACCAAAATTCCCACTCGCCAAGCGATTGCGTTAATTTCCGAGCATGGCGACCCCGCCGCCGAAATTGGTAAAGACGCCGCTGGCGGTCAAAATGTCTACGTGCGTCAAGTAGGCGAAGCCTTGGCAAAACTGGGCTGGCAAGTAGATATGTTTACGCGCAAGAGTAGCCCCTACGACGCCACCATTGTCCAACATACGCCCCATTGTCGGACGATTCGCCTGATTGCGGGGCCAGAAACCTACATTCCTCGCGACGAACTGTTCCAATACATGCCCGAATTTGTCGATGCTTTGCAAAAGTTTCAGCAAAAAGAAGGCACAAACTACCCCCTGGCTCACACTAACTACTGGATGTCAGGTTGGGTTGGATTAGAACTCAAGCGTCGCCAAAATATTCAACTGATCCACACCTATCATTCTCTCGGTGCGGTCAAGTATCAATCTGTGAGCGACATCCCCGCGATTGCCCAAACTCGATTAGAAGTCGAAAAACAACTGCTGGAACAGGCACACTCGATCGTTGCTACCAGCCCTCAAGAAAAGGCAGATTTAGAGAATTTGGTCTCGCGCATCGGTAGTATTGATATTATCCCTTGCGGTACCGACGTGAGCACCTTCCGCCCGATTTCCAAAGCAGATGCACGCAAGCAGTTAGGAATCGGGGCTAAAGAGAAAGTGGTACTTTATGTCGGTCGCTTTGACAAACGCAAAGGGATCGAAACCCTCGTTCGCGCTACAGGCGAACTGCGATCGAAATTAGAACAAGGTGCAGAAATCGATCCTCAGAACTTAAAATTACTGATTGTCGGCGGTAGCGATCCCCAAGAGGCTGACGGTGCCGAACGCCGGAGAATTGAAGAAATCGTGACGGAGTTAGATTTACATGCCAATACCGAGTTTGTCGGTATGGTCGGACACGATCGCCTAGCACTGTACTATACTGCTGCTGATGTCTGCGTAATTCCCAGCCACTACGAACCATTTGGCTTAGTCGCGATCGAAGCGATGGCGTGCGGGACTCCTGTGGTTGCATCGGCAGTTGGTGGTTTGAAATTTACGGTGATTTCTGAGGAAACAGGCTTACTAGTACCTCCTCACGATGTGAGTAAATTTGCTCACGCGATCGGACGGATTTTAACTGACGAAGTTTGGGCGCGGAAGATGCGCAAACAAGCCTCGACACGGGTACACCAAAACTTTAGCTGGACAGGTGTGGCCATTCAACTGAGCGATTTATATCGCTACTTGCTCGCTCAATCCTTGGTCGGCTCTGGTTTGAAACCCGTAGCGAGCAGTCCTGCGGCACTTGTATCCAAGCTCATTGCCTCGTAACGACAGATAGACTTCGTTTTCCACAGGCTCCTATCCCCCCCCGATTGACGCACCACCGTGCCGATCGAGGGGGCTTTTGATGTTTTTCCTTCTTGCCAATGGCTAATACCATCATGAATTTTGGATTATGAATTTTGGATTATGAATTGTGGATTGGGAAAACCTTGCTGTCCATCTCTCGAGATTGTTTTTTAAATAGGTCTAAAATCTCAACACCCGGTCGAAAGCACACATCTAGCTCGATCTTAGCCTTAATAAAATCTTCCAGTGCGCAATACACTAAATTACCTAAATTTGAGTATTATACATGTAATGTAAACTTGGCATAGATCGTATCCGATCTGCACAAGCATTTAATTAGAAGCCAATAATGAAGAATGTTTATCGGGTTGCAGGGTTAGCTGGGTGCTTCTTGACATTGAGTCTATCCAGCGAAGCGGTTCGAGCTGTCGATTTAGGCATCGATCCCAGATTTCAGGATCGGTTTAGGATTACAGAATTTGCGACAGGGTTGGATTTTCCGAATGGGATCGCACAATTAGGCGATGGTTCGCTGGTGGTAGGAACCACTCAAGGTCGCAACTTCTTCGATCGAGATGCCAAAGGTCAACTTATTCGACTGCAAGACACCAATGGTGACGGGGTTGCAGAGACGAAGACGATTCTCTATGATGGGGCGCAGCCAGGAAATAATCTACCTGGCGGAATTAGTGCCGTTCGGGTTATCGATAATTACTTATTTGTAACTACCTTTGGCGAAGGTCACGATCGCATTTCTATCTTTCAACAGGGAGCCAATTTCAGTGCCAATTCCCTAGCTTTCAAAGGGTCTGTAGACTTCGCCTTTCCTGCGGGTCGGTACCAAGCCACCTCGGCTTTAGCAGTGCGGCAAACTGGCACAGAGCAATTCGATCTATTTTTCAATTTAGGTGCCACTGTCAATAATCAAGCGACTTTACCTAATTCAATTTCTGTCAGCGGTCAAAATGGGATTACGCTTCCGCTTACGAATCTCACTGGAGATTCCATTTATAAACTACCAATTACGATCGGCTCAAACCTAACTGTGGGTCAACCTACTGTGATTGCAACGGGATTGCGTAATGCTGCTGCGCTAGAATTTTCTAAGACAACAGGCGATCTTTACATTGGTGAAAATGGCATTGATAACATTACCAATGTAGGATTGTATCAATCTCTCACTGCTGACGAAATAAATCGATTAACTGTCGCTCAACTTGACAATTCAGATCCCAAAAACTTCGGCTTTCCAGCCTATGGTACTCAATACGGTTTGCCAGGAGTCTTTGTAAATGGCGAGGGTCAAATTGTTAGTACTAAAGATCCTAGTTTCCTCGATCCACTAGCAACTTTTCAGCCCCTTGACGATCCCAAAATAGGTTCGCAGAGTACGGGAGTAGCCTCGATCGCTTTTGTACCAACAGCATTCCCCAATGAATTAAAAAATGGTTTATTTCTAGGTTTCTTTGGTCGTCTTGTCTACGGACCTGATGACGATATCAAAAATCCCTTGATTTACTATGACCTAGCAACGAATGAATACTCGCATTTTCTCAGCACAAATAGAGTGGGCGGAAATTTTGGTCACTTTGGCAGCTTATTAGCTAGTGACGACTCTCTATTTGCCACCGATATCGGTGCTAGATCGGGATTGCTGTTCTCATCTCCTGGATCTGGACTCGGTAAAGTTTACCAACTTCAGGCACTTCAGACAGCCCAGATAGTGCCGGAACCGTCAACGATGTTGGGTACAGCGTTAGCCATCGGATGTGGAGCTTGGCTCAAGCGCAAAGTCAAAAAAGTAAGGCATCGGGAACTGGCAATTTGTGGTGATGGTTAAAAAGCTAGGGTTGGTTGCGGTGAAAGTCAAAGGCATTAACTGCGGTGGCATGGGCGGATAAGGCGCGAATGCATTCAAAAGTCTGGAGATCTCAAATCCGAACGGTCTTATCGCCATGCCCGCTTGCCAATAATTTCCGATCGACAGTATTGGCAAGATAATAACCGGAGAGTCAATAGTTAGCAACGATCGCAAGCATTCGCCTGTCTTCACATCCCATTGTTTGATGGATCGATGCTATAGGTAAATAGCGTTAGCCCTGAGAGATCGAAGCTAACGGCAAAAGACCAGCAGTCAGTTCTCGATCGTGCTAAATCGGCGAGTGCTCGATCGATGATGAGTTCGACGATCTATTCCATCACTACGGGCTGCTGGGTAAAGTGGGTGCCCCGCGCTTTGAGGAGACAGCGAAAACTGAGTGCTTTGAGAGTTTATTAGATTCAGGATTCTGTCCCTCATTCCCAGTGAACGAAAGTAGTTTTCTTGCGCGATGAGTACTGGGTACAACTAGACAAATATCAATATCCGAATTCAGCACCGCTGAATTTAATTTTTGATAGTGATTTGGAAGACCAGATCGTTATAATCGCGGTCGCCACCACCATACAAATCTTCTATCCCAAATTTATTGTCACCCAGCAAGCGGAAGTGATCTACCTTGTCTGTATTTGCACCCAAATAGTTAAAGTAAGCGTGAATATTACCGTCAGCATTATTGTTAGGATTCTGCTTGAGAAAATTGTCAAAAGTTCCATTGGCAACTACTACAGGAGCTAAAATTTTCCCACCAGCAACAGAGAGATTAGTGTCAGCTTGACTGGTAAATCTGGTGCGAAGTACCGCACTTTTAATTGCAGCTTCAGCATAACCTGCATCGCCCGGTTTGAGTCCATTGGCGAGCGTACCACTCTCATCTTCTACTTCATACAAACCAATAAAGTTACTATAAGCCGCATCGCCGATCGCCCGCATATCGAAGATTACCGAACCACCAGCATACGATCGCAAATCGATAACCTGTCCTTGGGAGTTACCTTGTAGATCGGTACCGCCTTGCAAGTTATAGTTATCTACTGCTTCCACCCGCACCACGAGATCTTTGAAAGCAATATCATAGTTATTGTTGGTAGAGTTAAGCGTAAATCTCACCGGAGTCGTGTTACTCGGATTGGCATCAGGCAGGGAGAATACAATATTTGCAGCAGGTTTGCCTGCGGCAATATTCGTTTTGACAGAGTCGAGCGTTTCGTTAGTAATTGCCAGAAATTGGATTCGATCGCCCTGAGTAATGTTTAAATAACGTTGAGAGTTATTATCATATTGACGATCGAAAGCACTATTACCCAAACTAGAAAAGATCGAGGTCGCGCGTTCGATCGCCGCAGCGACATAACCATTTTCGCCCGGTTTAATGCCATTAATCCGACCTAAATCGTCATCGACGACAAACGCAGAGATTTCGCCAAGCTCGTTGTTTGTCTGGGGTACTTTAGTAAATTTTAGCAGCGTATTAACCGAACCACCTTCCACTGTCAACAGATTCTTAACAGGTTCGAGCAATTGAGGTTTTTCGGGATCCTTATCGGCGATCGAGATCGTACCGCTACTTGCCCCCGTCAGAGTGTAATCGTCAGTTGAGAATGACAGTGTGACATTTTCTGTACCCTCGTAAATTTTGTCATCGATCGCTTGAATATCGACGACGGCTTTATCTGAACCCACCGCAAAAATACTCGTACCAGCCAATCTTTGATAATCAGCACCATTAATACTCGTACCAGAGAGAGTGTATCTTACCGACAGCGATTTATTCAGATCGCCACCGCGTGTAATGATAAATTGTCCGGGGTTTGGAGTTTCGCCCGTTTTGGTTTCCGCAGCATCAGCATCGCTGACAGACAACGATAGGGGTGTATCGTCGTCTAAAATAGTGCCAATTGCTGTTCGATCGCCAAGATCGGCATTCGTCGGATCGGAAAGATTGAGGGTAAAAGTTTCATCAGCTTCAAGATCGCGATCGCCCGTAATATCGACCGTAATCTGTTGAGTGGTTTCACCTGGGGCAAAGTAGACAGTTGTTTTATTGAGGGCTGTATAATCGCTGCCTGCAATTGCCGTACCATCTACAGTGGAAACATCAACCGTTACATCAACCTCGCTTGGCTTATTCAATGTAACGTTAAATACCGCGCTTTTTGTCCCGGTACTACCTTCGTTAAAACTAGCACTAGCAATACTGACTGTTAGTGGTAGTTCGATCTGCGAACTATCATCCGCAATTGTAATCCGTGCTTGTTTGCTGCGATCGCTCAAGTTATAACCAAAACCATCATCGATCGTTAAAACTACCGATTCTAATCCTTCAGGGATATTATCAGCAATTGGCTCGATTTTGACCGTAGCTGTCTCTTGTCCGGCTAAGAATGTTACCGAGCCAGTAGTGTTAACATAATCTGTGCCTGTTGTTGCTCTGCCTGAGAGCGTGTAATTAACAGTTATGGCATTACCTGCTTTAGCATTGGCGCGATTAAGTGTGAAAGTAGCACTACTGCCAATGTTTTCAAAAGCAGTTGGATCGCTGGCTACGACGGTAATTGTTTCTGGTAATGATACTTGCGATGGCACACCAGAACCAAATAAGGTTTCGGTAATATAAGTTGTGGTTGCTCCTGGAGCTAGTACGAATACATTCCGAAATGCTGGAGTGACATCGTAAGGTGCGCTATCGATAAATGAGTCGCCGTTGGTGTCGCCTTGGATCGCATTCGATAGGGGATTTCCTGCTAAGATCCGGCTGCGTAGCGAAGAAAACTGACCAATTTCAAATCGATCCGAGGTGAGTCGAGTACCCCCATTAGCGGTAATTCCCACAAAGGTCGTAGGTGAGAAAGGATTATCGCCACTATCTGTTTCAAATAAAATATCCCGACCGTTGCGGGCGATTCTACCACCTTTGTCAGCGATACTCCCATCAAACTGGAGATCGCCATCAAAGTATCGAACTAGTTCAAAACTGATGGGCGTGCTAGTAGGATTGGTAATTTGATACGCCTGAGTCAGTCCGCTGCCAGTTCTTTGGCCATTTTTATTTAAATCGCTGACTGTTTGAATCAATTCAAACTGAAGACCAGATACCAGAAAACGACTGGTGGTGCTAGTAGTGTCGATGCTAGCAGGTGAAGTAATATTTGTTGCTAATTCACTGATAAATTTGCGTGCTCCACTCGTGCCGATCCGAAAGGCAAGATCGGATTCATAAGTTGTCGAGCTTGCCGTCTTGGCACCGACGGGATCGTAGGCAGCTCCGCTGAAGGAACCTGTATTATCTACCAATACGTCCAATCCACCATCACCAGCAGTAGTTTTTAGTCGAGCCATAAATATTGATTTATCAGTTGTAGATGTGTAGATCTCGATTTCTGTCCAGATTGCCCTGATGACAACTTCAGATCGAGCGTAATTCGCTAAAATATAGTCGATCGCTAACCTAATCCAGGCTCAATCGCTCTCGACATATTATTCCCACAATTACCTACAGAATCTAGCTAGCACGAATTCATTGAATCATTTTTCTACATCTCAACAAAAATAGGCTGATGGACAATTCCCACCAACCCATTCGTGACAAGTTAAGAAAATCAGAGATTTGTCAAAAGGGTAATAAAAAGATGCCAAACTGTTTCTAGTCAAGAGTTTGAGGGAATAGAGGCCTGATGACCAGCCGCCGAAGAAGTAACCGCGACCACGCCAAAAAGAACCACCAACCAGGCATTAGTGACAAGTTAAGAAGCGATCGCACTTGTCACTAATGCCACCAACCTATTTCTTAAGGCTATTTTTCCCGCTCGGAGCGGAATACATTTCCTCGCTCGATCGGAGATATTTTTATACTCTACTTATCGATTTCTGACTTCATGCGCTCTAGCGTCAGATTCATTTGGTCGAACATTTGCATCGGTGTCATCCCAAATTGACTCATTTGGGTATTCATTTGCTCGACAGTCATTTTGGCCATAAAATCGTCTGACAGTTCAAACCGCTTCATAAAGACTTTGTAGCGATCGAGTAAAGTTTCCATCCGCTCGATAAACGCAATCTTGCCCTCGCGATCGAATTTACCATATTTACCGCCTAGCTGTGTCAGATGTTGATAATCGTCAAACAACTGTTTGGCTTCTTGTTGGATGATATCAGAATCAAAAAATCCCATGACAGATAATTATAGTAATAAGGTTTAAAATTAAGAGCGAGGACATGACGATCGATGCTCGTGTATACATCTTAAGTCAGTCTCGAAACGCTGAGAACTGCGGTTTCCCGTATGTGAGGATCGGTTAATGTTAGACATCACTACTCCTAAAAATCGTCAAGTCGCGATCGTCTTAGCATTTGCTAGCATGACGATCCCTGTGGCAGGATTTCATAAGTTTTATCTAGGACAACCTGTCTGGGGGCTAGTTTATCTATTATTATCATGGACGCCGATTCCGCATATCGCTTCGGCGATCGAAGCTGTTTGGTATCTTACTCAAGATAGTACCCACTTTGACGGCTCTTTTAACTCGGCAACCGCTGATGCGAGTACAATTGTGGCTCATAGTTCGGTATTGTTACGCGATCGCACAGTTGCAACTGTATCTGATTCCATTCGCGAATTAGACAAGCTCCGCGCCGATGGTTTGATCTCAGAATATGAATTCGAGCAAAAACGCCGTCAATGGCTCGATCGGGCTTAGGGGATACTGAATAGTTAATGGCGATCTTCGATCGTGACAAGGCTTCAAGTTGTTCTCGCGTTATAACTATTTATATAGTCCTACCAATCTAAACTGGATCGGGATCTAAATTAATCATGGTCAAAATTGTTGGCATTGCAGGTAGCTTAAGACCGGACTCATACAGCCAAATCGCTCTTGCCGTAGCCGCTCAAAAGGTGCGAGATTTGGGTGCAGAAGTCGAGATTTTGGATCTCAGACAGATGCAGTTACCTTTTTGTGATGGTGGTACTGAATACCCAGAATACCCAGATGTCAAACGGCTGCAAGATACTGTGAGTAATGCTGATGGACTGATTTTAGTTTCGCCAGAATATCACGGCAGTGTCAGCGGCGTCTTAAAAAATGCTCTAGATCTGATGAGTTTCGACCAGCTCTCAGGTAAAGTTACTGGTTTTATGACAATCTTAGGCGGACAAAGCAACAGTAATGCACTCAACGATCTGCGGATAATTCTTCGCTGGGTTCACGCATGGTCTATTCCCGAACAAATAGCCATCGGTCAAGCTTGGCAAGCGTTTACGCCTGAAGGTAAAATCGCAGATGAGAAACTCTCACAACGCCTCGACCAATTTGCCAAAAGTTTAGTCGATAATACCCGTAAATTGCGTGGAGTTGACTAGATTTTAGGCTTTAGGCTTTAGGCAGAAGGGGATAGGGGTTAGGGCTTGAGGACAAACGCTCTCCATCCACCCATCCTACAGTAGTACAGTCCACCCATCCACCCCTCCCCCCAAACTCCATTGACACACGATCCTACCCAAACAGTTCGGCAGTTGTTCAAAATGTCCTTGAGATCGCGGATTAAAGAAGATCCTTATTATCGGTTTAAATCGCGATTTGAGATTGATGTCGCCGCCGATTTGGGAGTGCAAATTGATGTCAATCAAGCTAGCGTAGATGATTGGCTCCGTTTGCCAGGGATTTCGATCCATCAAGCACGTCAATTAGTCACTTTGAGTAAGGCAGGAGTAGCGTTTTATTCGATTTCCGATCTAGCCGCTGCTCTGAATATGCCGATGTCTAGACTACAATGGTTAGCTTCAGTCCTGAGTTTTCAGTATTACGATCGCGCCACCGCTTTACCCTCTGTCAAACTCGATCGAGCCACTATCGACGAATTAGTCCAAATTCCTGAGATTACACCAGAATTAGCAACTGAAATCGTCACCCACCGCGATCGTGATGGCAAGTTTACAGATCTGGTGAATTTCCAACAACGGTTGGGATTATCTGGCGAAACGATCGGTAAATTAATGCACTATCTTCAATTTTAAGCAAATCAAAATAATTCTCCAATTTTAAACATTAGCACCGAAAACCTGTAGGGGCGGTGCCTTGTGCCCGCCCTGCATCGATAGCGAGAGTAATTAATTCACCGATCGTAAAGCTGTCAAAAGTCGATCGTTTTCGGAGAGCGTCCGCACGGCGACGCGAAAGAATCGATCTCCTAGTTCGGGAAAACTGATACAGTCGCGGATCAGGATTTGATGTTGTTCGAGCAGTTTAGTTTGCAGTTCGGTAACCGATCGATCCGATCTGACGAGGATAAAATTGGCAGCTCCAGGATAGGGGTGTAAACCTGCAATCTGCTTCAGTCCATCAAATAAGCCACTACGAGCCTCTGCCAGCCAATCCCAGGTCGAACGCTCGAACTCAGTATCTCCAAGTACAGCGATCGCGGCAGCAGCGGCCAGAGAGTTAACAGGCCAAGGATCGCGCCAATTTTTCCAACGACGCAATCTGTCGGGATGGCCGATGCAGTAGCCCAACCGCAATCCCGGCAAACTATAAAATTTGGTGAGCGATCGCAAGATGACTAGATTGGAATATTGGGCAACGAAGGGGATTAAACTTTGCTGCTCTGTTGGGGGTAGAAAGTCCATGAAGGACTCATCAACTAAGACTAGATCGAATTCTGACAAATAAGCCAAAATAGTCTCTTTCGACCAAATTTGCCCAGTAGGATTGTGGGGATTATTGACAATCAGACCTAAAGAATGTGGAATTTCGGTGGGGAGATGACGCAAAGCAAAGTCAAGATCGCCAATTTCGCCATCATCCATCATCATCGATCGCGGAATGATGCGAGTGCCAAAAGTTTGGAGCGATCGCCAATAGTCGCCAAAGGCTGGCGTCGGTAATAGTGTGGTATTGAGCTTAGAAAACTCCCAACCCGCCCAAGTTAATAGTTCTGCCGCGCCATTACCCGGTAATACCCACCGAGCAGGGATCTGATGATGAGCGGCGATCGCTTGACAAAGTTCGGGATAGTCGGGATTGGGATAGTTAGTAAGATTATCGATGTGCAGCTTAATAGCTGCGAGTGCCGTTGAGGGAGGGCCTAACGGACTGATACTCGCAGAGAAGTCTAAGATCAGAGAGGGGGGACAACCTGCTACTGTAGCTGCCCAGCTTGGGTTCCCCCCATGTTTTGGTCGATTCAAGGAATATTTCTGAGTATAAATCCAGCTAGATTAATCTATTCGTCAGCAGAAACTTTGTCTTTGAACAGTTTGCCAGCGGAGAATGCGGGCACTTTAGTTGCGGGAATTTCCATTTTCTCGCCAGTTCTAGGGTTGCGACCCTCGCGTTTTTGGCGGTTTCTAGGTTCAAAAGAACCAAAACCTACAAGTGTAACTTTGTCACCTTTGGACACAGCTTCCATGATTGCTTCCAATGCGGCTGACAATACTGTATCTGCTTGCTTCTTGGTCACGCTAGCTGTTTCAGCTACGCGATCGACTAATTCACCTTTATTCATGCGTAAATCTCCATTGATGAGGTTGTATGTGGACGAGTGCGGCACCGACCCAAATGGGGGTAACATTTACCGTTAGTGGAAATTGGATTCTCGGCTCAGAACCGGATTAACACAGCGTTAAGGTATTAACACTATCTTCCTCGCTGTTGAATCTTGCATGTGCTCTAACAACTTCAGGGCTGACTCCGAGAGACTGTAGTTCTGGGTCAGATTTGCCAAAAAGATGCTGAAACTCTCATGCAATATTATTTCCACTGCATTATTCTAATGTCTACAAGCCTAATCTGGATCGCTGAAAGCTTTAATTTATGTTGATTTTCATTATTTTGCGTATTATTTATGTAAAATTTGGCCAAAAAGAGGGGTCTGGCAGCTCAGAAATGCGGATGAGCGACTAATTGCTAGCACTCATCTCTACATTATCCGCTCTCCCAGACCCAAAACTTCAGACTATATATTTGAGAAATCGTGCCAGCTTTGTTTCCGCGATCGAGAAATTTGTCGCTAGTTTATCGACCCATCATCAATCTCGCATCAACTCCAGGCGTATAATTGACCTGACCTCTGTTGTCGTTGAGAATTTGAGGAGTCAGTAAGACAACTACCTCTTGGCGTTGATTGGTCTTACTAGTACTGCGGAACAGAGCACCTAGGATTGGAATATCGCCGAGGATGGGTACCTTAGAAACGCTAGAGCGATCGGACTCTTGAATGATCCCCGATAAGATCAGGGTCTGACCATCGCGCAGGCGAATTTCACCAGAGTTGAGCGTCCGAGACTGGAGCAAGCTAATATCGCCATCAGTAGTAGTGATAGTACTACCGATCGAAGATACAGTCGGCGATACACCCACAGAGACAAATCCATTATCGTCGATCCGATTGACCAAGATTTCTAGACTCAAACCAGCTTGCTTGATGATCGGCTCTCTGGTACTAGTGGTCGCACCCGTACCTGCAACGGTGTTAATCTTAAAGCCACCAAATACATCTTGAGTGAGGTTGACAGTAGATTTTTGACCTTCTTGAACTACCAAAGTCGGGTCGGTCAAGATTTTGCCGTTACCACTGATAATCTGAGCTTGGAGCGTCGAGAGGAATTTACTGGGAACTGCGTAGTTAGTAGGCAGTGCATAAGTATATACAGCAGGAGTACCAGCCGTAGTACCAATCTGGTTTCCTGCCGCATTGAGAACTGGTGTACCTGGAATAGCTGGGGTAAATGTAGTAACACCAGGTTGGAGAGGGTTACCAGGCGTACCAAAACCAGCACGAGGGATATTACCCAATCCATTCGCATCCCCACTAGTTTGACTGCTAAAGGGAGCATTAGGCTGAAAGTCCATGAAAGGTTGACTACCACCAGGTAAATTGAGCGCACCGATGGGAGTCCCATTGCTAATGTTGTTTACCTGACCATTAGTAGCAGGAGTGGAACCGCCATAGTTATATACTGCCGCACCTTTATCGACAGAGAGGAAACCATCTCCAACCTTAAACGACAAGCTATTGCTCATCGAGTTAAGATTTGAGAGATTGACGTCCACGATTTTGACGTTGAGGGCTACCTGACGACGGCGAGCATCCAATCTAGTTAAGAGGCTGGTTGCCATTTCGACCTTGCGGGGAGAACCGATCAGGGTAACTGCATTGAGCCGCTCGTCAGTACTGACAGCCAAACCTGTAAGTAAAAGTGGCCCGTTACCTTGGTTGGCTTTGAGTGCCAAAATTTGGGGCGTTCTAGTTTCTACAGTACGTGCGGAGGCACCTTCGCCGACGGTTTGAAGATCGACTTTAGTGAAAGCAATTTGGGTTTCGGCACCTTGAGTAGTCAGAAAGTTGGCAGCAGCCGCAGAACTGACTTGGTTCATCCGCAGCGTGCGGACGATAGTTTCGCGCACAGAATCAGGTAAGCGATTGCCAACGAAAATGGTGTTACCAATTCGGTTTGCTTCCAAGCCACTGAGTTGGAGCACGTAGTTAAAGGCATTTTGAACTGGCTCGTTGCGGAGGTTGAGCGAAATATTTGCCTCAGTTTTAGCTTTACCATCAGCACTGAGTACGCTATCAGCATAAGCTAGGTTCAGATTTGCCGATCGAGCCAAGGACTCTAAAACTTCCCGCGCGGGAGTATTTTTGAGTACCATATTGATCCGCGCATTGGATTCGAGATTGATTTGCGGGATGGTGGCATCCAAATTGGAGACACTAATGTCGCCGACTGGTGGTGCCACAGCACGCGGCATTGTGGGAGTTGCCAGCCCGACACCAGGAGTTGGGGGTGCCCCATCAATGGTAATTTTGGGATTGGGAACTAGCGGCTGCTGAGTGGGTTTGGTTTGAGCGATGAGATCGCTGCTAGGAGTAGATTTATCAACGCCCTCCGGCTGTTGGACTGCGGCATTGGCATTAGGTGCAGCTAGAGCTGCAACCGTGCTGCCCATGACAATACTAGTAATAATCTGTTTGCGTTTGCTCACTTTCATAATTCTCCTATTCCAGGAACTTGTTTACGGGGTATCGATTTTTAGTTATCAGTTATTTCGATAAATGAAGAAGAATGTAAGCCTGTCATTATCTGGAGATTCTATTAAATCTCGCTCTAACTGCTAACTATGAGGCACTACAGCTATTACTTTTTAGCTGGAGGTGGAGGTGGCGTTGCCGCAGCTTGTTCTGCTGGACTCAGAGGAATCAACGCTTGGATTTTAAACGACGTTTTAATCGTAGCTTCTGGCTGAGGAATCAATCTTCCTTGGGTGTCCACTACGATCTTCTGTGTTGTCTTATCAACATCCGCCTTAAAATCCTTAATCAGCAGTAATTGATCCAGTCTTTCGATCGTCCGCAAGATCGATTGGATTTGCTCGAAGTTGCCTGAAACTTCAATACCTACGACTTTGCGCTTGATTCTATTATTCAATGCAGCACCAAGAGAACTATCTTTAACAACAGTAGCACCGCTACTACCACTATCAGGCGGTGCTGCCTCTGGCATGAATTTTTGCAATTGTCCTTGGCGGATATTAACTAATTTATTTAAATCTAGGAGTAATGTATCCAGTTTTTTATCGTTAGCAAACAATCCAGTAACTACTTGCTTTTGGGCGTTTGCTCGATCGAGATTTTGTTCGGCAGCAGCAATTTTGGCAGTATTATCTTTGCGGAGCTGGATCTGCTCTTGAGTTTGAGCCAGCTTACTTTCTAGTTCTTGATTTTTAGCTAGTTGTGGTTGGAGGTAACTCGCATATATATATCCAGAAATACCTACGCCAATTGCTGCCAAACATAACCCACTCACGATCGGGCTAAATGTAATTCCAAAGACGGAAGGATATGCTGGCGCAGCGATAAAAGATGTATTACCTACTAAATCGCTCTCGATTAAATCGCTACTATATGTCATGGCTTAATTACCTGCTGTTGTTGAAGGCTTTTGAGTCGAGTTACCAAGCCAACAGCTCCTTTACGCTCTAGTTCGCGGATGAGATCTGCCGCTGGAATTCGTTTGATCGAAGTTTGGATTTTGTATTCAACTACTTTTGGTAGCTCCAACCGTTCCACTCGATCGAGTGCATTTTGTTCTGCTGGAGTAATCTCGTCTTTAGGCTTATCGATCTTTTGCTTAGTTAAACTCGCGATCGCAGAACTCAAATTAGCACTGGCGAGCTGCGTATCATCAGGGTTGAAGAAAGCTGATTGTTTGAGGGTAAGCACAAAGTTATTAACCTCATCAAAAGATTTGGCGGTACCGACAATTTCAATCTTGGTAGTTGGGATATCTGCTGGAAGAGTGGCTACAGGCGTGCCGGGAGTTGGTGTGGTTGCAGATGGGGCTGTGGCCACAGTTGCAGGGCTAGACGCCGGAGTAGGAGCAGCACCTGGCTTAGGGGTGGCTTCGGGGTTGGGTGGAGTAGAGATTTTGTTAATTAAACCACCGCTGGGTGCTGCAGGTGCTGCGGCTGTGGCTGTGGGTGCTGCAATTTTGCTCTCAGTTTGGCTGATAGTGGCAATCTGAACGCCTTGGGGGATACTTTCACGCAAGTCTTGCAGAATGGCAGACAAAGGCTGAACCTGATTGAAGACACTAGCTAATGATTGAGTTTCATCATTGACTTGAGCTATTTGGCCATTGAGTTCTTGCAAGCGTGCATCTTGAACTTTGAGACTGCCTAATTTGCGGTCTAATTCTTGCTGTTTGGCTTCGAGTTGAGTAGTCTGTTGGCCTAAAAGCAGCCAGCCGCCACCAGAGGCCATTAGTGTCAACGCTGCTACTCCTATACCTGCAAACAGTGGGAGTTTGCCATATTTGGCAGGTGCGACGTTCGTACCGCTAGTATAGTCTGTCTGTCGATCTGTCTGAACATCGGTGCGTTCGCGGAGTAAATTGATATCTAAACTGTACATATTGTTATACCTCGCGCATTCCTAATCCTAGAACTACTCCCAGTCCGGGTCTTTGACCGATCGGGATGTCCATTTCTGGTTCTAACCCCAATCCACCGATCGGATCGACTTGGGTGGTGGGAATACTCAATCGTTGTGTAAAGAAGAGATCGAGTTGTCCCAATCCTCCGCCAGGGCCAGCTAGCAGCAGTTGTTCGAGTTTGAGTTCTTGACCGTTGTGGCTCATATAAAACTCAATACTGCGACGGACTTCATCAGCTAATTCGGCCAAAATTCGCATCATCGCTGCCATACCAGGATTGATACTAGTCATGGCTTCACTATGATTATTTATGCTGCTGACGGGGATATCAGGAATGGTGATATCTTGAAGTGCTTCCGAATTTCTGCTCAGTGGCAGATTCATCGCACTGCTGAGGGCTTCTTGCAGTTGAAATGTGCCAATCGGTACGGTGCGATTGAATTGGGGAATGCCATTGACGACGATCGCGATTTCTGTACAATCGAACTCGATATCGATCAAAACTACGGCTTCTTGCGGTGCAAATTGGCGGAGTTGTTCTTTGATCGTGCGGAGTACGGCAAAGCTGCTAATCTCTAAAACTTTTACTGGCAATCCCGCATACTGAAATGTCTCGATATAACTATCGGTGACTTCTTTGCGAGTGGCTGCAAGCATTACTTGTACTTTATCCAGCCCGTCTTCATCTGTGACCAAATCGAGTTTTTGATAGTCGAGATCGACTTCTTCACGAGGATATGGTAAATATAATGCCGCCTCATGATTGAGAATTAGATCTCGCACTTCTCTATCGTTTAATTCGGCTGGTAATGGAATCAACCTAATCACAGCTTCCCGCATCGGTACGGATGTAGTGACATGGGTGGCCTTGATTTTGTTGTCAGCGAGGGTGGTGCGAATTAAGTCACCTAACTCTTGGGGGTTGACGATGCGCCCTTCCTCAAAAATTCCTTCGGGAACTTCAGCAGAACATAAATGTTTGAGGCTGAGATCGGCACCTTTTTTGTGGAGTTGGGCAATATTGATCCGTTCGGACCCAAGTTCGATTGCCACTCCATTACCTCGACGAGGAAATAGATTTTTTAATCGATTAAGCATATAAATTTGTTACTCATAGCCTGGAATATGCCACTAGGAAAAAGTAGCGAAGACGGGGGAGAATTTACTTTGAAGCAAAGGCTGGAACATTCCTAGAAGAGTGTTTTCGCGCTCCTCGATCGATATCGATCCGAATAATTTAAATATTTAGTTACTCTCCTACTTAAATTACCCGCAACTACCCATCACAATTAACATCGCGGATAGTTTTTTTTGAATTATCGCAATTTCCGATCGCGACAAATCTTCTCAGATCGAGGGCTAACCTTGACTGTGTCTTTCTTTCAAGCCCGATCGGGCTTGAAAGAAAGACGGGATTGACAGAAAGGCTATCGGGACTATCTGAGCTGTTAAGCATTTAATCTGCTGGCTCAGAAAAAGCAGAGTGCAAAGCCAATTATCAATTTAGAGATCTGAGAGCTTACCCATGAACCATTACTCATCTACCCATCCACTCATCCATAAGAAGTCTAGTGTTGTAGCAATAGCGACAAGCAGAGATAGGGGAACTCGATTATGATAGTTAATAGGGCATCAGTACCTAAATCCCTACAAAACAGCGCAGAAGCTATCGGACTAAATTAATTGGAGCTGAGGAATATTACTATGTCAGGATCGCAATCATCCACTGCTGTGGTTTCGCCATCTTTACTCGTCAGTCTAGCTGCTACCCCATGGTTGGTGACGATCGGCACCTTTCGCGCAACCAGTGCCGCCCTCGAACAATTAGGACTATTTAGTGAGGAAATATTTCGTGGCGATCGATTGCCAGTTCTACACGTTCCGGATGCGACGATTATCGAACCATTAGACTAATGTCCACAAACCGATTGAGTCGTCGCTCTCTAAGTGAGGTGCAATGGCAAAATTGGCTAGAGCCTCAATCCAGGTTGGATCGATTGGGATGGTTGAGCAGACGAACAGCTTTTGGTATAATCAGCCATGCACGTATCGAGTGCTTGACGAGCGAGTCGCGAGCGTGACTAAAAATTGCGGTCTAAGTCAAACTATATCGGTCATCAATTACACATCCAAAATTTTGTCAAGATTTAACATAGCCATGGCCACCGTTGGCTTTGCCTAACCTATGTAATCGCCGCTCGTTGAGGCTTAGACTTAATAAATAATATCTATCGAGTCCATTCATACCCAAAACTTCCGACCCGATCGCGCTCAATGGCGATCGGGCTAGTGCTTAGCGTGTTACGCAAGCATCTACCTAAGATCGACACGACCATCATTTGGCATTGGTGGGTCAGATCGACACATTGGGCAGTTTACCCCCCCACTTCAATACTGCGAGCAACTGTTATATGCAACCGCTAACCCACATGTTAGAACCAGAATTGATGGTTTCAACTCCATCCAATCTCTTACTAAATCATCGACTCAAGGTAATCGAAGACCTGTGGGAGCGCGTGCTGCGAGATGCTTGCGGGCAAGAATTAGTCAATCTGCTCAATCAGTTGCGGGAGATGTGTTCCTCCGATGGCAGTGCTGCCGAACCTTTACCACAAGCGGTACACGTCCTGATCGAAAAACTCGATCTCAAAGATGCCATTCGTGCTGCTAGAGCCTTCGCGCTTTATTTTCAATTAATTAATATTGTCGAGCAACACTACGAGCAGTGCGAACAAAAACTAGCTCTAAAGTTGTCGCTCCAGTATTCGGTGCCGATTCATGCGGCCCCACAAACCGATCGCGCGTCCGAACATGTTGCCCCTCTAGGTGCGGGTTTGCTCGAAAAAACTTGGCAGGCTTCTTCTGTAGAGCAGCAAAAAGATCGCGGTACCTTTGCGGCTTTATTTCCTTTGCTCAAAGCCGCCGGAGTGCCACCCCAACAGGTGCAGCGATTGTTCGATGAGTTGGATATCGGTTTAGTCTTTACCGCCCATCCGACCGAAATTGTGCGGCATACCATTCGCGATAAGCAACGACGGGTAGCGCAGATTTTGGAAAAACTCGATCGTGCGGAAGAGGATATGACACGGTTGGGAATTCAATCTTCTTGGGAAGTCGCCGAACTAGAAGGACAATTACTCGAAGAGATTTTATTATGGTGGCGGACGGATGAATTACACCAATTCAAGCCGACAGTTTTGGATGAAGTAGACTATACCCTCCATTACTTTGAAGAAGTATTATTCGATGCGATTCCGCAGTTGTCACAACGCTTGAATTTGGCTCTCAAGCAGTCTTTTCCCTATCTGACGCCGCCGAGCAATCGCTTTTGTCGGTTTGGTTCGTGGGTTGGCTCCGATCGCGATGGGAATCCGTCGGTTACTCCCAAAGTTACTTGGCAAACTGCGTGCTATCAGCGGGGAATCGTCCTTAAAAAATACATCAAATGTACGCGTGCATTAACCAATGCCCTGAGTCTATCCCTACATTGGAGCAACGTTTTACCTGAGTTATTAGAGTCCCTAGAACAGGACAAATCCCATTTTCCCGAAATCTATGAAGATTGGGCAATCCGCTATCGTCAAGAGCCGTATCGACTCAAATTAACTTATATTATCAAGCGGCTCTCGAACACGCTCGATCGATCTCGTCAAGTCTCGGACTGGGATAGTTTACAGTTTCCCAAGGCCGACCTCAACCCCAATACCTGCTATCACTCAGGTGCCGACTTTCTTAAGGAATTAAGGCTGATCCGCCAAAGTTTGCAGCAAACCGGGTTGACTTGTCAAGCCTTGGAGACATTAATTTGTCAGGTCGAAATCTACGGCTTTAATCTGGCCCAACTCGATATCCGTCAAGAAAGCGGTCGTCATGCTGACACGATCGCCGAAATTACCGAATACCTCCAAGTCTTTCCCAAGTCTTACCACGATCTCTCGGAAACCGAACGGGTTGAATGGTTAGTTGGCGAACTCAAAACTCGGCGTCCGTTAATTCCTGGCGAACTCCCATTTTCGCCCAAAGCTGTCGAGACGATCGAAACCTTCCGGATGTTACGCCGCCTCCATCAAGAATTTGGCCCCGAAATCTGCCAGACATATGTAATTAGTATGAACCGAGATGTCAGTGACATTCTCGAAGTAATGCTCCTGGGCAAAGAATCCGGCTTGTATGACCCCGCGACGGGGATTACCAGTCTCCAAGTGGTACCGCTATTTGAAACCGTCGAAGACCTTAAAAAAGCTCCGCTCGTCATGCAATCTCTATTTGAATTGCCCCTGTACCGTGCGGCTCTGACTGGCGGCTATCAGCCCACACCCGCAAATGCCATCCCTGGCTTGGTGCCACATCTCCAAGAGGTAATGCTGGGCTACTCCGATAGTAATAAGGATGCAGGCTTCCTCAGCAGTAACTGGGAAATTCACAAAGCCCAAAAAGCCCTCCAAGCAATCGCCGAAAAATTCAACGTCAAGCTGCGGATTTTTCACGGGCGCGGCGGCAGCGTCGGTCGCGGCGGCGGGCCATCTCACGAGGCGATTTTGGCTCAGCCAGGACAGAGTATCAACGGTCGAATCAAGATTACCGAACAAGGCGAAGTTTTGGCATCCAAATATTCTTTGCCAGAGCTAGCTTTATACAACTTAGAGCAAGTAGCTAGTGCGGTGATCAAAACCAGTCTGATGTCTGGCGGTGTCGATGATATCGAACCATGGAATGAGGTAATGGAAGATCTCGCAGATCGATCGCGCCGTCACTATCGCGCGCTCGTTTACGATCGACCAGAGCTGGTTAATTTCTTTCATCAGGTCACCCCGATCGATGAAATCAGCCATCTCCAAATTAGTTCGCGCCCAGCTCGGCGCGGCGGTAAACGCGATCTCGCAAGTCTCCGGGCGATTCCGTGGGTATTTAGCTGGACGCAAAGTCGTTTCCTGCTGCCTTCCTGGTATGGTGTCGGTACCGCACTAGAGGAATTTGTTGCCGAATGTCCCCAAGAAAACTTCGAGTTGCTCCAAGGCTTTTATCGTAAATGGCCATTTTTCCGGATGGCAATTTCCAAAGTAGAGATGACTATTTCTAAAGTCGATCTGCAAATCGCGCGCCACTACATGGAAGAACTCTCGCAACCAGAAGATCGCGAGCAATTTGAAATCCTATTCGAGCGGATCGCTCATGAATATCGACTCGTCAGCGATCTCGTACTGCGGATTTCCGGACACGAACGCTTTCTAGATGACAATCCCGAGCTGCAACGTTCTATTCAGCTACGGAATGGTAGCATCGTTCCGTTAGGATTTCTACAAGTCTCACTACTCAAACGTCTGCGCCAACACGGCGGTGCAGGGATGATTTATTCTCGCTACAGCAAGCGAGAACTCCTCGATGGGGCATTGCTAACCATCAACGGCATTGCCGCTGGAATGCGAAATACAGGCTAGAGCCTCGAATTTTAGTGCTGGCATTAAGGGTAGAGGTAATTCATGAATTACCTCTACCCTTAATGCCAGTCGTTTACCCTTATTTCTTTTCCCTATTCCCTATTCCCTATTCCCTATCCCCTAATTATGTGGTGTGTAACAATTAACTGTTCTGCTGAAGACTGGGCGAGTCATGGCACAGCCTTTAAAAATCTCATTGTCAAATATCCAGCTACTTTGCTCTCCTCTAAAAAAATGCATGGCGACGAACGTCGGATTATGCAATACCAAATCGAAGACGTCAGCGATGCTGAAGACTTGACTGAAGAATGCGGGACGATTGAGGGTTTTACAGCGATCTTTGAATCGCTTTAGATTAATTGATAATTGATAATTAGCTCTTTACTGTTACAGGATTGCAAAAAACTAGAGTAGGGGTAATTCATGAAGCGGTGCAGTGCGGTCGGGTTTCCAGCCCTACCATTGCATTAAGACAAGACAAGACATTACTCATACCCTAGTTTTTGAGAGCGCAATTTATACTCCAACTGCAATAATGCTAGCAATTAATTTAAACTGCTTGCTCTACTGTTGCTGCTACTTTTGGTAGTAAGAGCTGATATTTACTCAAAGCTTGACGAGTAGCCGCCACACTACAGGCTAGAGCGATCCGTTCTTGTTGAAGAATGCCGACGATCGTATCGGGATGAGTGCGATCGGTCACGGGTAATTGATGCAATCCTCTGGCATTCATCCGATCGATTGCGGTGGTAATCGGTTCGTCAATATCGGCAAACAGGAGATGTTTAGTGCAAATACTGCCGACATTATCGATCGCTAATCGACTCGATTGCGACGCTGCTTCGGCTTGCGAAATTGCCCGACTCAAATCGTGAAGTGTAATTATTCCGAGTAACTCGTCGCGATCGTCTACGACTAGAGCACTATGACAATTATTCTGAGTTAATTTTAACCCAGCAGCCAGAATATCTAAACGAGCGGATAAACGTAAATAGTGAGTATCCATTGCATCGCGGACGTGTAAATTTTGGAGAATATCCAAATCGCGATCGGGTTGCACGCTCAAGGCTAATTTATCCAATTTATCTGGCATTTTTGATTTGGGATTCATCCGTTCGATCGCCCAAATACTCAGACCCACGCAAGCCATTACAGGCAGGACAATTCTGTAGTCGCGAGTCAGCTCGAACATCAACAAAATCGACGTCAAAGGTGCTCTCGCACTACTAGCAAGTACGGCAGCCATGCCCACCATGGCATAAGCTGGTGGAGCTGCAATCAGTCCCGCCAAACTCGGAAACAGTAATACTAAAGATTTGCCATAAATTGCTCCCAAAGTTGCTCCCAAAAACATCGAGGGCGCAAATAATCCCCCTACTAAACCACTACCCAAACTAACCGCAGTCATCAACATTTTGATTACCAAAATCGAAACGAGCAAGACCATTGAAAATTCCACGTCCTGCAACATCGCTTCGATTGTTTCGTAGCCAATTCCAGTAACTTGTGGGAATTTTATAGCCACAATTCCAACGACCGCACCACCAATTACGGGCGTCAAACAGCGGGGAATTTTACCCAACCAGGACAAAGAACTAACATTCCCCTGAAAAGCTTCTCTAGCAAAATCGACAGTTTGAGTATAGGAAAAAGCCACCAGACTCGCTAATCCACCCAATAAGAGGTAGAGCGGTAGCTCGAATAAACTTTTGACCTCATATACTGGTAACGCAAATGCAGGTCGAGCACCCAAGCCGATCTGCGCGACAAGGGACGCAACTACCGCCGCTAATACGACTACACTCACGGCTGAAGTTGCAAACGTGGTGCCCAGCACAAGTTCCAGCGCAAAAAACACTCCCGCGATCGGGGCATTAAATCCGGCTGCAATTCCCGCTGCTGCCCCCGCACCTAGCAGTAACCGCTGCCGCTCTTGCGAAGCATGTAGCATCTGACCCAAAAACATCCCCATATTTGCGCCGATTTCGACGCTCGGCCCCTCTGGTCCCAAGGAAGCTCCGGTTCCCAATGAGACCGAAGCCGCCACCATCTTCACCAATCCCCGCCATGGCTTCACTTGGCGACCTTCTTGGGTCGCTGCAATCATGGAGTTCATGTTGGGGCCAAAATCTTGCCAATACCACCGCATGATCCCCACTATAATACCGCCCAGGATCGGTACCAAGGCAAATAGCCAATTTCCCTGAATGTGGAGTAATCCTTTGAGATTATCGACAACCAGTGCGTGAGAAGAACTATCGAATGAGTCGATCAGGTAATGAAATAAAACTACCCCCAATCCTGCTGTGCCGCCAATGAGGACGGATAGAAGCATTACTACTAGACCGGGAGAGCGATCGAGACGATTGAGTTTGATGGTCAGGCGCGAGAGTAAGGGTGCCATGGGGGGCACTGAAGATGGCGGAATTACGGTCATGGATAACGCCAGAAATATGAGAAAGTGATTAATTATTGTTAATTAAATTGTAATGTTTATTTGGATCGAGTGGGGATCGATTATGGAAGTTAGGCTTTAGGTTTTAGGTTTTAGGTTTTAGGCAGAGGATATAGGGCTGCGACGCCGCCTTGTTGAGAAGTACAGGACAATCGTATTCTTAACTATCCACCCATCTACCCATCTACCCTCGATCGACAGTACCTTCCATCGATGTCTGGATTTCTTGTGTTAGGTCGGTTGTGGCTTGTTTGGCTTGGCGGCGACCGCTTTTATACCGATCCCAATAATCTGAGAGCGGGATCGGATTGCAGATTGTGATTTGTACGCGTCGATCGCCGATAACTGGGCGATTACGGGGCTGTTCGCCTTTAATCTGAGCGACCAAATTCCACAGCAATAATGTAATTTCTGCAAATCGATCGATCGTCGGTCGATCTTTGACATACGAACCAGTTACTGCAATGAAATTTTCGACAATCCGCATGTGCCACATCCGTAAATCGGATTCTGTGGCAATCCGATCGGCTAATTTCCGACTGACGGGGGATAAAGTATTCGGTATGTTCAATTCTTCTCGATAAATCCAATCCCAGCCAGCTTGCTCGATCCGCCGACAGCGATCGATTTTAGTTCCTTGTGGTTCTAGATTGAAGTAGCTCTCGGATACTTGCAGGGCAAAATCTAATAGATTTTGCAGTCTTTGCGAGATCTCCGTTCGCGAAATTGCTTGTTCTAAAGGAGGGCGTTCGGGAATCTCATATTGATAAAATTGAGCGTAAAAATTCTCCATTTGGTAGAGCAAATGCTGGCTGAGTCGATAAAACCTGTCATATAGCAACTTGCGTAACGGTCGTCCATCACTTTGACGAATTGCCACAATCGTATCGTGACGAGAGACTGTCAAACCACATTCGCGCTCTAACTGATGGATCGTTTCTTCGAGCTTCTCCCACGGCTCATTTAGATAGTAGTATTGAATCCCGATCGGCACGACCAAAACATCTTCCTCTCTCCCCGCCGCTACTAAATCCTCTAACGCCCAAAATCCAATTTGGGCGGCTCCTGGCTCTAACGGACTAACAAGTTCGCTGTGTCCATTCGTGCCGCCTTCTGGCGCGATCGCTAGCGGCATTTGACTATTGACGAGTAAGTCTCTAGCCGTCATCATACCCAATCGATCGGCTTTACCGCGATGGATCGGAATTCCACCCAATCGCGGATACAACCAACCGACAATCTTGCCCGCCCACCGAGGGATGCCACGATCGTAAACAAAGTGAGCGAATACTGGCGATGTAAGTGCGATGCGGTGTCTTCTCGCCGCCGCAGGTAAAATGCTTGTCAATAGATACCCCAAGCAAAATGAGTCATCGGTGCTAGGATGCCGAAATGCCATCACCATGCGCAATCTGCCCATCTGTGACTGTTTATATACTTCCACCAATCGATCGATATCTGTAACATCGATATCGACAATGTGCAGTTTGTGTTTTAACCAATATGGCAATACCCAAGTGACTAATCGCAACACCACTAGATTCAACTTCGGCGGTATAAATGGTAGCGGTGGTTGAGCTTTGATGATTTGGGGCATGGTGAAATTACTCTCTGACCCAGTAGACGATACATCAAATTGTAAAATTAATCACCGTATAAATGACTGATTTAGTTAAGAGTTGGGAGTTGCGGCTCGCAAGGCGTCGGTTTCCCCGATCGTAGAAGCGAGACAGCGACGAATTAGGCACAAGAGTGGAGGAGCAGATAACTTCGTCAAGACAAGACAGGGAGAGGCGAGTTGGGAGAGTAGGGAGGTGAAATGTACCGGAAGACTTTAATCTACAATCCGCAATCTGCAATCTGCAATCTGCAATCTGCAATCCATCTACACCCTCATTCTCATGACTTTGGCTGCGGCGGACTCGCGGGCGACACGAATTAGAAGGGCTGACTGGATTACTGACGCTACCATCGAGCTACCCCCATAACTAAACATCGGTAGTGGTAATCCGGTTGTTGGTAACATCCCCGTTGCTACGCCGATATTAAACAACGATTGAATGACGATAAAACTGGTAGAGCCGACCGCAATTAGTTGATGCACGGGATGATGGCTGCGACTAGCAATTAACAAACCCAAAGTGCCATAACTCATCACCAGAATCGCTAATAACACGCTACCCACGAGTCCAAATTCCTCAGCAAACACCGAGAAGATAAAGTCAGTATCCTGAATCGGTAAATAGTCGAGCTTTTGCTGTGATAGCCCAAATCCATTGCCCCACAAGCCACCAGATCCGATCGCGAGTAGACTTTGTACTAATTGAAAGCCATTGCCCTGACGATCTGCCCACGGATCGATAAACGAGAGCATTCGCGCTCGTTGATAGGAGTGCATCATCAAGCTGATTCCCGCTACCATCGCCCCTCCAGCCGCCGTTCCGGCGAGATATCGCAGTGGTAAGCCTGCTGCAAACGCGATCGACCACAAACCCAAACCACACAGAGATGTAGTGCTAAGATTTGGTTGTCTTAAAATCGCGAATAAGACGAGAACAAATATCCCCAACCAGGTAGCTTTGACCTTCATCGGATGCTGCTCCCACTTCCCAAAAAGTTTCGCTCCTTGTAATACTAATAAGGGTTTAATTAGTTCTGATGGTTGAATCTGGATTGGGCCGAGCGCAATCCACCGAGTTGCCCCCATAGTGTTTTGACCCATTCCAGTCAAAACAGTCAACCACAGTAAAGCCAGAGTTATCAATAAAAACCAGGGAGCAATTTTGAGGATTCTGCGGAGTGGTGTATGAACGGTAGCATTAAAAATAACTAAGCTAATAATTATATAAAAGATTTGGCGATTGAAATAAAAAAAGCCATCTTTTTTTTCAATTTCCCCATGATAGTAGGAAGCTGAAAACAATACGAGAATACCGATCGCAATCCACAGAAAAGTTAACCACCGCATCAAGCGCGCTGTTAACGACCAGTCTTTTACTGTTGGGTCAAAAAATGGAATTAAAAGGCGCAAGTTCACGATATTGAGAAATAAGGGGTAGAATGTAGAATTTTAGTTATCCTGTTAGCTGGATAATGTCATCTGTAATCTCAACTTAAAGCGTACCGATCGAACCCGATTCTCTAAGGGAAACGCTATGCAAACGAAAACTTCTACTATTTAACCACAACACATCTCTCAAATTATGAGATAACGGCTCGACTCTCATCATCGGGAGTCTACTGTTAATGGTCTAATGTAAACATCTGTAACCTCAGCCGTTGGCGACAAGCTGATGGTGTGAAGTACGGTGTCAGCAATGTCTTGTGGCTGGAGCAGTCGATCGGGTTGGTATAATTTACCTGCTGTAGCATACAGGGCTGCTTGCATGGGGGTCGCAGTCTGCCCGACATAAAAACTGACAACTCGAACACCGTCAACATTGACTTCTGCCCTCAGACAATCGGCAATGGCTTTCAAAGCCTGTTTTGTCGCCGTATATTGTCCGATTCCGGCTTTGGCATTCTGACAAACGCTGGAATTGATAAACACAATTTGCCCTTGACTAGCTTTGAGTAAAGGTAAAAGTTTTTGAGTCAGGAGATAGGGCGCGCGAACATTGAGCCGATATTGTCGATCGAAATCTGCGATCGGGGCTGTGTCTAGATTGCCGAGTAAGATCTCACCAGCACTGTGAATTAGGACATCAATGCGTTCGTGTGTCGATTTAATAGTTTCGATCGATCTATGGATATCTTCATCTACTAGTAAGTCTGCTCGATCGTAAAAAATCCGAGATTTGTGTGCTGAGATAGATGCAGTCGCCGTTTTTAATCTGTCTAAATCTCGGCCAATTAAACATACTGTTGCTCCTCGATCGATCAGTGTCAGTGCGATCGCTTTACCAATGCCGCTACTAGCACCTGTAATTACTACCACTCGATCGGCAAATACTGACATCATTAATAATTAATAATTTGGTAATTAACAAAAATTAGGTATTTAAATCCCCATTCTAAAAACCTCTCTACGAGATGCTCGGCATTGGCACAGCCAAGCCTCTGGTGATACGCGATCGACGATCGACTGTTTAAATAACTACCTTGCGACAATAGAAAGCCTCGGCATATCGATCGGGCGCATTGGACTCGATGCCCCGCATTCTTAAAATTGAGGAAAAAGTATCTTCTGTAAACCAAACTTTATTAGACTGAGTTCCAAAGTGTTCGAATAAATGGTCGATCTTGCGGCGACAGATTACTTCATCAAGATGGACAAAAATATTTGGAGAACCTAAATCGCCATCATATTTAGGAATTTCATATTCCCAAATTAGGTGGTCTCTAAATGTATTCCAGGTCAAGTCAGAAATCGATCGATGATCTTGGTGGCGATCGTCGCGATAGTGGGTCAGAATTAAGTCGGGTGCAACTTCATGTTTGAGTTTCTCAAAGTACTCCTTGATCTCCATCCCCTGATAGGGAAAAAAACCATCACGAAAGCCTTTGACAGTAACATGCTTGTGCTTAATATCTTTCATTAACTTATGAGCACTAGCAACAGCTTCCTGCTCTCGTTGACCGCTAGCTCCTAAGACCACCCAGTAAATAGTCAAATTGGGATATAAATCGATTAGTTTCAGCAGAGTACCGCCGCAGCCGATCTCAATATCATCGCTATGTGCGCCAATACACAAAACTTGCCCAAGCGCATCGCCATCACCGAATTTGAATTTAAACATAAGTTGTAACTTTTTCTTGCTAATTTTAGGTATAACTTTCTGTTTGTGGATCTTTTTCTCCCACTCCCATCGCTAGCTTTTCATGCCTGAATCCAGGAACGCCACCTTTTAATATTTGATGTGAGTGGATCTTATCTGAAGTATTCCAAACATTCCAGGGCATTTCCCCTTTGGCATACATTTCGTCAAATGTAATTTTTTCTTTGAGTGTATCCATACAAGCCCAGAAACCAGGATTTCGATAACCGATCAGTTGTTTGCGATCGATGAGCCGCTGAAAAGGTTCGATTACTAATTCTTCACCAGGTTTAATATAATCAAATATCTCTTTTTTCAAGGCAAAGAAACCACCGTTAATCCAAAGATTGGCATCTGTCGCTGGCTCGATGCTCTGGACGAGAGAATCATTATCTACCGATACAACATGAAAAGATTGGGATGGTTGAACGCACAAGAAACTAGCAATTTTATCCTGTTTGTAGAAGCGATCGAGATAGAGATTCAGGTCGAGATCGCTGAGTCCATCAGCATAATTAGCCAGGAAAACATTATCATCTTGGAGATAACTTTTGACCGCAACTAGTCTTTGCCCGATATTTGTGTTTAATCCAGTATCGACAAAAGTAATCGTCCAATCTTCGATGTCATTATTATATAATTGAATGTTTCGGCCACCTTGAGAAAGCACGAAATCATTAGACAAGCACTCATTGTAGTTGATAAAATAGTTTCTAATATAATCGCCCCGATAGCCTAAGCAAAGAATAAAATCCTTGTGACCAAAGTGGGCATAATAGCGCATCAAATGCCAGATAATCGGTCGATAACCAATTTCCACCATCGGTTTGGGAATTGTCTCAGAATACTCTCTCAATCGAGTTCCTAGTCCACCGCAAAATAGAACGACTTTCATAATAGTGCTACTTAGTTAGGGTTGGTTTGATTTCTGATAATAGTCCGCTCGCGACTAAATCGACAGCAGCTTCGTGAAGCACAGAAAATGGCAGATTAGCACGATCGGCAATTTCTAATAGCGAGTTGCCCCCATCGGCTAAATTAAGCACCCACAGCATCGCCATTTCCCTAGTCTTGGTACTTTTCTTGCCCCCAAAGTTGCCATACAGTCCCCGTTTACCCAGTTGGGGTTCGCAGTGGGGATTGGTATTGAGATAAGTGTAATTGTTTTCCAAAATGTCGATAACAGCGAGATATTGTTCTAACGAATCAGCTAAAGCTGTCTGCTGAATAAAATCGAGATTATCGGCTGAGGTATGGTATTCGGGATAACGATTGAATGGCGTTCTCGTCAGGCTACCGACTGGTAAGTTAAATCCTGGCGAACAATACTGGCGTTCGTCATAGCCATAGGGGAAAAAATCTTCGATCGCGTATTCTCGTCCCGAATGTTGTAAGATATGGGCAACGGCTCGATCGATTTCGGCATCGCCACGACGACTTTTTTTATAAGTTAATCGTCCCGGATCGCCCACACCAGATATGACCAAACCATGTTTGATTCGATCGACTCGATCGCAATTTAAACTCAACCAGGTAATCGAGCCGATCGTGCCAGGAACAAATAAAAATCGATAGGAATAGCGGTGTGGGTTTTCCTCAAGATGTTTTGCTAAAAATGTTGCCAATCCTATACCTGATAGGTTGTCATTACACAAAGATGGATGGCAGATGTGGCAGGAAAATAAGATTTCATCGCTGGTTGCTCCTGGCAGATAATACTCTCCATAAGTGAGAGAGCCAGGTGCTAGGGAGGAATTAATATACACCTTATATTCGCCATCTTGTAATTGCTCCAGTGCATTGTGGCTCAAACAGAATCCCCAGTTTTCTTGATAGTAAGAAGTCCGGTAGGGAATCCAATCCGGTCGATCTGGCAGGGAAAATAGATGCTCTTTCAATTCACTCAGCGGCATCTTGGTATCGATCGGAATGCTGTAATTAAGCACATGTAAATTTGACTTTTGAAAGTCAATTACTTTTTGCCCTTGAGGATCGATGACATAGGCATCATTAATATTCCACTCTTTGGGCACAGCCCAATCAAATACGGCGGTACCTGTTGGTACCTCATGCAGTTCTAATGGGATAAATTGCTGGAGAATATGTAATGTTTTGCGGACGCCATCACCTGTAATACTGCGGCAAATTGGATATAGTTTAGAAATTAATTCATACATCTCTACACCAACTAGTGGTGAATCATGCAATTCGATCGATCCAATCGATCGAGTAGAGTCCACCAGAACGAGATCGGTAAGGGCGGATGTACTTTGAATGTCGAGCGGCCGATCGAGCTGTAATGTTGAAAACGACTCTGGCATGTAGTCAGAATACGATCGATCGCGATCGGAAATTGTAGTTACTTCGATCGGCCAATCAATCTTAACGATCGGATCGTTCCAGCGAAAACCACGCGCTAAATCTGGATTATAAAACTCAGATATCTGATAAAAGACTTCGGTATTGTCTTCGAGCGTTTGAAATCCGTGGGCAAACCCTTGGGGGATATATAAAGCTGTACGGTTGTCAGCAGTCAGTTTGACCCCCGTCCACTGCAAATAGGTGGGCGAATTTAACCGCAGATCCACAATGACATCATAAATCGCACCCCGCGTACAGCGAACGAGCTTCACTTCTGCCGCTGGCGGTAGTTGTAAATGCATTCCCCGGAGCGTTCCCTGGTGGTGATTGAAAGAAACACTCGATTGAACTAAGTTGGGATCGAGTCCGCGATCGCTAAATTCTTGTTGACACCATGTCCGTGCAAAAAAGCCGCGATCGTCTGCCAGTTTTTCCGGTTCGATTGTATATGCACCTCGGAGATCTGTTTCGGTGAAAATCATTCATTTTTAGGAATAAACGGTTAATTCAGGGATTGGTACGACAAATTTACCGCCCCAGTCGTGGATAACACTCATTTGGGTCATAATTTCATCTTTGAAGTTCCAAGGCAGGATCAGGACGTAATCGGGTTTCGTTTCCTGAATTTTGCTAGTTGGGTAGATGGGAATATGGGTTCCAGGCAAGAATTTCCCGTGTTTATAAGGGTTACGATCGACCGTGTAGTCCAGAAAATCAGTGCGAATGCCGCAGTAATTGAGCAATGTGTTCCCTTTGCCTGGTGCGCCATAACCCACCACAGTCTTACCCGCTCGCTTGGCGGCGATTAGAAATTCGAGGATCTTGCGCTTGGTTTCGCGTACCCGTTCTTCAAAGTTGGTGTACCGCTCGATCGACGTAAACCCAGCCGCTCGCTCGCTCTCCCTGAGCGCGATGGCGCGATCGCTTACGAGTTGCGATGAGTTATCGGCATGGCAAGCATAGATTCGTAACGAGCCACCATGAGTAGGTAACTGCTCTACATCAAACAGAGTCATCCCATGCACTGCAAAGATTTTTTCCAGAGTAGTGAAGGTATGGTAGCAAAAGTGTTCGTGGTAAATTGTATCGAATTGATTCTTTGCCATCAATTCGACCAGATGTTGAATCTCGCCAGTGAAGATACCTTGGGGCGCGAGCAAGATCTTAATGCCTGCGACAAAGTCATTCAACTCTGGCACATGCGCCAACACATTATTGGCGGCGATCAGATCTGCCTGCATTCCGTTAGTAACTAATTTACGAGCGCACTCCTGCCCAAAGAATTCATTGAGGGTAGGAATACCTTTCGCAATCGCTACTTTGGCAATATTCGTCGCTGGTTCGACACCTAACACCGCGATATTTTTCTCGATAAAGTATTGCAGGAGATAGCCATCATTGCTGGCAAGTTCGACTACCTGACTGGTTTCATTCAAACCGAATCGATCGACTACCAGATCGGTATACGCTTTACACTGAGCCAACCACGAATCCGCATAAGACGAAAAATAGGCATATTCCCTAAAGATATGCTCCGGGCTAACATATGCTTCTAATTGCACCAAAAAACAGCGATCGCAGACCCGCACATGTAGCGGATAAAATGCCTCCATCCGATTGAGTCGATCGAGACTCACAAAGCTCTCGCATAGTGGTGACATCCCCAAATCGACTAAGGTATGGCGCAACTCAGTCCCACAAAATCGACAGTGAGGAGCCTTTTGTGTCGAACGATCTGGTTCCTGTATCGCTGTTGCTGGCTCAATCATTAGCTATCTCCAGAAAATTAATTGACACCAAATTAAGAGGAAAGGTTGTGCCTACGGCAGGAATACTCCAACGCCAACTTGAATTAGTTGCAGGGCTGATCGATCGACAAATCTTTTTACAAATGTTGTCAAACCGCCGGATCGTTTACACCGAAACAACGCGGAAGGCCACCCCCTCCCAGCCATAATCCCATAGGTATTCTTTCTCGAACCCTGGATTCCGACTCTCAAATTCTATTAATGCTCTCCTTTCACCTGAGTTGTCATCTGGACCCATTTGATTATAGTCGTCGAACAACAGTATCGTGCCTTCAACTAAATACGGCTTGATAAACTCTAACACCGGAACGCATGATTCATAGAGATCCACATCGATAAGGACAATAGAAGCCGATGGAAACTGCTCATTCTTACGCAACTCATCAAAAAGGCGATCCGAATAGAATCCCTTGTGTAATTGTATCCTGCTAAAATCCGTTTTCCATCTGTGTAGATTCCCGGTTACAACTTCATATGTCCCTCGAAAATCACCTTCGCGAAAGCTCTTCGCTTCCACCTCGAGTTGCGGCTGTGGCAATCCCTCGAATGAATCAAAACCAAGCAAGCGAAAGCTCGAATCCGTGTACTCTCGTGCGACTTGCTCCGCGAACCAGAAACTGAACCCTTTGAACAATCCAAATTCATAATAGGCGTGGCCGCTAAGTAAGTCTCGTCCACTGGTAGTAGCAGCTTGTCTTTGGAGATTAAACGCTTTGACGATGGCAACTAAGACGTCCGGCGACAACGTGTAAAACCGCTCATCTAACTCTAAGAGTCTTGTTAGTCCGCTCTTAGCTCCCCTCAATAGTTTGTGCAGGGGCGGAATAGATTTGACAAATGATTTGAATGATGAATTCATGATATTATTTGTCCTGAGATTCTAAGTATCATCGGCACGATCTGTAGCTGCCCAAATATATATTACGTATGATATTACATGGCGGTTTATCTTATCTGTTCAATTTGATACTCGTTATTTGCTAGATCGAGCATCTCGCCAAAGAGAGGTAAAAAGAGAAAATTGGTATCCATCGCTGTGTATTCTTCGACAAATCTCAAACGGTTTCTATGAAGGGAACGGAGCCGAATCAGCCCCCCTTCCCCGTCATCGATTCATAAATTCATAAATCGATGCTCTAGTAACTTGTTGCATGTCATCCCCTGCTTGGTAAGATTTTGTCCAATCAATAATTTGTGCTAAAGCTGCGTCCAGTGATAACTGTGGTTTCCACCCCAATTTCATCCGCGCCTTGGCACAATCCAAACTCAGAGCATTAGCTTCGTGGGGTTGATGCGCTCGATCTTGCTCCCAAGTTGAGTTTGCGCCCCATTGGGCTAATAGTCGATCGACCAACCACCCGACTGGCTGCACGTCTGATTCGTAGGGGCCAAAATTCCAAGCTTCGGCAAATGCTGGCCCCTTGTCGTATAGATGCTCTGCTAAAGTCAGATAGCCATTGAGTGCATCTAAAACATGCTGCCAGGGACGAGTTGCCATCGGGTTCCGAATTACCACTGGCTTGTCTACGAGCAAGGATTTGACAATATCCGACACTAATCCATCTGGTGTCCAATCACCACCCCCAATCACGTTTCCCGCACGGGCAGAAGCGATCGCGACACCATGAGTCGCATAATCGCTAGGATTAAAAAATGAATTGCGGTAGGCTGTTGTCACCAACTCCGCACAAGCTTTACTGCTACTGTAGGGGTCGTAACCGCCCAACGGGTCATTTTCGCGATATCCCCAGACCCATTCTCGATTCTCATAGCATTTGTCTGAGGTGATATTCAGTACAGCGCGTACCCCACCCACTTGCCTAATTGCTTCAAATAAATTCACCGTGCCCATCACATTGGTGTTGTAAGTCAACACTGGATCGACATAGGACGATTTCACCACCGATTGAGCTGCCATGTGAATCGCAATTTCTGGGCGACACTCAGCTATCACTTGCTTCAGATGCTGAAGATCGCAGATATCGCCGATGTTAGAGGTCATTCCACCTGCGACGTTAGCGACTTCAAACAGGCTCGGACTTGTAGGCGGCTGTAAGGCATATCCCCATAAATCAACTCCAACTGACTGCAACCACAGCGACAACCAGCTACCTTTAAAACCAGTGTGCCCGGTTAACAATACCCGTTTTCCATGCCAGAAAGTAGTGTCCATGTGTTTGCGCTCACATACAGCTTAAGGCAAAATCATTCTAACTGATTTAAATCGAACGATCTAGGATCTAGATCACAACTAAATCGCAAAATTAGCACGATCCTACATATTTTGTAATAATTAAATTTACCTAATTATTATTTTGTTAGTTTAAACTCCAATACAGATTATAAAAAAGTATCAGACAGTTGACTAGCCTGCTCCTTTACAAAATATTTATTCATGCCTAACAGTATCGAGCATAGCACTGACAAGAGATCGGCGCGGATTCTAGTTGTATCAAGCCGAGGCTTTAACTTGGCTGCCGCTAGTTGTGGTTGTTATGAGTTTGAAGATCTAATCTGTGATGTTGATGATGCCGATTTATTTGCGCCTGTCAATACTCACAATCTGATGCGGAAGATATATAGGCTGACAAAATACATTGGGCGATCCGATCGATTGGCCGCGAAAATCACGCCTTACCCCAAAGAGTTTGTCATCGATAGTGAATATGACTTGTTATTGGTAATCGTACATACCGCTTGGGATATGCAATTAATCAATTTAATTCAAGGCTGGCAAGAAAAATGTCGTTATAAAGCTTGTTTGCTGAGTGAATTTCATGGTACAGGATTAAATGATTGGCGATTATTACAAGAACCATTTCATAACTTCGATATAATTTTTTCCTGTATGTATTTGTGCAATGATAAATTGAGTAAAGCGATCGATCGTCCAGTTATCTATCTCCCTGGAGGGGCCGATACTCTCAAGTTTTGCCCCTACCCCAACCCCCCAGGACGCCTCATTGATGTCATTGCTCTCGGTCGGAGACCGCCTGAAGTTCATCGATCGTTGCTCGAACAGGCTCAAAAGAGTAATTTTTTTTACTACTATGATACAGTCAAAAAACAAGCTTTAGAAATAGATAATCCTCGCGAACACCGGATGATGCTGGCTAGTCTCATGAAAAGAACTCGATTTAGTATCAATTATTTTGCTAAATTCAACGAACCAGTATTCACACAGAACTCACAAGAAATCGGATTTCGCTACTTTGAAGGGGCAGCAGCCGGAACGATTATGTTGGGAATGCCGCCAGCTAATGAGATGTTTCCAAAATATTTTGATTGGGAAGATGTCGTCATCGAAGTTCCTGCCGACAGTCAAGATATTATTGCCAAGATCGCCGAATTGGACGCAGAGCCAGGAAAATTAGCAGCAATGCGTCGTCGTAATGTTGCCAACTCTCTGCTCAAACATGATTGGGTTTATCGCTGGCAAACAATCTTGGCTGCTTTTAACTTAACACCACGTCCAGCAACAATCGATCGAGAACAGCGTCTTCAGGAGTTAGCAACAGAGGTAGAGCGATCCGCAGTTGAGATCTAGGTGTTGTCGATCTGTTGACCCCAATGTCACAAGAGATCTCCTCAGATCCACTCTAACCAATAATGTTTTTGTACTAGATTGAGATATGAGTAGATTCTTAAGATCGCAGCTTGTAGCGGCGGACTCCAGCGCGGTTTCCTGATTGTGGCTGTGACTGATATTTGCGAACCGATCTTATATATCCGAAGTATTATTAATTAATAGCTGAGAATTGTAAATTTTCAATATGTTAAAAAATATGTTCTTAAGTAAATGGCGACGGTTGTCGATCGTTTCGATCGGGTTGGCGATCGCGATCGGGATTGGTAGTTGTCGCGTGCTGCTTCAATCTTCTTCAGCCCAAACTAATAATCAGTTAGTATATGGAATTCTCAGCGATCCCAAAACTTTCAATCCAGCCTTAAGCAATGAATCTCCCAATATTTTTGGTTATGTTGGCGAAGGATTAATTACCGAAAATGGTAAAGGAGAAATCGAACCAGCTCTGGCAGAATCTTGGACGCTATCCCCAGACAAAAAAACGATCGCTTTCACACTCAAAAAAAATCTCAAATGGTCAGATGGTGCGCCACTAACTACCGATGATGTCGCATTTACCTTTAATGAAGTCTATTTTAATGATGATATTCCCACGGATACCCGCGACATTCTTAAAATCGGTAAAGATCGCAAATTGCCTACTGTTAAAAAAATTGGCGACGATCGCGTTGAATTTACCACACCAGAACCATTCGCCCCATTTCTGCGCACGCTCGGAATTAGTATTCTCCCCGCGCACAAATTACGTCCGACAGTAGTTCAAAAAGATAAAAGTGGTAAACCATTATTTTTGAGTACTTGGGGTCTAAATACCAAGCCTGCGGACTTAGTTTCTAACGGCATGTATATGGTAGATGCTTATACACCAGGCGAGCGAATAGTTTTTAAAAAGAATCCTTACTACTGGCGGAAAGATGCCCAAGGACAACAACAGCCGTATATAGATCGCGTAGTCTGGCAAATTGTCGAATCTACCGATACCGCTTTAGTCCAATTTCGATCGGGTGGTTTAGATTCTTTTAATGTTTCGCCAGACTTCTTTTCATTACTTAAAAAAGAAGAACAAAAAGGTGGATATAAAATCTATAACGGTGGCCCAGCAACTGGTACTACCTTCGTATCTTTCAATCTTAACGAAGGCGAAAGAGATGGTAAACCGCTAGTCGATCCGGTCAAATCGCGCTGGTTTAATAATGTCAAATTTCGTCAGGCGATCGCCTATGGCATCAATCGTCAACGGATGATTAATAATATCTACCGCGGTTTGGGCGCGCCACAAGATTCGCCGATTTCTGTGCCGAGTCCTTACTATCTATCTCGCGAGCAAGGATTACCTTTCTATGACTATAATCCTAAAAAAGCTAAAGAATTATTTGCAGAAGCTGGATTTAAATATAACGAGCAAAATAAACTTGTTGACGATCGCGATAATCCAGTCCGATTTACCTTAATTACTAACTCAGGTAATAAAATTCGCGAAGCACTAGGCACTCAAATCAAGCAAGACTTAGCCTTAATCGGTGTTGAGGTAGATTTTACCCCGATCGCTTTTAGTCTGTTGATCGATCGCATCGATAATTCCTTACAATGGGATAGTTTATTGATTGGATTTACAGGCGGGATCGAACCAAATGATGGTGCAAACTTTTGGTCGGTAGATGGTGGTTCGCATATCTTTAACCTCAAACCTCAAAAAGGTAAACCACAGCTCACAGATCGTCGAGTTGCCGATTGGGAGAAGAAAATTGACGACCTCTACATTCAAGCCGCCCAAGAATTAGACGAAGGTAAACGTCGGCAAATTTATATCGAGACTCAGAAAATAACTCAAGAAAACTTACCCTGTATTTACCTAGTCAACCCACTATCGCTCTCAGCCGTTAAAAATCGCGTCCAAGGGATTGACTACTCGCCAATTAATGGCCCATTTTGGAATCTTTATGGCTTAAAAATTAGCGATCGATAGCAGGGCATTCACTACTTTTAGCTATCTGTTGGGACAATATTACGATCGATGAGAGATCGATTCAAAAATTCCGCCCATTCAGCCGCCATCGATACTTCTGTAAACGGAATCTCGATCGATTCTTGTCCTGCCGTTGGTGGATCGCTCAATTGAAACTGAAGATTAATTCTTTTACCACCATTAGGCAAGTTATCTAGATCGATGATTTTATTATCGACCACTAACTGAATCTTCTTAACTCGATCGAGACTGAATGTTTGCAAATCTTTTGGCTCGGCTTTAGTCGGTTTACCCCAACTAATCTGGCGATCTTTGAGTCCCATCACCGCATAGATATCGTACTTACATCGATCGAATCCAACTGCCCAGCGTTTATAAGCTTCGATCTTTTGGTACTCATTAGCACCCGCTCTAGCCAACCAGATGAATGCTCCAAGCAATGGGAGCCACATTAAACCGCGTTCCATATGGGTAGATGAGTAGGTGGGTGAATGGATAGATGGGTGGGTGGATGGGTGGATGGGTGGATGGGTAGTGCCAACAACCTAATCCTATCAATCCTCAAATTCTAAATCTCGATCTAATTGAGCTGTGTTATCAGTATTCTAAACACAGTATCCTATTAAATATAACGTTATGTAAATTTTCATGAAATGTATTATCAACCGTCGCGCCCAGTTTTCGGCTAGTCATCGCTATTGGTTGCCAGAGTTGAGCGAAGCGGAAAATCAAGCGGAATTTGGCTTATGCGCTCAACCATACGGACACGGACATAACTATGTTTTGTATATCTCCCTCTATGGCGATATTGATGAATACGGGATGGTACTCAACCTCTCCGACGTCAAACACGTTATTAAGAAAGAAGTTACCGCGCCACTTGACTACAGCTTTCTCAATGATGTCTGGCCGGAATTTCAAGCTACTCTACCTACAACTGAAAATATTGCTAGGGTGATTTGGCACAAACTAGCTCCGCATTTTCCGCTCGTCCGCATTCAGCTCTACGAACATCCCGAACTCTACGCAGAATACACAGGTAAAGACATGGAAGCATCACTAACTATCGGTACTCACTTTAGCGCGGCTCACCGTTTAGCTCTCGATAGTCTTACCCTCGAACAGAACAGTGAGATTTATGGCAAGTGCGCGCGGGTAAATGGACACGGACACAACTATCATCTCGAAGTCACCGTGACGGGGCAAATTGACGAGCGTACGGGGATGATTGTCGATTTGGTCAAATTACACGAACTCGTGGACAAGCACGCTGTAGAGCCGCTAGACCACACCTTTTTGAACAAAGATATTCCCCACTTTGCCAAAGTCGTCCCTACCGCTGAAAATATCGCCGTCTATATCGGCTATCAAATCGAACAACCGATTCAAGCACTCGGTGCGCAGTTACATAAGGTCAAATTAATCGAGAGTCCCAATAACTCGTGCGAGTTACTATGGAGTCAAGATTTTAGCAATTTAGCCGCTCGTCAACTCGCCGCAGTCGCACTCGCTGGGGTTTAATTGCCGATTAGCTGCTAGTTCGTCGCTAGTAATTATTGATTTTGGCACTGCTGAATTGAAGAATAATTTGACGCTCGAATCATTCTCACTCAGCAATGCCCTAATGTTTATGAGAGCCAAAGTTCATTATTCTTTAATACTCGATTTCTACAATTTACTGTTATAATGAATAGCAATTTTAGCCGTAAATCGGTCGATCGGTCGATCGGCGATCGATTAACTATCGTCTATAATCAGATTAAATAAACATTTTAATCGTCTCTTGCAGCATCCGCGAATAGTATAGCCAGTGCGTCTAGCAGATAAATTTAGGTGTAATTGTTTACCCTTAAATTAATTTTACACTATGCTGCTTCCGCCGCAACTGATAAAATCGGCAAGAGTGTTTGTATCGAACATCGAGTTCGACACACATCAAATTTCGATCTGCTAGCCTTGTCAATTTTGAAATAGGGATTAATAAAATATGAGCGATACCATTGAATCTACAGAAACTACGACGGTTGATATTCCAGCCAATCCTTTAGGATTAAATACTGGAAATGCTTCTCTGACCAAAGTTTCTCCAGAGCTACCCAAGGCAGAGCTACCCGAATGGGCCAAACAAGCTACTGATATTCTCGCAGAACTACCTGCGTATGTAGGTCAAATTTATAACAGCAATAAGAGTGCTGTCATTACTCTAGGCTTAATTTTTGGCATCATTGTTGGCGTGAAGCTAACTTTGGCGATCTTATCTGCCATCAACGAAATTCCTTTGCTCGCACCTACTTTTGAAATCGTCGGGATCGGTTATACAAGCTGGTTTGTATACCGTTACCTACTACAAGCCTCCACTAGAAAGGAATTGACTGACGAAATCGATAGCTTCAAATCCGAAATTCTCGGTAACAAAAACGGCAACGGCTAAATTGAGCCATCGGACGAATCTTAGTTAAATTTTAGATACCACCGAATCGATCGGTGGTATTTTTTATTATCCTCTGGCAACCAACCACAATCCCAACATGGCGATCGCCGTTACTACCAACGCGATCGCGATAAAATTATTATCTTTGGTATTAACCTGACTCAGATCTACAGGTGCATACCGTTCTTCCAACGATTTTGGTTTGGGTGCTGGCGGCGGCAGCGGACGATTATTACCGCCTGTCTTGCCATCAGTGCCTTCTAAATGAGTCAAGTCTGGAATCTTCGTCAGCCACTCATCCCGTCGCACCAATTCTGGAGCCTGCATGATATACAGCATCCGTTTACTTGCTTGGCGGGTATCCAGATTGGGATGGCTAGATAATTTCTGACACAGAGCCTTAGCTTCTGAGAGTTGCCCAGCAGCTTCATAGGCTGTCGCCAGCCATACCTGCGCCTCGCCACCGAGTTGCGTATTTGGCTGCACTTGAGCGATAGCAGCCACAAAAAAGCTGACGGCTTGGCGGTACTGTCCCCGCTCGAAGGCCATTTGTCCAGATTGATAATCAGTCTCGAAAGTCACGTCGATGTTGGATTTTTGATTTTTGATTTTGCGACTTGCTAAACCGTCAGGAAACTCGACTGTTTAGCAAGTTAAGACAGGATTTTGGATTGCGCTCTGTTCTAACTAATTAGCATATTTAGCTAGCAACAGAAGAGACAATCATCGAGCCAGTACCATTATCGGTGAAAATTTCGAGTAAGAGGGAGTGCGGCAATCGCCCATCAATAATATGAGCGGCTTTGACACCTTGAGCTAGACTGCGAACGCAACAAGTCAACTTTGGAATCATGCCACCGCTGACAGTGCCATCTTCAATTAGCCCCCGCGCGCCAGAGATATCCAAGTGACGAATTAAGGTATTTGGATCTTTAAAGTCCCGCATCAACCCTGGCGTATCTGTCATCAAGATCAATTTTTCGGCTCCCAGTGCAGCCGCTATTTCACCCGCAACAGTGTCGGCATTGATATTATAAGCCTGTCCATTCTCATCTGCGGCGACACTGGAGACGACGGGAATATAACCACTCTTAACTAAAGTATTGAGAATATCGACATTAACACTACTCACCTCACCGACGAACCCAATCCCTTCACGACCGTCGGGACGTGCCACGATTAGGTTAGCATCTTTGCCACACAGCCCTACAGCATTACCGCCAGAGCAAGCAATCAGGGAGACAATTTCTTTATTAACTCGTCCGACTAATACCATTTCCACGACATCCATAGTCGCTGCATCAGTCACCCGCAAACCATCTTTAAATTGCGGTTCGATGCCGAGTTTTTCTAACCAACTATTGATTTCTGGCCCACCCCCATGAACTAAGACGGGGCGAATGCCGACGCAAGACATAAAAACTAGATCGCGAATGACATCCTCTTTGAGAGAACTATCTTTCATCGCTGCGCCGCCATATTTGACCACGACGGTACGTCCGGCGAATTTTTGGATGTAGGGCAAGGCTTCGCTAAGTACCCGCACGCGGGTGGCATCTTCGTTGGAGTGGTTCATGCTGGAGAGGATTTGGAGTCTGGCGATGAGTTTTGCAATAGCCAAGATTTTATCAGTTTAGCTGGGGTCTATGCCGATCGATGATGCTCCTAATTTCTGGCGATGCTCTCGCTCCAGAGGCTATGCCAACAAGTCAAAATGTTAGAATCCCCAACCCGCTTGCCAGAGGTAATGGGTAGAGGGTTTGTATGAAGAGAAGGTGTTTACAGGAGATAATGCGATCGAGTCAAGCGTGTTGCGGATTCTGGACTTGACAGTCGAGCGAATGTTACAAAAATATTGATTTTAGCTACAACCATTAATAAACATAGGGAAATAGTCGCTTTGTCTGCTGACAATAAGACTGATATTCATCGCCAAATCGTTCTTGAAGCATCCGCTCCTCGATCCCGATTCGATTGCCAAACCATACAATGCAAACCCCTAGTAATAAACCAAAACCCCACCAGCTTTGGAGCAGCGTACAAAATCCGACGAATAGTAAAATATAACTCGTATAAATTGGATGGCGAACGAATCCATATATCCCTTCTGTAACTAAGCGATGGTCTGATTTTATTGCCAATCGATCGAAGAATTTGCCCAAAGTACGAATAGCTACCTGACTGACTAAAATCGCCGTCACAACTAAACTAATCCCGATCGCGATCGTCAATTTATTTACTATCAAACTTAGAGCTTCATCGCGAACAGAGAAAGTATAAATCGTCAGCCAATGTACTCCTAATAAGCCAAAAATAGTAATCAGCGAAGCCAAGCGTCCTGATGTTTCTTTTACTTGTAGATCTTCTTGACGATCGACTAGTTCGCCATACCGAATCACCCGCCACACCGTTCCTAAAAAGAACGTAAAATAACCGATCGCCAGGAAGATAATTCTCCAGTCAGTAACAACTCCAAATTGCCACGCCGGAAGCACTATCAGCAACGCAATTACAGCAGCTAATCCAAAAACCAACCCGATCGACTTTAGAAACATTGTCATAAATACAAGCTCCCTCGCAATAAGTGCTTTAAATGTAACTGTATATTTACTATCACAGATACATGGTAACAATTATTACACACACTGATAGATGCTGGGGCGATCGAGATAGATCGAGTTTAGTCCGCCTATGCGGACTTTGCATCACTAGCCCCGATCTTAATCGGCGGTTTATTCGCGATGAATATACCTTGCCATCGAAGTACCTAATTATCGATCGCAACCGTCGGTAAAATTACCTCTGGAATAATCGCTGGAGTCGATTTCTGACTCTTAGTTTGTTTAGTGCCAAATGTCAAAGTTCGAGTCTCTACCGAAGCAGAACTACTCACAACACAATCAACAAAAATTGTATCGCCTTCCCCAAACGTAGTTTCCAAAATCTTCGTCGCGATCGGGTTTTGTAGTTCCCGTTGAATGGCACGTCTTAATGGTCTAGCACCATAAATCGGATCGTAACCAACATCTGCGAGATAGTCTTGGGCTGAGGTGGATAGATGAATTTTGATTTTTTGATCTGCTAACATCCGCTCGATTTGATGAATTTGAAGCGTCACAATTTGCCGGAGTTCGGTTTTCTTGAGTGGTTCAAAAATCGTCAGTTCGTCTACCCGATTGATAAACTCTGGCCGGAAGTGGGAGAGCAAGGTACTTGTCACCTGCTCGCGCAGATCGAGATTTTGATTTTTATCGCGATCGGGATTGAGGAGAGTAGTGATAATTTGGTCGCTAGCAATATTACTAGTCATCACGATCACCGTATTAGCAAAACTGACGGTTTTACCTTTAGAATCGGTAATTCGGCCATCGTCTAACACTTGCAGCAAGATATTAAATACATCAGGATGGGCTTTTTCGACCTCATCGAATAGCACCACCGAATACGGGTGACGGCGCACGGCTTCGGTTAATTGTCCGCCATCTTCATGCCCGACATATCCCGGTGGCGCACCCACCAGCCGAGAAACTGCATGTTTCTCCATATATTCAGACATATCCAAGCGCACCATCGCCTCTTCGCTGTCGAATAAAAATTCGGCTAAGGCTCGCGCCAGCTCGGTTTTACCGACTCCAGTCGGCCCCATAAATAGGAACGATCCGATCGGACGGTTGGGATCTTTCATCCCCGCACGGGCGCGCCGAATTGCGGCTGATACCGCGCTCACAGCCTCATTTTGGCCGATTACCCGGTTGTGGAGGTGGGATTCGAGTTGGAGCAGTTTTTGGCGTTCGGAGGCCAGCAGGCGGTTGACAGGGATTCCCGTCCATTTGGCAACGATTTCGGCAATATCGCCATCGGTGACTTGTTCGCGCAACAGGGTGGAGCCGCGTACCTGTACGGCGGCGAGTTCGGCTTCTTTCTCGTTGCGTTCTTGTTGGAGTTTGGGCAGTTCGCCGTATTGGAGGCGAGATGCGGTATGGAGATCTTGCGCGCGTTCGGCTTGCTCCATTTGGACTCTAGCTTGGTCTTCTTGCTCTTTAAGGCTTTTAATACTATCGAGGAGTTGTTTCTCGCCTTGCCATTGATTGGTAAGTTGGTCTTGCTTAACTTTGAGGCTATCGATCTCGGTGTCGATCTTTTCGAGGCGTTCTTTAGTGGGGAGATAACCATCGCTATGGAGATTTTCACCTTGGAGGGAAAGTTTCTCCATTTCTAGTTGCATCACGCGCCGATCGATCGATTCGAGTTCGGCAGGTTTGGAGGTGATCTCCATTTTGAGTTTAGCAGCAGCTTCATCGACCAGATCGATCGCTTTATCGGGCAAAAATCGATCGGCGATATACCGACTCGAAAGCGTGGCGGCGGCAACTAGCGCGGAATCGCTAATTTTGACGCCGTGGTGAACTTCATACCGCTCCTTGAGTCCCCGCAGAATCGAAATTGTATCTTCGACGGTAGGTTCGTTCACCTGTACGGGCTGAAATCGCCGTTCTAGGGCGGGATCTTTCTCGATATACTTGCGGTACTCATCGGTGGTTGTCGCGCCGATACAGCGCAATTCGCCCCGTGCTAGCATGGGTTTGAGCAGGTTACTGGCATCCATCGCGCCTTGATTTCCACCCGCACCGACGACGGTGTGGAGTTCATCGATAAATAACACGATTTGTCCGGCGGATTCGGTGACTTCCTTAAGTACCGATCGCAAGCGTTCTTCAAATTCGCCTCGGAGCTTGGCTCCCGCGATCAAACTCCCCATGTCTAGGGAAATTAACGTTCGATCTTTGAGCGATTCGGGGACGTCGCCATTGACGATCCGCTGTGCCAAACCTTCGGCAATGGCAGTTTTACCAACACCTGGCTCGCCAATTAAAACGGGATTATTTTTCTGACGGCGCGATAATACCTGAACGACACGACGGATTTCTTCATCGCGTCCGATCACGGGGTCCATTTTCCCCGCTCTAGCAGCTTCGGTGAGATCTTTACCGTATTTAGGTAAGGCGTCCCCCCCACTGGTTTCGGCAGCTTGAGTTGTGGGCTTGGCTGGCGTACTCCGCACCAGCTTAATCGCGGCTTCCAATTGTGCGCGATCGAAATTATAGGGTTTGAGGAGACGTCTGCCGACTCGATCGTCTTCACTCAATGCGAGAATTAAATGCTCGGTACCGATCGTCGGCTCTTGCGAACTGGCTCTAGCGGCTTCAGCTCGATCGAGTAATAGATCCAATCCCCGTCCCAGATACAGATCGGCAACTCGATCGATTCGCGGCTGACGGTTGGCAAATTCTTGTAATTGTCGTGCCAATTCCTCAACATCTACCCCGACACGAGCCAAAATTTTGGAAGCGACATCCTTTTGCTCTAACAGCGCGATCGCCACATGCTCGACTTCTAAGTTTTGATTGAACGATCTCCTGGCTACGTCCTGCGACTTGACGATCGCATCCCAGGCTCGTTCGTTAAATTTTGTAGGGTCTGTAGGCTGCATTTTAGATTATAAAGGAGCGGTCTGATGGGGTTGGTGCGTTAGGCTTTAGGCTTTAGGCTTTAGGCTTTAGGCTTTAGGCTTTAGGCTTTAGGCTTTAGGCTTTAGACTTTAGGCTTTAGGCTTTATGCTTTATGCTTTAGGCTAGATTGTGTTTTACCCGCGTGAAGTATAGTCCGATCGGGAGCGTCAGCAGTAGCGATCGACACAGCCGATCGCGATCTCGTAAAGATTTTGCTGCCAGCAGTCTAGACTGCTGGCGATACAGCGGCAATCTATACTAATATATTCACAGATTAAACCGCCACCTTCAATGTCTCGATGCTCGTGCGGGAGCTACTTCCCGATCGACTTAGATATCGAACTTGAGTACACCTTTCTATATTGTATCGCTGTCCAGCTACGGTTCAAAACACATGGCATACCTATTAGCAGGCGATCTCGGTGGCACAAAAACGCTTCTGAGCTTAGTACTTCCAACATCAGCCGATAAGAGCGGTCAGTCTGGCTCGGACAAACTGGCGACATTTCAGCAGTCGTATCCCTCTCAAGCATATTCTAGCTTTGTGCCGCTGGTGCAGCAATTTCTCGCTGATGCCCAAACTCACCTAGGTGGAGAAATTGCTGTCAGTGCTGCCTGTTTTGGAATTGCCGGAGCCGTAATCGATCGAGCCTCCTATTTACCCAATCTCGATTGGCACATCGACGCCGAGCGACTCCAAGCGGAGCTAAATATTCCCCAAATTAGCTTAATTAATGATTTTGTCGCCATCGGTTATGGGATTTCCTGCTTGTCAGCAGCAGACATCCACACGATTCAAGCGGGACAGCCGCGACTCAATGCCCCGATCGCGGTAATTGGGGCTGGTACGGGTCTGGGCCAATGTTTTTTGGTTTATAACGATCGGGACTATCAGGTAGTTGCTGCCGAAGGCGGACACACTGACTTTGCCGCCCGATCGACCCGCGAGTTTGAACTCTATCAATATCTCTGTAAGCACAAACAACTCGATCGAATCTCCAACGAACGCGTGATTTCCGGCTCTGGGATAGTAGGCATCTATCAATTTCTGCGCGATACTAGTAATTTTTCCGAAACACCCGAAGTTGCTAGTGTAGTTACAGCGTGGGAGTCCCAATCGGAAACAGCACCCGATCCGGCGGCTCTCATCTCGACTCTAGCGATCGCCAAAACCGATCCGCTCTGCGAAGCAGCCATGGCCATGTTTATTTCTGCCTATGGTGCCGAAGCTGGGAATCTTGCCCTCAAGATCCTCCCCTATGGCGGATTTTACATTGCGGGCGGCATTGCGACCAAAAACTTACCGTTGTTTGAGGATGGTACTTTCCTCGGTGCATTCAACCACAAAGGCAGAGTCAGTAATCTACTTACGAACATTCCAGTTCGAGTTATTCTCAATCCGCAAGTCGGTTTGCTCGGCGCGCTCGATCGAGCCGCAAAATTAAGAATTGATGCTTAAAAATTAATTAAGCCTCGATTCGGCTTAATGTTACTCGGGCAATCTCGATCCAGATCCAGTCTAGCTCCCTGTCCTTTTCCCACTTTCGATCGGCTGTATACCAAGCCCTTGCCTAGTATGTAACCGATCTCACAGTTTACTGGCAACCATCGTGTCAAACTTTGGGTGTAAATGGGATATTAGTTAAATAGGGACAAAGTGGATAAAGTATTAAGATTGTCAATGAGAAAAACATTAAAAAATAATAAAGGTTATAATAATCAGCAGTGGTGCTAATACAAGGAGGTCTATGTTTCTTAGACTAGCAAATCAACATCAAGAATTCGTTAAAGACCTAGTAATGAGCCTTCAAGCTCTAGCTACGGTGCTGGAAAGACGCGGCTACGAAGCTGCTTGCTATACGTGTGGAGATCGGATGAACAGTGCCAACTTCATGGTGAGTCTGGCTCCCAATCATCTAATCCGGTTTTTGGTATCTGACTATGGGATTACCTGGACAGAACTTCGCGACGATCGCGAATTAATGAAATTGGAAGGCGCAGAGGCAATTGCCCAACTGCAAGAACTCGCCAATCTGCTCAAAGTTCAACTTACTAACAACACACCTGTGTCGATCGGCTAGTTAACCAGGTCGAACTCGCAGGTAATATCGCCATCGAGCTGCCAAAACTGCTCGACAAAGTGAGCCTCCCGATCGACTTAGTGCCAGATGTGTCGATTACCTCCGGCAGGCTACGCCAACGCTAGCAGCAGCTAGTATTTTTACTCATTCGCATAATATTGAAGATCTACCAAGAGGCTCCCCCCAACGCATACATTTATCCAAAGCGTTACAGAGCCTCTCCCATCTCAATCTAGAATTTTACCGATTGAGTTAACCCAAGAATTTGTCACCGTCGAGCATTTCTATTCCAAACACTTCACTAAATACGCGCCCGATCTGCCCACGCACGAGATTGGCATCGATATTCGGGATAAACTCAGCCATACTGCCAACAGATCGATCGACAATTCCACAAGGTACGATCCGATTAAAGCCACTTAAATCGGGACAGACATTCAGCGCGAACCCGTGCATAGTAATCCAGCTCGTAACTTTGATGCCGATGGCTGCTATTTTGCGTTCTTCCAGCCACACGCCAGTTAAACCCTCGATCCGGTAACCCTGAAGATCGTACAAAGCCAGCACCCGCAAAACTACTTCCTCTAACTGTCTGAGGTACCAGTGTAAATCTTGCTGATAATGCCGCAGATTGAGAATCGGGTAAGCAATAATTTGCCCGGGACAATGATAAGTTACTTCACCACCCCGCTCGACACGATACAATTCGTACTCATGTTGCTCGCGATCGAACTTCACAAATTCTAGACTAGATCCAGTACCCAACGTATATACGGGTGGATGCTCCAAAATTACCAAAGCATCGGGCAAAGTTCGATCGACAATCCGCTCTTTCTGAAGCGATTTTTGCCAGATCCAAGCAGTCTGATAATCGATGATGCCACAATTATATAACAAGCATTGCTGTTTGTTCGTGGATTTCTGCTCAGGGTAAGTTAACATTATTTTGCGAAAGCTTGAGATTGAGTAACGATAAAGTAAAGACAATTAAGAACAAGATTAAACCGATCGTGCAAGCATAACTCAGATCGGGATTGCTCGAACCAAAACCCTGTTGATATAAATAATAAACCACCGTTTTAGAACTATTACGCGGCCCACCCTGAGTCATCACATAGACTTCTTCAAAGATTTTGGTCGCCGCGATCGCCGAAATCACCGCAACTAGCAACATATACGGACGCATCAGTGGGATCGTAATATCCCAATGCTTGGTATAACTATCCGAACCATCGATCGCCGCAGCCTCGTACAAATCGGCAGGAATCGATTGCAATCCAGCCAAATAAATGGTCATGTAATATCCCAATCCTTTCCAAATCGTCACCACCATGACGCTAAATAAAGCTAAACTCGGACTAGTCAACCACGGCACAGGCGGAATCCCGACAACTTGCAATAATTGATTGAGTAGTCCATTTTCAGCATAAATAAACTTCCAAGCAATTCCCGCTACCACCATCGAGATAATTACAGGCACATAATAAGCCGCTCGAAAAAAACTCATCCCCTTCAGCTTTTGGTTGACGGCAATTGCCAATAGCAAGGGCGCAAATACCAAGATCGGTACTACGCCACACAGATAAACGATGGTATTCCTAATTGTTTGCCAAAAGACCGCATCTTTGAATAATCGATCGAAATTAGCCCAGCCTTGCCAACTTGCAGTCTCCGCGATCGGATCGTAATTGGTAAAGCTCAAATAAAAAGCCTGCACTGCGGGTAAAAACACTGTCAAACCCAGCAATAGTAGCGCAGGGGCGAGAAATATATATGGCGTCCAGTTGACTTGTCGCAGGCGGATCATATGGGTGGATGGGTAGATGGGTGGATGGGTAATGAATAATGGTTAATGGTTAATGGTTAATGGGTAAATGCTGCATTTCCTTTTCCCTAAAGCCTAAAGCCTAAAGCCTAAAGCCTAATTCCCCAATAAGCGATCCCTAGTCCCAATTTTGTACTATTGTGTAAAAGGAGCGATTAAAATAGTGCTGTCATTTAATAAATACCAGGAGTTTGATTCCCTGTCATCAACTGCCAACGTAAATTGAAAGCTCCCCAACTCCGCTCAACAGGCACAACTAGCAAAATCTTCATGTTTGGTCTTATCGGTCACCTCACCAGCTTAGAACATGCCCAAGCCGTCGCTCAGGACTTAGGCTTTCCAGAATATGCCGACCAAGGGCTGGACTTCTGGTGCAGTGCCCCACCACAGACAGTAGACCATATTACCGTCACGAGTGTTACGGGGCAACAAATTGAAGGTTATTATATCGAATCTTGCTTCTTGCCCGAAATGTTGGCAACTCGCCGCATCAAAGCCGCAATTCGGAAAATCCTCAATGCCATGGCACATGCCCAAAAACAAGGCATTCAGATCACCGCTTTAGGTGGATTTTCTTCGATTATTTTTGAAGAGTTCGATTTGCAACAAAATAAACAAGTTCGCAACGTCGAATTAGATTTCGACAGATTTACCACTGGCAATACCCATACAGCCTATATTATCTGTCGGCAAGTCGAAGAAGGAGCTACAAAACTCGGAATCGACCTGAGCAAAGCTACCGTCGCTGTCGTCGGTGCGACGGGCGATATTGGCAGTGCTGTCTGTCGGTGGCTAGACAAACGAACTCAGAGCGCGGATCTACTCTTAGTCGCTCGCAATCAAGAACGCCTCCAGAACCTCCAATCCGAGCTAGGACGCGGCAAGATTGTCAGTCTGGAGGAAGCATTGCCGCAGGCGGATATCGTCGTCTGGGTGGCAAGTATGCCCAAGGGTGTCGAAATCGATGCGGCTACTTTGAAACAGCCCTGTTTGCTCATCGATGGCGGTTATCCCAAAAATTTGGGCACCAAAATTCAAGCTCCAGGCGTATATGTAATGAACGGTGGTATTGTCGAGCATTCGCTAGACATCGACTGGAAAATCATGAATATCGTCAATATGGATGCCCCCGCCCGTCAATTATTTGCCTGCTTCGCCGAAGCCATGCTACTAGAGTTTGAAAAATTGCACACGAGTTTTTCTTGGGGTCGCAATCAAATTACGATCGAGAAAATGGAACAAATCGGTCAAGCATCCCTCAAGCACGGCTTTCGTCCGCTATTATCATTTGTTGGCGGGTAGGGAATTAGGCTTTAGGCTTTAGGCTTCAGGCTTTAGGGGATTTTGGATTGTGGATGAACGATCCCACTCCCCCACTCTCCCACTCCCCCACTCCCCCACTCCCCCACTCCCCTCTCCCTTGCAATGGCTGGTACCGAAAAAAAGCCCTTTTTATTAGAATTTGAAAAACCGTTGGCAGAATTGCAAGAACGGATCGAGCGAATTCGCGAACTTGCTGAGGAAAGCAGCGTCGATATTTCTAGTCAAATTCGACAGTTGGAGACTAAATACGTGCAATTGCGCGATGAAATTTTTAGTAGCCTTACACCAGCGCAACGCCTACAATTAGCGCGACATCCGCGTCGCCCTAGTACGCTCGACTATATTCAAGCAATTTGCGATGAGTGGATTGAGTTACATGGAGATCGTCGCGGTAAAGACGATCCGGCTTTAGTTGGCGGTGTGGGTAAGTTAGCTGGTATTCCGGTAGTATTATTGGGTCATCAGAAGGGGCGCGATACTAAGGATAATGTCGCGAGGAATTTTGGAATGGCTGCTCCAGGTGGCTATCGAAAGGCCATGCGGCTGATGGAACATGCCAATCGGTTTGGAATGCCGATTCTGAGTTTTATCGATACTCCGGGGGCTTGGGCGGGGCTGGAGGCCGAAGAATTGGGACAGGGAGAAGCGATCGCGTATAATTTGCGCGAGATGTTTCGCCTCGATGTGCCGATTATTTGTACGGTAATTGGTGAGGGTGGTTCGGGTGGAGCCTTAGGAATTGGCGTGAGCGATCGATTGATGATGTTCGAGCACGCGGTTTATTATGTAGCTAGTCCCGAAGCTTGTGCCTCAATTCTCTGGAAAGATGCGGTTAAATCTGTGCCAGCATCCGCTCAAGCTGCCGAGGCGATGAGAATTAATTCTCAAGCTGCCGAAGCTCTTAAAATTACGGCTAAGGATTTAAAAAATTTGGGCATTCTCGACCAAATTCTACCAGAACCTCTGGGTGGGGCGCACGCTGATTCGGTTCGGGCGGCAGAAGTGCTCAAAGATGCGATTTTAAAGAATTTACAACAACTGCAATTATTGCCATCAGCCGAACTGCGATCGCTTAGATACGATAAATTCCGACAGATGGGGATGTTTACTGAAGGATAATTATCAGATCGACGATCGCTCGATCCCCTAGTACTTAAATATTACATCACGAGCGATCCCCAAAAATCATTGCTGTGGAATCGCTAATATTTAGGATTGCGAATATCGATGTTATAATTATCTCGTAATAAAACTTTACATCTTGCTCGACACTGGGCAAATTTCCTGGACTAGATGAATCCGATCGCAACAACTAATCGAACGGCATTAATTACAGGCGCAAGTAGTGGCATTGGCAAAGCCACCGCTCTAGCTTTTGCAAAAGCAGGGATAAATCTAGCATTGGTGGGACGATCTCCAGATAAGTTAACCGCCGTCGCCGAAGCCGCCATCGCTGTCGGTGCGAGCGCGAAAACCTACGTAGTAGATTTATCACAACTCGATCGCGTAGCCACACAGATTGCTGAGATCGCCGCAGACTCTGATAATTTAGACATCCTCATCAATAATGCGGGCATGGGTTACACCGGAGCGATCGGAGACACACCGCTAGCCGATTGGCAGCGAGTCATCGATCTCAACTTAACTAGCGTCTTCCAGTGCATTCAAGGAATTTTGCCACACCTGCGCCGTCAGAAATCCGGTGTTATTGTCAATATTTCTTCGATCGCTAGCAAGCAAGTATTTCCCGACTGGGGTTTATACTCAGTGAGTAAATTTGGCTTGATGGCACTGACAAAAGCGATCGCCCAAGAAGAGCGTGGGCATGGCATTCGCGTCAGCGCGGTCTGTCCTGGATCGGTGAATACTCCCATCTGGGACACAGATACCGTCCATGCCGACTTCGATCGATCTGCCATGTTGACTCCCGAAATGGTTGCCGAAGGCATCTTGTACGCCGTTCTCGCACCAGCAGGGGCGGTAGTTGAAGAACTGACAATCATGCCCAGTGGTGGAGCACTTTAGCCAATCCATTATCTACCAACTCAGTTTCATTCCCTTTATTTCTACATCTATTCAGACAAAACATGACTATTTCATCTCCCCAAGGTAGTAATTCCACTGGCAACGAGCGGGTTGGTAAGATTGATTCTAGACCCGATCGCAATACCCACAACGGTGAGCCAGTTAAAATTCACGATCCTGAAGAAGTGAGCCTCGAAGATATGATGGCTTCGGTAAGGCAGATTATCCTCGGAGTAGGCGAAGATCCAGAACGCGAAGGGTTGCTCAAAACTCCCAAACGAGTCGCTGAATCGATGCGATTTCTGACTAGTGGCTACAATCAGTCTTTAGAAGACATCATCAATGGTGCCATTTTTGATGAAGGTCACAATGAGATGGTCTTGGTTCGTGATATCAACTTTTTTAGCATGTGCGAACACCACATGTTACCCTTCATGGGCAGGGCGCATGTTGCATACATTCCTAACCAAAAAGTCGTCGGTTTGAGCAAGCTCGCCCGCATTGTGGACATGTATTCCCGCCGGATGCAAGTTCAAGAAAGACTCACCCGTCAAGTCGCAGAAGCACTCCAAGCAGTGTTAGAACCCAAAGGTGTGGCGGTAGTAATGGAAGCCAGCCACATGTGTATGGTGATGCGTGGTGTCCAAAAACCTGGTTCTTGGACGGTTACTAGTGCCATGTTAGGTGTATTCCAAGAAGATCAACGCACCAGAGAAGAATTTCTCAATCTGATTCGCCATCAGCCAGGAGCATTTTAGGCTTTAGGCTTTTGGGCTGATGTGTTAGTTTTGGGCTTTAGGGATTAGGCTAAAAAGCAAGAAGTTAGAGATTAAATATAAGAAGAACGCTTGCGTTCTAGAACCTCAAACCTAAAGCCTAAAGCCTAAAGCCTACCCCCTCCGTCTCCGGCATCGCTCGGAACAATATTTCACTTCATCCCAATTAGCTTCCCACTTCTTGCGCCAAGTGAAAGGGAGGTTACACACGGGACAGACTTTGGTAGGTAGATCGGCTTTCGATCGATGGCGTGGCATGACAGTTATTGGTAAATAAATGTACGGTGAGTATCTCTCTTAATCATATTCGGATTGTCTTAGTAGAGCCAGCAGGTGCCCGAAATATCGGCTCGATCTCGCGGGTGATGAAGAATATGGGTTTGACACAACTAGTAATTGTCAATCCTCGGTGTGAAGCTAAGGGCGAGGAAGCCAGTATGATGGCCGTACATGCGATCGATCTATTACAAGCCGCACGGATCGTTCCCGATCTAATTACCGCTTTAGCAGGCTGTACGCGAGTCATTGCGACGACAGCTAGAGATCGAGGTATCCCGACTCAATTAGAGACACCCAGACAAGCTCTACCCTGGTTGGTCGATCGTACCGAACCTACAGCACTAATTTTTGGACGCGAAGATAGTGGTTTGACGAATACCGAATTAAATTATGCTACCCGTTACATTCGGATTCCAGTTGGCTCGGAATATAGTTCGCTCAATTTAGCGCAAGCGGTGGGAATTTGTGCTTACGAAATCCAAATGTGTGCGAGTCAGATCGATGCTAATTTGCCGACTGTTTGCGTTCCAATTCCGCAACCAGCCGATGTCGCGCCTGTTGAATTGTTAGAAGGTTATTATCAGCAATTAGAGACATTATTATTAAAAATTGGCTATTTGTTTCCTCATACCGCTGCACCACGAATGGAAAAGTTACGCCGTCTCTATAATCGCAGCCAGCTTTCACCAAATGAAGTAGCCTTATTGCGCGGTATGCTCAGACAAGTACAATGGGCGATCGATCGAGGAGAAACCAAAACATAATCGATCGAAAGATCGCCCGATCCGTTTATTGACCCTAAGCTCGATCGGATGATGTTAATTCAGCTTGAGGCATTTGCAGAATAGGTGTAGTCACAACTGGCAAATGTGCCCCGATCAGTCCTTTTTGAATATGCTCGGGTGTTTGCGGAAATAGTACGAATAATGGATAGAGATATTCGCCACTTTCACAGATAATATGCCGATAATATTGCGGCATGACCCATTCATAGTCGTGGTCTAATAATACTTGTGTCTGTCGCCACCGAGCGAGTAGATCGGAAAGATCTTCTTCCGGGCGATGGATGAAGATAATAATCTCGCCACCCATCTTAATTTTCCACTCTGGATCGCACATTAGATAAGCAAGATCGCAGGGTAATAAGATCGTTTTGGAAGTAGCCGTAATCGGCGAAAACTGATTTAATTGTTGTCCGATTGTCACCTTGCGCAGTTGGACTACAGGTAAAGGCATGGTAATTAGACTTTCTTCCGATCGCCTGATACTTGGAATCATTTCTAGATACGGACGATACTGTTTGAGCAATTCGATCGCTTCTGTATGATTGCTATATTGAGATAATACTTGTTCGTAATCTGATTTTTTAATAGACATGCAAGCTAATTATTAATTAATGATTGAGTTTTGAATTGCGAATTTTAAATGTGTTAAGTAGATGGGCGTAATTAAATATAAGATATCGCGTAGGGTGGGCACTGCCCAACAGCTAGGTTTCAGGCAAAATCTATTTTACAAAAAATTGCGCCTACCTACTTATGAATGCCAAGATATTTACACTAATTAGAATTGACGAAAATTATATTATTTTTGAACTGGTTCCGCTCGTGCCTATCTAATAGTTAGGTAGAGTAATGAATCCCACTACTCTACCTAGATCGTTTTAGAACATATTTTGAATCTATTAGCCAAGTTTCTCGAATACTTTGAACATTGGTAAATACATCGAAAGCAAGATTACCGCAACCATCCCCGCGAGGAACACCATCATAATTGGTTCGAGGACGCTAGTGAGAGCCTTAACAGCTTGCTCGACTTCATCTTCATAGAAGTCAGCAACTTTCATCATCATTGTATCCAATTCTCCAGTTTCTTCACCGATACTGATCATTTGAATCGCTAAAGGTGGGAAAACTTTTTCACGCATCAGAGCATTACTTAACATTCCTCCTTGTTGAACTTCAATCTTAGACTTCTCGATCGCATTAGAAATTACTTGATTGCCAGCAGTATCGCGGACGATGTCGAGCGAGTTTAAAATTGGTACACCCGAGCGAGTTAAAGTACCGAAGATTCGACAGAATCGTGCTGTTGCAGATTTTTCATTTAAGTCGCCAATAATGGGCATTTTCAAGAAAAACCGATCCATTGTTAGTTTACCAATCTTGGTTTTGTAATACTGATTATAGGCAAAAATTAATCCACCAATGACCACGATCGGAATCAAGACCATCCAACTAGTTAAGATACCACTCACACCTAACATAAATAAAGTTAAACCAGGTAACTCTGTCCCTAAACCTTTAAAGATATTAGCAAATACTGGGATTAAGAAAATCGTCATCCCCAAGAAGACTAAAATTGCTAAAATCCCAACCGCTACTGGATAAGCCATTGCACCTTTAACTTGGTTTTTGAGGCGAGACATATCTTCTAATACTTTAGCCAGACGATTGAGAACTTCATCGAGTACCCCACCGACTTCGCCAGCTTGTACCATACTGACATATAAAGTATCGAAACAGTCTGGATGTCGGCGCATCGCATCAGAAAGGTTGATCCCTTGTTGAACGTCCGTACTAATTTGAGCGAGAACTTTGCGCAATTTGGGGTTGCCACACTGTTCGGAAAGAACTGTCAGGCATCTCACCATTGCTACACCAGCATTGACCATCGCGGCAAATTGGCGGGAGAATACCGCTTTATCCCTAACAGTCACAGGATTTATGGCTGCTTCGATGTCTTGGAAGTCAATCTTAGTGATATCAAAAGATCTAGTAGGTCTAATATTTTGAATGAATTGATATTTTTGCTTGAGCTTTTTGCGTGCAGAATCTACAGTTTGTGCTTCAACTTTTTCTTGTTTGACATTACCTTGAGCATCGCGGACTTCAGCTATAAAAGTTGGCATAAATTTATGTTTAGGTATTAAGTGTTAGGTGTTGAATATTAGGTATTAGGTGTTAGATGTCGTGGTAGAGTTTAGGGTTTAAGGGTTAGCAGAATAGCTGCTTTACGCAGATTCGCTAAAGCCTAAAGCCTAAAACCTAAAGCCTAATTACCGACCATTTGTCGCTGCCATTGGTGTAGCTCCAATTAGACGTTGGAGTTCGTCTGGCCGGGAAGATTTGGAGATGCCAGCTTCAAAGGAAATAGTGCCTTCGCGGATATGTTTGGCGAGGATCGATTCCATTGTGTTCATCCCTAATTTCGCTCCTGTTTGAATCGCGCTATAGATTTGAGCGGTTTTACCTTCACGAATTAGGTTGGAGATGGCGGGCGTGACAATCATGATTTCTTGTACCAACACTCGTCCGTACTCACCCGGTTTGGGTTTTTTCTTTTGGACGAGAGATTGACTGAAGACCGCCACCAAGGAATTCGATAACTGCGCGCGGATTTGAGGTTGTTGTTCGGGAGGAAACACATCTAGCATCCGATCGATTGTTTGTGCGGCTGAGCTGGTGTGCAGTGTACCCATAACTAAGTGTCCGGTTTCAGCAGCACTAATTGCCAAACTAATCGTTTCCAAGTCCCGTAATTCTCCTACCAAGATCACGTCTGGATCTTCCCGTAATGCCGCTCTAAGGGCATTGGAGAAACTTTTGGTATCCTCACCTTTTTGACGCTGGTGAACGAGGCTTTTGATATTGGGAAAGACATACTCGACCGGATCCTCGATCGTTAAAATGTGCTCGGCGCGAGTGCGGTTGATCAGATCGATCATGGCCGCCATCGTGGTAGTTTTGCCAGAACCAGTCGGCCCAGTTACCAAAATTAATCCTCTGGGACGACCGCTCATTTCCCTGACGATTTCCGGCAAACCCATCTGATCGAAGTTGGGGATTTTAGAAGATAGTGCCCGCAAACAAGCGGCATAACAACCGCGTTCTTTATAGACGTTGACCCGAAACCGCGCCAAGCCTTTGACTCCATAAGAGCAATCGATTTCCCACGTCTGCTCTAGCTCCTTGCGTTGAGTATTATTGAGCATACTGAATATCAGTTTTTGACACTCTTGGGGACTGAGCGGTTCTTCGCCAACAGGTGCTAGTTTGCCGCTGACGCGAAAGTAGACAGGCGCGCCTGCCTGAATGTGCATATCGGAGCCACCCATTTCGACCAGTCGCTCCATTAGGTCTTCGATCATTAATTCGGACATAAGTTTAGGCTTTATGTTTAGGTGTTAGGCTTTAGGTCTGGATCTGGGCTTTAGACTTTGGGTGTTGCTTTAGGTCAGGACCTAGGCTTTAAAGATGACCGAGACGCAAGCATCTTATAAGCCCTGAAACCTAAAGCCTCATCCCTAATCACTAAATCTCGGCGTCATACAGTAGGGACAATCCAACCATTCCGGCTTGAGTTCTGCCGAGCAGGTGGCGCAGACTAGAGTGGTTTTACGTTTAGCTTTGAGTTCGGCTTCTAAGCCAGAGTCAGTGAAAGTGACTCGTTCTACTTCGGCTAATGTGGTCATTCCTTCTTGAACCATCTGGAGACTGTAAGCTAGCAGCGTCTTCATTCCTTGCTGAACAGCGGTTTCTTTAATCAAAGCTGAAGGTGCGCGCTGGTTGATCAGGCTAGCTAGCTCGTCGGTAATTTGCATGACTTCGTAGACACCGACTCGACCGCGATAGCCGATTCCATTACAGTTTTTACAAAGAGTTCCGGCGGCTTTGGCAGATTCGATCGAGTCATTGGACAGTTCGTTGGCTTTGTAGAAAGTAATGACTGATTCTCCCGAAGCAGATAAACCAAATCGAGCCAATTCTTCGCGGCTAGGTGTATAAGCACAGCGACATTCGACGCAAACTCTGCGCAGTAGTCGTTGAGCGACGACGCCGACCAGAGCCGCAGATACCATGAACGGTTCGACACCCATTTCATCTAGCCGCGCGATCGAGCCTGCGGCATCATTGGTGTGTAATGTTGTCATGACCATGTGACCTGTCAATGCGGCTTCCATGGAAGTTTTCGCTGTCTCTTGGTCGCGGGTTTCTCCCACCAGAATAATGTCGGGATCTTGCCGCATAAAGGCTCGCAAGATCGAGGCAAAGTTCATCCCTTTTTCGCGAATTACCTGCACCTGGTTGATACCGGGCAGGGCATACTCGATCGGGTCTTCTGCCGTACTAATATTGACACCAGGGTCGTTACGTTCGGCCAAGAGTGAGTATAGAGTGGTAGATTTACCCGAACCAGTCGGCCCAGTAACCAGAATCAAGCCAAATGGACGACTGCCCATCTCGCGGACGATTTCTAGCGTTGGCAAGTCGCTGATGAGTTTATCTAAGCCGAGTTGCGTCGAGGAGTTATCCAAAATCCGCATACAGACCTTTTCCCCATAGCGGCTGGGTAAGGTACTGACGCGGAAGTCTACTTTGCGACCTTCAAAAGTCCGGCGAATCCGACCATCTTGCGGCAACCGTCGCTCGGCGATATCTAATTCAGCAATGATTTTAAAGCGAGAGATGACAGCCGGGATAATATGCTTGGGCAACATTGGAAAACTCTGCCGCAGCACCCCATCTTTGCGAAACCGCACTCTCAAGCCTTCTTCTTGGGGTTCGATGTGAATATCCGAAACTTTCTCCATCAGCCCTTTGGCTAGGATTTGATTGACCAGTTTGACCACCGGAGCGGCTTCGGCACCTTGAACGTCGATCTCGTCGTCGATTTCGGCTTCGGCATTGCCTAGCTCAGGCGTATCAAAGTTCTCAATCTCAATGCTGAGATTTTTTTGAGAATTATCGGCGGCATCTTGCTGGATGCGCTCGTCTAAGTAACCATCGAGGAGTTTTTGATAATCTTCAGGCGCGATGACCTCACTGCGCCAAGCAATGCCGTGGGGACGCAGGATTTTATCTAAATCATTTTTGGCTTGGAGATCGTCTGGCTTGATCATCGCAACCGTCAGGATCGGCGGATCTCCTTCGAGCTTGCCAATCGGTAGCAGTTTGAGTTGCCGACAACTATCCGCCGAGATGAAAGTATTAATTAATTCGCGAACTTGAATTTTATCGATTTGGGCGGAGGCAATATCCACCGCATTCAAACCGTAAACGATTTTTAGCTCGAATAACTGTTGTTTTTTATATTGTTGCTGCAACTCCGCAGGCAATGATTTACCCGTCAGGGACTCCAAGACCTCCGTGAGTGGGTGATTGTTGGCCCGACTGTCAACCAATGCTTGTTTGAGCTGTTCGGCATTGACATAGCCTGCTTGAATTAGCTTGTTGCCAAATGGCGAAAAGTCATTGCGGACGATTAATGCCCGTTTCGGGGATGAAAATTGAGTCATGGCTGCTAGTTGTTGCCAAAAAGAGAAGAGTCATTGCGGACGATCGGTATCCGGTTGGGACGTGAAGATGAATGCATAGATACTGTAAATATCTCCTTAGCTTTACAGTATGCCCACAGTCGAACTCAATCTATCGATCCGATGTGAAATCGTTTCGATCGACCAGATAGAGTTTGACTATACTCGTCTCCAATTCTATTTATTTGGAAGCTTTTTAAACCAGAAGTGGTATTTTGTGTTAAGAAGTTGGGCATTATGATCGAGAGAGCATCCTACTTGAGTTGTGCATCTTATATCGATCGGATTGCCAGCGATAAATTTTAACTGTCTCAACAATCGCATCGACAAATATTGAACGATCGAACCAGATCGGATTTATACTCAAAAGGCAGATTTAATGAATCGGCCACTCCGAAAGATATATATTTAAGATATATGTCAATCGATCGACCATTGGCTTGCACACACTCGTTCGCGTAGCAGCTCAATGGAGAATCTAACATCGAAATTGCCTAGCAGTCTGTTAACTGGAATTTAATGAACGATGAGCGAAACCCCACAACCGCCAATTAGAACAGATGATGAGTCCATCTCATCGCAAATGCCCTCAGAAAATCAGGAACCGCAACCTGTGACAACAGCAAATTCATCTACTCCGGACTCAGCACCGACTGCTACTCCAGAAGTAGTCGTCGAGACGACTGCTTCTGATGCTACAGCAGCTTCTCCGGTAGAGCGGTCTACCCCCAATGTCGAACCCGAACCTGCGGCAACATCTCAATCGGAACTTCAGGCACTGAAAACTCAGTTAGCAGAAGTCTCCAATCAACGAGACGCTTTTCAGAGTCAGTATCTGCGGATTGCCGCCGATTTTGATAACTTTCGCAAGCGCAATAGCAAGGAAAAGGAAGACATCGAAGTCCGAACCAAAGTAGCGACGCTCGTCGAACTCTTAAGCGTTGTAGACAACTTCGAGCGAGCCAGAACCCAAATCAAACCTCAAAATGAGGGCGAAATGGGCATTCATAAAAGCTATCAAGGCGTTTACAAGCAATTAGTCGAAAGTCTCAAACGGATTGGCGTATCGCCGATGCGTCCAGAAGGACAACAATTCGATCCCAATCTGCATGAAGCGGTCATGCGCCAACCGACCGAAGAACATCCCGAAGGCACCGTGATCGAAGAACTTCAGCGCGGTTACTACCTCGGCGATCGCATATTACGACACTCCCTGGTCAAAGTAGCCGCTCCACCAGAGCAGTTATCAGCAGAAGATGCCAGTAGTTTCGGCTCAGTTGATAATTAAACCAATTTTCGCGCCCAACCGACTGCACCAACGGCAGTTATTGATGTCAGACATCAGCTACTGTCGTTTGAGACAGTTCTCCCAACCCTAGTTTCTAACTAGCACCCCCTTTTTCCATCCTTTTTAAAATATTGCCTCAAGTTTATGGCAAAAGTTATCGGCATCGACCTTGGTACTACTAATAGCTGTGTCTCCGTCCTCGAAGGCGGGATTCCAGTGGTGATTTCTAATGCAGAGGGCGGTCGTACCACCCCAAGTATCATTGGATTTGCCAAGGGTGGCGAGCAATTAGTCGGGCAATTGGCAAAACGACAAGGCGTAACGAATGCGGAAAACACCGTATATAGTATCAAACGCTTTATCGGTCGGCGGTGGGAAGACACCGAAACCGAACGCAATCGCGTTCCCTACACCTGTATTAAGGGTCGGGATAATACCGTTGACGTCCAGATTCGCGGACGTACATACACCCCGCAAGAGGTATCGGCGATGATCCTTCAAAAGCTCAAAAAGGATGCCCAAAATTTCTTAGGACAACCGATCGAGCAAGTGGTGATTACGGTACCCGCCTATTTTACCGATGCCCAACGCCAAGCGACCAAGGATGCCGGGACGATCGCCGGACTCGAAGTTTTGCGAATTATTAACGAGCCAACCGCTGCGGCTCTGGCTTATGGCTTGGATAAAGCCGATACCGAACAAAAGATTCTGGTTGTCGATCTCGGTGGGGGGACATTTGATGTCTCCGTACTGCAATTGGGTAATGGGATCTACGAAGTCAAAGCAACTTCTGGTAACAACCATTTAGGTGGCGATGATTTTGATAATGAAATCGTCCGCTGGTTGATCAAGCATTTCCGGAATACCGAAAAGATCGATCTGCTCAAAGACAAAATGGCTCTCCAGCGTCTGCGCGAAGCCGCCGAAAAAGCTAAAATCGAACTCTCGACGATGATGAGTACTTCGATTAACTTACCCTTTATCGCTGCCGACGCTCAAGGCCCCAAACATTTGGAAATCGAGCTAACTCGGACTAAATTTGAGGAAATGGTCGCGCCGCTGATCCAATCTACCCTCGAACCCGTCCAGCGATCGCTCAAAGATGCCGACTTGCAAACTAAAGATATCGACAGGATCTTACTCGTCGGTGGTTCGACGCGGATTCCTGCCGTCCAACGTGCTATTCAAGATTTCTTTGGCGGTAAAGAACTCGATCGCTCGGTCAATCCCGATGAAGCTGTAGCCATGGGTGCCGCCGTCCAAGCTGGGGTAGTTGGCGGCGACGTCAAAGATGTTCTCCTGCTGGATGTAACCCCCTTATCGCTTGGAATCGAGACCCTCGGTGAAGTGTTTACCAAAATCATCGAACGCAATACCACAATTCCGACGAGTAAAGGTCAAGAATTTTCGACGGCCACCGACGGCCAAACATCCGTCGAAATCCATGTCCTTCAGGGCGAACGGGCGATGGCCAAAGATAACAAGAGTCTGGGTAGATTTCTGCTCACAGGCATCCCTCCCGCGCCTAGGGGCGTGCCCAAAATTGAAGTTTCCTTCGATATCGATGTCAACGGGATTCTGAAGGTTTCAGCCCAAGATCGCGGCACCGGACGCGAACAAACTGTGGCGATTACCAATACAGGTGGCCTAAATAACATTGACATCGAGCGGATGCGGAAAGAGGCCGAGACTTATGCTCAAGATGACTGGCGCAGATTGCAATTGGTGGAACTCAAAAACCAAGCTGATGCTCTGTTCCATACCTATGACGTGACTGTCAAGGAAAACGGTCATCTGATTAACGATAGTCTTCGCGAGCAAGCCGAGACAACAGCCAAAGAACTGCAAATGTTACTGCTCGAACCCTCAGCAAACTTAGAAAACGTCCAACAAGCGATCGATAAGCTCCAACAAGAGATTTTTGCAATGGGTGCTGCCGTTTACCAACAAGGTACCACCCCTAATAATTCTGGTACCACTCCACCCAATTCTAATAACGGTACCCCCAAACGGCACGCACCACTCAGTCGTGCTGCCGCACCACCGCCACCGCCACCGCCACCAGCGAAGAAAGTATCTAGTACTCTGACATTAGATTATGATGATGAAACTGCAACTACCGACTATGAAGTAGTCGAATAACATCTCGCTCGGCGATCGAGATGTCAGTAAGCCTCTGAATCGAGCGGCTTAGCCATACCTAACAACCAAGCACAGAGAAAATCTAATTACGGTTAATACTCCATCAACAGGCCGTGATTCCTTTACAATAAAGATCGAATTGTTAAATTAAGATATAAAACTACTAAAATAATGAGTGAGTGCAGTCAGTCAACTCATTAGCTAGCAATGTAACCAGTCGATCGAGATTTGAGCTAACAGCACGCACTTTTCTTTAGGAGAATGGCTGCATTAGCAATACATCGTCAAACAAATGCTCGCGGCCAAGGCAAGACCACTGATTTTTTACCTGCATACCAATCTACTTTCATATTTACTTTCCACCCTGCTTCCTAACACTCCTTGTAAGATAGAACCTTTGTATGGCACGCGACTATTACGAAATCCTTGGCACCTCCAGAGATGCCGACCAGGAAGAAATTAAACGCGCCTATCGCAGACTGGCGCGGAAATATCACCCAGATGTCAACAAAGAGCCTGGGGCAGAAGACACCTTCAAAGAAATCAATCGTGCCAACGAAGTCCTCTCCGAACCCGAACTTCGCGCTCGCTACGATCGCTTTGGGGAAGCAGGAGTATCGGGTGGGGGTGCTCCTGGATACGGTGATATGGGAGACATGGGTGGATTTGCCGACATTTTTGACGCGTTCATCAATGGCTTTGGCGGTGCTGGCGGTCAACAAACTGCTCGGCGACGGAATGGCCCATCGAGAGGTGAAGATTTGCGCCTCGATCTAAAGTTAGATTTTCATGAGGCTATTTTTGGAGGTGAAAAAGAAATTCGGATTCCCCACCTCGAATCTTGTACCACCTGCAAAGGCACGGGTGCCAAGCCGGGTTCTCAACCTCAAACCTGCGGTACCTGCGGGGGTGCGGGACAAGTTCGTCGAAATACCCGCACCCCATTTGGTAACTTCACGCAAGTCTCTGTCTGTCCTACCTGTAATGGCGATGGCCAAGTTATCGAAGACAAATGCGAAGCTTGTAATGGTGCCGGACGCAAGCAGGAAACCAAAAAACTGAAAATATCGATTCCCAAAGGCGTCGATAATGGTACCAAACTCCGGATCGGTAAAGAAGGCGATGCAGGCTTACGCGGCGGCCCTCCAGGCGACTTGTACGTCTACTTGCATGTCGAAGAAGACGCCAAATTCCGACGTGAGGGAATCAATATTCTCTCTCAAATCAAGGTTAGTTACCTCCAAGCTATTCTAGGCAGCCATATCCAGATCGATACTGTCGATGGCCCGACTGAGTTAAATATTCCCGCAGGCATCCAACCCAACACCGTCCTCCGGCTCGAACAAAAGGGCGTACCTCGTCTGGGCAATGAAGTCAGTCGCGGCGATCATTTACTAACCGTTCAAGTAGATATTCCGGCAAAAGTCAGTCCCGAAGAACGCGAACTGCTTGAAAAACTCGCCAAACTTCGCGGTGACAGAGTTGGCAAAGGTGGGATCGGGAGTATTTTTGGGAATGTCTTCAAATAGGCTGTAGGCTTTAGGTCTTAGGTATTAGGCAAATATAGACAATAAATTTCAAATCTTTTCCTAAAGCCTACGCCCAACACCTAACACCTAACACTTATCCCTTAGATCGATGATTCAACTAGACTTACGCGGAACGCCTTGTCCGATTAACTTTGTGCGCACCAAGATGAAGCTCGAACAGATGGATGCTGGCGAACTTTTGGAAGTGTGGCTGGATGCTGGCGAACCGATCGAACAAGTACCCGATAGTCTGAAGATGGCTGGATACACGATCGATAACATTACTCCCAGTCAAGATTATTTTATCCTTCAAGTCCATAGTTGATTAGGTTGAGTTAGAGGTTAGAAAGTAGGGGGTAGAGAGTAGAGGGTATGTTTTAATGGATAGTGGATAGTAACTTTGGACTCAAGTGTCCACCCATGCACCCATTCTCTCTCCGTCTTCTCGTCACCCCCTCTCGCCCCCTCTCAACTCCATGAAATTTGTCTGTACTCAGCACGATCTAAATATCAACTTAGCCTTAGTTAGTCGAGCTGTTTCCACTCGCCCAACACATCCAGTCTTGGCGAATATAAAAATAGCCGCTACTGTCGAGCCGGATCTAATTCAACTAACGGGCTTCGACCTCAGTCTGGGCATTCAAACTAATTTTGGCGCGCGGGTTGAGAAAGAAGGTGTTTTGACGTTACCCGCCAAATTATTGAACGATATCGTTGCGAAACTACCTAGTGGCGAAATTACGCTCGATGATGAAGCTGGAGACAATCTTGTCACGATTACATCAGCTTCGGGTCGCTATCAAGTGCGGGGGATGAGTGCGGAGGAATTTCCCGAACTACCCTCCATCGAGCGCGGCGAAACCAACCAACTATCCGCCACCGCATTTATTGATGGCTTAAAGGGGTCTCTAATCGCCTGTAGCCAGGATGAAACCAAGCAAGTACTAACTGGGGTCTATCTCAAGGTCGAGCCGGAGCGATTGGAATTTGCCGCCACTGACGGGCATCGTTTGGGTATTGTCGAAGTCTATCCGAATGAAACCGATCGAGCATCTGAGGAGAACAGCGAACCCGTAGAGACTGCCAATACCAACTCTTTTGAAGTCACCGTCCCAGCTAAAGCCTTGCGCGAACTCGAAAAAATGCTTGCTACTGGGACAGAAAAAGACCGCTTGGGCTTACAGTTTGAGCAGGGTCAGGTTGTTTTTGGCTGGGGCGAACGCAAGCTGACGACGCGAACATTGGAGGGCAAATATCCCGATTATCGGCTATTGATTCCCAAACAATTTCAACGTCAGATTACACTCGATCGCAAGCAACTACTCAGTGCCCTAGAGAGAATCGCCGTTTTAGCCGACCAAAGCAATTTGGTCAAATTTAGTATTGCTAGCGACAGCCAATCAATCGATCTGTCAGTCGAGAGCCAAGATCGGGGCAGCGGTAGAGAATCTCTCCTCGCCCAGATTTCGGGTGCAGATTTGGATATTGCTTTTAATATTAAATACTTAATGGATGGCCTTAAAACACTTCCCACTCAGGAAATTACGATCTCTCTTAATGGCCCCCTCGAACCAGTCATTCTCACGCCTCTAGGCGGTCTCAAAATGACTTACCTCGTCATGCCCGTTCAATTAAGAAACTAGCATCAAACATCTTACCTAATTATTCGTTACATCTAGCCCCATCGTCCCTTCAACCTGCCTCGCCAAGACCTACATTCACTTTAATTTGAATTTTGGGACCGGAAGTTGCTAGGCGAATGACCATGCCATCTGTGACAGCTACTTCCTTAATCGCCGTACCGTCTAGGTAAGTTCCATTCGGGCTGATATTTTGCAGTTGCCAACCATTCTCTTCGCTCCACTGCAATTGAGCGTGATGTCGAGAGACAACTGCACTAAATAGCACTACGTGGTTATCGGTTGCCCGTCCGATACGGATAACATCTTCACCACCGAACGTCCAACTTTGTACGGGAACTGAATTGAGCAGACTTAAGACGAGCGCGGATGGCATTTGAATAGTTGCTGGTAAGCGGTAAATGACGCAGTTTGAGATCGAAGATCCAGTAGCACGAAACTAAGCAGATTTAACAATGATAGTGGCTAGCGATCTAATTATGGCTGACTAGTAATGCATAATGAAAGTGGTTGAGATAATACTACAAATAATTTCTGTACACTTCAGGCGATCGCGACTCGTCCTCAGTCGATTGGGTGTTCGGAGAAACTTCGCGATGGAGATAGGATAGGCGATCGAGGCAACCGTCGCAAAAATTATGCCGATAAAATAAATTATTAGAAAGTAATTTACCCGTTCGGGGGAGCCAAAATTGAAAATTAGTTAATACCCGATCGGGTTCATCACACAGATATACAGCAACTGTGCTCTCGAGCTTTATTTCAGCTCCCCAGAAAAGTATATACAAAAACTAGCTAATTTGATACCACAGATTTACAGCTCTCGGCGGCTCATTCCGTAGCTTGAAAGATAAATGTGACTAAATCGCCTTTACCCAAGCCAATGCGATCTCCAGAGCGCAAAGCATGTCGGTTGCCCTTGGCTAAAACATTGTGGTTGATATAAGTGCCATTGGCACTGCCGACATCTTCGATGTAATAACGGTCTTCTTCGACGCGAATATTTGCATGAACTCGCGAGACGACCTCAGCACAGGGGAAACTCGACACATCGATATCTGGAGCCACGAGATCGTTAGGTTTGCCCAAGTGAACGACTTCTAACTGTGGCGGTATTTGTAAGATTGTATTGGTTTGCAAATGCAGCAATTGATAAGTTACGATCGGCGGCGGCGCGATTGCGGCGGCTGGTTCTTCTGGCTGTGGGGGGATGGCGGCAGCTAGCTCTTCTGGATCTGCTGCTGGGGGTACTACGGCTTCAACAGTCGGAGTTGTGGCTTCCGGGACAACGCTGGCAACAGTGGGAGGTGCAGGATTGTTAGGCAGTGCAAAAATATCAGCGTCTGGAGTCAACACTGTAGGTGGTAGACCGACACTGGCAGTGGGTGTACCAGCAGCCTCGACCGGGTCGGGTGGCGGTAGTAAAATCGGCGATGATGGAGCCGGGGATTTGAGATTATGACCGCATTGTCCGCAAAATGTCGCATCTAATTGAATCGATGCCCCACAGTTCGGACAAGCTTTAGTAGCTGGCAAGGCGGTATAGCAAGCTTCGCAATTAGTCGCTCCTTCCGGATTGTCGTGTTTACAGTTTGGACAGACGATCATAATTAGATGTTAACTTTTGTCGTGTTTACAGTTCGGACAGACGATCGTGAAAATTAGATGTTAACTCTTCAAAGACTGGTATTAATCATTGGGATTGACGATCGTCAAAATGTAATTTTAAGTGGCGATCGCTTAACTTATATTTACAGTATCGATCTGACGATCGTCAAAACCGCAGATTTTAAGTTACAAGTGCCTATACTGTTTCGATTTTACCAGAGTTAGGGGTGGGCGACGGCAATGTGTTGTCACTTTAGCAGGCGATCGCCAAGTCCTTGCCTGCATCGGCATCTAGCAGCCACAGGAGTTCGCCTTGAGGTTGAATGCCGCGTGCTGGGTAAATAGTGGCATCGCCTGTCGGTGCGAAGATTTCGCCCAGCGCACTTTGCTTGCTAGCTCCAGAAATTAGGAAGATCGTGCTCCGCGCCCGATCGATGAGAGGATAAGTAAAAGTGATCCGGGGTTGCCCATCCTTTTCGCCGACAGTTACCAATCGATCGCGGACGGATAAAGCGGCTGTATGGGGGAATAACGAGGCAGTATGCCCATCATCTCCCATCCCCAAGAGAATCAAATCGAAAGCGGGCATCGACCCAGCTTCTAGCCCAAAATCGGCCAAAATCTGGCGATCGTACTCCGCCGCCGCAGCTTGGGGATCGGCAAAATTTGTGGGCATGGGATGGATATTCGCAGCGGGAATGGGAGCAACGTCGAGCCAGATTCGTTTGGTCATCCCATAGTTGCTGTCGGGATGACTAGGGGGCACATAGCGTTCGTCGCCCCAATAAATCTGAATTCGATCCCAAGGTAAGTCGGCTTGAGCCAGAGCCGCGTACAATGGTTGCGGAGTCGAACCGCCAGATAAGGCAATCGTACACCGCTGACGCTCGTCAACCGCCGTATGAATCCGGGCCACCATCAAGTCAAAAGCCGCCGCCACTAATGCCTGCCTGTCGGGATAAATCAGAACTTCGTGCGTCATAACAATCGGAATAGCAGATAAACTGAATAATTAGATTTTAGGCCAGATATGGGGTCGTTCGCGTTGGCGTAGCCTCTGCCTCCGCAGAAGCGTTGCGCTAGCAAATCGATGGGAACTTCCCCAAAACAAGATAATCTAGATTTTTAGTTCCTCCACTAAGCATTTACCCTTCACTCCTCGATCGGAGTGACGATCTTAACATCTCCATAACTTAGACTATGCAACCTACCGTCAGTAGTTTTTTGACTCCCCTCGCGCTCAAAACCGCAGGTGTAGTATTGATTCTGTCCTTACCAATCGATCTGGTATTTACACTTTTGTTTGTGCCCGAAAGTGTGGGAGCCGATCCAACTCAGTGGTGGCTGATGGCAACTAGTCAACTCGCCCAGCGCGGCTTATTACCTTTAGTCGGGATTGCTTTTATCGCCATCGGTGACTGGATCGAGATTGTTTCGACAGAAGATGGCGGTAGCAGAGGCAATGGCTGGAGAATCGGTGTTTTTTCGTTATCTAGTTTGTTGGGCTTGATTTTTTTGATGATTATTCCCTTTCAACTACTGACTACTACCACGCTCCAAAATCAAAAACTCAAAACGATCGATGATACGGTCGCTCAAAGAAAAGCTGAGGTCAAATCCCAAAATAAAGATAAAATTCAACAACAGATTACCGCGATCGATGCAGAGATTAAAAGCGGGAGAGTTCAAGGTCAAGCTGCTAACGATCTCAAAACTACCAGAGGCAATCTGCAATTGCTCCTCAATGACCCCAAAAAACTCGCTCAAGAAGTCGATAATATCGTCAAACAGTTGGACAAAGAGAAGCAAAAAGCCCAAGCTCAAGTCAGCAATGAAGTCTTACAAACTGGCATCCGCACTAGTTTAACTAGTTTGCCACTAGCAATCGCCTACACCACTATCGGCTGGATGGGACTCCGACGCGTACTGAAGTAGGGGATCGGGATGAGGGGATCGGGATTAGGCTTTCGGCTTGAGTGTGAGCGGCTACCCATTCACCCATCCACCCATCCACCCATCCACCCTTCCCCCTCCCCAGATGGGACAAAGCTTTGTATAGTATGAATAGACGAGTCTAAACGTGACCGATCGTACTCTCAAGTCGGAGATTTGTGTTCCAACATTTCAAGCAGGACTTAAAAAATGATTTAATTGCTGGGCTGCTAGTCGCGATCCCACTTGCGACTACAATTTGGCTGTCGATCAATGTGGCGACATGGGTAGTCAACTTTTTGACACGCATTCCCAAGCAGATCAATCCTTTCGACGGACTGCATCCAGTGCTGGTGGCTGTGTTAAACCTATTGGTGGGATTGACAGCACCATTGTTGACAATCTTGCTGATCGGATTGATGGCTCGTAACATTGCGGGTAAGTGGCTATTGGATGTCGGCGAACGATTAGTCCAGGCAATTCCCCTTGCTGGAGCTGTTTATAAGACACTCAAGCAATTGCTAGAAACTCTACTACGAGATTCGGGTAGCAAGTTTCGTCGAGTAGTACTTGTAGAATATCCACGCCGGGGAATTTGGGCACTAGCATTTGTCACGGGGACGCTCGATGGTGAAATTCAGTCGCAGATGCCACAGCGAATGCTAAATCTATTTATTCCCACTACACCCAATCCCGCTACAGGTTGGTACGCGGTAGTAGCTGAAGGCGATGTAATGGATCTGAGCATGTCGATCGAAGATGCTTTTAAAGTAATTATTTCGGGCGGGATTGTCAATCCGGGGAATGTCACCGCAGCTTTGAATTCTAACTCAACACCTGTAGTCGCTCCCTCAATGACTAGTGCGTTACCTACCCCCATGAACGATCGGGAGGATAACTCACAAATCTTATAGTCACCCATGGATCATTATCTGACGATCGCCACCCAGGTTCAAAACTTTTTTAAGTACGATCTTATCGATCTCCCTCCAGAAATGGCTGGGAAGATCTTGCGGATAGAAGTGCAAATTTCCACCCTCGAACCGCTAAGTTGGCTGGCACGACAAAAGTCAGATGTGAAAACTTATTGGTGCGATCGTCAGGGTGATTTTACGATGGCTGGAGTGGGTACAGTCGCGACTATTGCTGGAGATTGTCCGATCGATTATCCAGATATTTTCGGCCAATTAAGGCAAAGTTTGTCGTCGTTATTCCCCCAGGCTAGGTATTATGGGGGCATCGGTTTTAGTCAAAGCAGATCGATATCGCCTATTTGGGAATTATTTGGGAATTATCGGTTTGTCGTACCGCGATTCGAGGTTTTAGTAAGGGGTTTAGAAACTTTTTTTGCCTGTAATCTTACGCTAAATGCGTTCCCGAATCTTGGTAATGAACTCTGGGAGACAGAGTTAACTATGATTTTAGATGAATTAGCTCGACTTGATTTTACCCAACCAGAATTACCGCCAGAATTACCATTACAGATCGCTCGCTTAGATCGACCCAATCGCGTCCAGTGGCAACGCAATATCGAATTAGCCTTAGCCAAATTCAACGAACTAAATCTCGATAAAATCGTCCTTGCTAGACGATCGACGCTCACCTTTACTCACAATTTACAGCCCCAATTATTATTAAGATCGCTCAAGCCACACAATCCGCATAGTTATCATTTTTGTTTTCAAATCGCTCCGACTACTGCATTTATCGGGACTTCTCCCGAACGACTTTATTCCCGTGCAGATCGATTATTAAAAACAGAAGCGATCGCTGGAACGCGCCAGAGGGGGACATCCGCAACCATCGATCGCGAGTTAGGTGATAATTTACGTACTTCACTTAAAGATATTCACGAGCACGAATTAGTTGTCACCAACTTACGTGGAGTTTTAACAGAATTATGCCATTCCGTGACGATCGATGATGAATCGGCAATTCTCAAGCTCAATAAAGTTCAGCATTTATATACACAATGCCAGGGGCTGTTGAGATCGCATCTGACTGATGCCGATATCTTGCCCAAATTACATCCCACCCCAGCGGTAGGTGGTTTTCCCCGCGCTCCCGCTTTAAAACTTATTCAAGAACTCGAACCCTTCGATCGAGGCTGGTATGCTGCGCCTGTGGGCTGGGTGGGATATGATGATGTCGAATTTGCCGTCGCGATTCGCTCTGGGGCGATCGATCGCGATCGCTTATTCTTATTTGCAGGTGCCGGGATCGTTCGCGGCTCTCAATCGGCAGAAGAATGGGTCGAAATCGAAAATAAAATTCGCCACTTTACAGACTTATTTAGCGATTTGCCACCACAACAGATTATCGATTTGTCTTTGGCATAAGCTAATTTTTATACTGAAGATACTAGTATTATGCGGCAGAAATTAACCAACCATTTCTTTCCCCGCTCCCCACAAAATAGTAATCTTATTTACGCCGTAGACTACTAGGAGACTGTAACTGTTTGAGTTTAGTCACAATTAGATGAATCGATCGCGTATTGAGCGACGAGAATGGTCAGTTTTGCACGTTCTAGCTCGGATAATTCTGCCCATTCTAAGGGTCTGACGATATTGTCGGGATCGTCAACGCCAGGATTACAACGCATTGCATACGCGTAAGGACGCGCCATCACCAACAAATCATCAACTTCCCAATTCGAGAGTAAACCTCGCACCGATTGAACTAACTGCTCGACAGGTTCGAGGTTGCCCGCAGGTGCCAAATTGCTGACATTCGCCGCAATCTGTGCCAACCATTGTTGGGGCACTCTAGCCCCAAATTTACTTGTCAGTGCAGCTAGTGGGTTAACTCGTGCTTCTTCACTAACTGTACCCCAACAAGACTGAATGCTCGCAAAAAAAGATTGCGACTTCTGGCCGATCTCAGCATCCGACCAATCATCTAAACTGAAATCATTATCCGATCGGGTGTAGTATTCGGCAGTTTCGGGATCGGCAGGATTCCACGGATAGTTGACAGTAGATGAGCTAAGGAGGCAATCCATTAATTCTGCTTCAGCTACTGAAATATGGTCGCGATCGGGTTGAGAATTGAATGACATAATTGCGCTCCTGTGCTGTGTGATGGGGTTTGGTAATTAGTATATTAATTAATGTAAGTAACTTGATAACTGCTAGGAACTTTTTTGATGTTAAGTTTATCTAGAGCTTATTAAGATCTGTTATTCACTACATTTTAACCATACCTGATTCCGTAAAGGTATAAAAGTCTTTAGTGCGGATATCGGTAGGCTCGTCAAGCCTTTCAAGCCACGACGCCAATCGCAAAGATGCCCCGGTTGATGCGCTTGGCGAAGCTCCCGATGCTATTCCTTAATTAGATGGGGATAACACTGCGAATGCTCCCCAATCTCGCTGCCATTTAACTACATCGCCATTTAGATTGTGATTACATTGCTGTTGGTAGACGACCAAAACTTGATTCGGCAAGGTTTGAAAGCTTTGCTAGAACTCGAACCTGACTTGCAGGTAGTCGGCGAAGCTGAAAATGGCGAAGTCGCGATCGAGTGTGCCAAAACACTTGCGCCAAATGTCATTCTGATGGATATTCGGATGCCAGTGATGGATGGCGTCACCGCCACTAGAGAAATTTGTCGTCAGTTTCCCAAGGTCAATATTTTAGTATTGACAACATTCGATGACGATACTTATGTTGCTGCGGCGATTAAATATGGTGCCAAAGGCTACTTACTCAAAGATACCCCATCTGAAGAGATTGCCGCCGCTATTCGGGCAGTAGATCGTGGCTATACTCATTTGGCACCAGGAATGCTTGCTAAAGCCATGTCAGGGCAAGTGGCAAAACCTACTACCGCACTCCCAGCAGAAGTCAACGAACTGACACCCCGAGAACTCGAAGTCTTAAAACTAATCGCCAAAGGTGCTAGTAATCGCGAAATTGCCCAAGTATTATATATTTCTGAAGGCACGGTCAAAAATCACGTTACCAATCTCTTGAATCGGTTGAATTTGCGCGATCGTACCCAAGCCGCCATTTTTGCCAATACTTACTTCTAAATTACCTGCAAATTTAACGCTCGTTCGACTACGCTATTATGCTTATTTTTCAAGCAATCGGTCGGCGATCGATCCGATTGACTAAAAAAGGTCGTCGTTGTTGATACTTTTAGCATACGGAGGTGAGATCTGGACGGTTTACAATAGGATGTTATGTGTATACTCAACCTACCTATAGTCTATTCATATGATCTCTAACTCATCCAAAGCGCAAGTAGAGCGTAAATGCCCTAAGTGTGGCAGCACTGACGTTATCCGCTCGCAGCGGGTGCATTTTAGCGAACGTGTGCTTGCATTGGTAAATGTTTACCCTTATCGGTGTCAAAAGCACACCTGCAAACACCGATTTGATAGTTACGGGCGCAATTAATCGTGGATACTCTCTTGCCAACAAAAAAATAGATAATCTCGATCTGCAATGTTTGCTATCTGTCCACTATCCACTGTCTCGAAGAAACGCGCGCCGCTGACATCGGCAGTCGCGCGGATCGCCGTCGGGTTTCCCGACGTTGGTGTAGCCACTCCGTAAGAGTTACGTGAATCGCTATCTACTATTCACTCACTATATCTAAATGTCTAAATTAATACTGAGAAGGAAATAGATACTTCCCAAGGACAGCGATGTGCGATCGAGCATTCACTGTCGCTAAATTGGATCTTGGCAATTATCGATCGACATGATAAAATTAATTCAGTACGTGAGTACTAAAATTTATATGACTGTGCGGCGCATACCACTTGCAATCCGGATGATGGATCGTCATCCTTGCGTTTAGTCTAGCCACACATCACTAGCGCGCTCTTAACTGTGCCGATATCACCTAATACCTGCTATTGCAGTGCAGACTCCATGAGTCCAATGAGCAGGTATTAGGTGTATCGGCTGGCGTTGAGCGAGCTAGTCTCGGGGGTTTACGAAGAGGAGCCGCACAGGAATATAGATTTTTTTAATTGCTGACTGTATAGAGATCGCCAGATCGTCAAAGCACTATGACCGAACAGCCCCGCACTCGTCAAGATCTTTACGATCGCATTCGCCAAAGTTCTAAAGAAGAATTCATTCTTGACGAAATGATTCGACTGGGATTTTGGTCGGCAAATGGCGAGATCCCTAACGATCCGGCAGATGAGATTCGGCGGCGTGGCGAAATTCAACGAGAATTAGAGACCCTCAGGGCAGAAAATCGTCGCTTGCATAATGAGGAAGCTCTCAAAAAAGAGGCACTGAAGTTGCGGATGGCCGAGTCGCGCCGCAAGCAACAAGAAACTAGAGAACGCCGCGAACGCGAACGTCAAGAACGGGCGATCGCATGGCAAACACGCCAAGAGCGAGAAATTACTTATTTAGGAGCAGGGGTGTCGGCGGGATTGAATCTCACCGAATCCAATCTAGCGAGATTACAACAACATCGACTGCCCATTTTGCACGCCGCCGCAGATCTGGCAAATGCGATGGGAATTACAGTTGGACAATTACGGTTTCTGGCTTTTTCGCGTCGGATTGCGACGGTTTCTCACTACGTGCGCTTTCAGATTCCCAAAAAAACTGGTGGATTCAGGGCGATATCGGCACCACTCCCACGGCTCAAACAAGCCCAACAGTGGATTTTAGATAATATTTTAGAAGGAGTAGTCCTACACCCTACCGCACATGGGTTTCGGCGGGGTCGATCGATCGTTACTAATGCCGAGCCGCACGTCGGGGCATTAGTTGTCATCAACATGGATTTACAAGACTTTTTTCCATCAATTTCCTACGCTCGCGTTAAAGGGATTTTTCGTTCGCTCGGTTATTCCGAAGCGATTGCTACCATTTTGGGCTTAATTTGTACCGAATCCGATGTTACGGAGATCGAGTTAGATGGGCGGAGTTACTATATCGCACAAGAGCTACGCCATTTACCGCAAGGTGCGCCGACTAGCCCCGCTCTAACCAATTTACTCTGTCGAAGACTCGATCGCCGACTCGATCGGATGGCCAAAAGTCGGGGCTTTATTTATACCCGCTACGCAGATGATTTGACATTTTCAACTACCGATCGCGAGCGGTTGCGCGACATCGGCAATATCCTCAAAGGGACTCACGGCATCGTCACTCATGAAGGGTTGACGATTCATCCCGACAAAACTCGCGTCCTCCGACAGTCTCAGCAGCAAGAAGTGACTGGAATCGTGGTCAATCAGAAGCTAAATGTTGACAGGACTACTCTCAGACGCTTTCGCGCCACCCTCTACCAGATCGAAAAAGACGGTTTAGCAGGCAAACAATGGGGACAAGGAGCCGATTTATTACAATCGATCGCCGGATTTGCAAATTATGTCGCGATGGTCGATCCGCACAAAGGTCGAGAATTTTTGGCCAGCGTCCAGCGAATTCAGAAGAAGTATGGTAGGCGTAAAAGATAATACACGGTTGAGCCATTTATCATACAAAGATCGAAAAAATCTAATTATTTAATATTTGTTTAATATTGTGCGCATTTGGTGCCGATCGAGAGCTATGCTAGAGAGGTGAGCCGATGCTAAATCGGAGCGGCTATACCAACCAGAGCGGGGTATTGCTACCTCGAAGCATAAATGGAAATGAAAATTCCATCGGGAGTTATGAGGGATATACCAGTAGTTTCCGATCGGATCGAGGAACTACACTATCTTTGTTGCAAGCGATCGATTTTATTAGAGCTAGTAACAGATGCGATCGGCTTATGGTCGATCGAGGGCAAGATTAAATACTGGAATCGCAGTGCCGAGCGAATATATGGCTGGCAATCGGAAAGTGTCGTTGGCAAACAAATTACCGATGTGCTCTACGATCTTGACGATCCTCAATATCAAATTGCGATCGCTCAAACACTAGATCGTGGTGAATGGTGTGGCGAATTTCAACTAATAACCAGAACGGGTAAAAGCAGCACCGTTGCCAGTCATTGGTATTTAATGGTAGCTGCCGATGGTACCCCACAATCGATTTTGACGATCGATACTGATATTACAGAGCATAAATTACTCGAACGGCAATTTTTGCACGCCCAAAGGTTAGAAAACTTGGGCACCCTGGCTAGCGGCATCGCCCACGATCTCAATAATATCCTCACCCCGATCGTCGCAATTACCGAATTACTACCACTGAAGCTCAAGAATTTAGACGAGCGCACTCAGAAACTACTCAATACTCTTTCTGAAAATTCTAAACGCGGGCGGGAATTAATCTCTCAGATACTCACATTTGCAAGGGGCGGCGGTAACGAACATACGATCTTGCAGCCGCAACATTTACTTGCCGAAGTTCTGCAAATTACCAGACAAACTTTTCCCCGATCGATCGAGATTAGCCTTCAAGTCGAGAGTAGCCATCTGTGGACGTTATCCGCCGACGCCAACCAGCTCCACCAAGTTTTGCTCAACTTGTGCATCAACGCGCGCGATGCGATGCCAGATGGGGGCGAGTTGACAATTATGGCCGAAAATATCGTCTTGAGCGATCGATACTCAAAACTGCACCCCAACGCGCAGGGAGGGGCTTATGTGGCAATTACAGTTGCAGATACGGGCACGGGAATTCCAGCAGAGTTATTAGAACGGATTTTTGAGCCGTTTTTTACAACTAAGCCAATCGGCAAAGGAACGGGATTGGGAATTTCGACAGTATTGACGATCGTCAATAATCATCAAGGGTTTATCGATGTTTCTAGTCAAGTGGGTAAAGGCTCGCAGTTCCGATTTTATCTACCAGCTATCGAACAACTCGAACTAGATTGCGAGCCAGCGATCCAGCCCAAACTTACGGGTAAGGGGGAATTAATTTTGATCGTCGATGACGAACCCTCGATTCGCGAAATTCTGGGTACCACGATCGAATCATACGAGTATCAGAGTGTGACGGCTCGCGACTCTCAACAAGCGATCGATTTATATACCGAACACCATCTCAAAATTGGCACAATTTTACTAGATTATATGATGCCCGGTGGCAATCCCACGCAGACGATCGCCCAATTACACTCGATCGATCCCGACGTCCGGATTATTGTCATGAGTGGCTTGTCTGCCCACGAAATTGCCGCTCAAAATCATGGCAACACAATTAAGGCTTTCCTAGCCAAGCCCTTTAGCACGCAAGATTTACTTCACGCACTCAAAGCAGCATTGAACTAATTAATAATTGATAATTGGGCTATTAGGTTGGGGATTTAGGTTTCAGTCTATTGCGATCGATTCTAATTGTTGGTAAATCTCCTCACTAATTTTTGCCTTGAGCGATTTACCGATCCGGTTTTTTTTCTGAGCTATTTGCAAACAACTAGCTGTCGGACACAAATAAGCCGAGCGTCCTTGAATGACTGTCTTACCTAAATCGATCGTAATTAGATTGTCAGGGTGAGCTTTTACTACGCGCCAAAACTCATTTTTATGAGCGACTTTCCGACAACATATACACCGCCGCCAATCTTTTAGCACTTTACCCTCGCCACTCAAATTCAAGATTTAGTAAAATCTAAGCTATCAGACATAGAGATATCTCGTATTCAATTCTACCTTCTGCCTTCTGCCTTCTACTTTCTAACAGATGCTCTCATAAGTGCAGCGTAAAGTGATGACTAGAAATTTCCATCCGCTGACGTAGATAAAAGCGATGCGCGGCAAATCTTTGGACTCCCGAATCTAAATTCAGTTGCTGACAATTTTCGGCACGAGCGTATTCTAACAGCCAATTAAACAATTCCGCCCCATAGCCTTGCGATCGATTATCGGAGCTACTCACCAGATCGTCTACATACATAAACTTATCCCATGCTAACGATTCAGAGATTCTAAATCCAGCCACTGCGCGCACTATTTCATCGACTTGCAGGTAGGCAAGCTGGTAATTAAACAATTGTTGCTGGCGTTCGACTCGCTCCACAAAATCAGCAATTTCTAAATGAGAACGTAGCTCTTTCATCACAGGAAAACAGTTGTTAATTTCTGAGATCGATGTGGCGATCGCAATTCGAGCTTTCATTTATAAATTATCAATTACTACGCGAAAATTGTAGCTGGTGGGCAGTGCCCACCTTGCTTTTATCTAGTAACCCAGCTATCGACGATCGATTAATAATTATCTTCTGCGTAGCCAGCATCTTGATAATCGGGTTGATAGCGCGATTGATACTCTGAGTCAGCTTGGCGTTGCGACTCAACCTCTGCCATCGCCGCCACGGGATCGTACTTATTCACATCTTTGATGTCAATTTTCCAACCAGTCAACCGCGCTGCCAATCGGACATTTTGGCCTTCTTTCCCGATCGCCAGACTCAATTGATCTTCGGGTACCAAGACATGTGCCTGACGACCTTCGGGATTTACCAATCGCACCTCATCGATCCGCGCGGGACTCAAGGCATTAGAAATATAGGTCGAGGGATCTGGCGACCAGCGAATCACATCGATCTTCTCGCCTTGAAGTTCGTTGACGACTACCTGAATGCGCGAACCGCGCGCGCCAATACACGCGCCTACGGGGTCTACATCGCCTTCCAAGGTATCGACAGCGATCTTGGTACGGGGGCCGACGTGACGGGAGGGTGGACTGGCTTCTCGCGCCACAGCGACGATTCTGACTAGTTCTTCTTCGATTTCGGGGACTTCGTTGGCAAATAGTTCGACCACCAATCCAGCGGCACCGCGAGAAACCAGTAGTTGGGGGCCGCGTTGGGAGCCTTCGCGAACTTTTTTGAGGAAGACTTTAAAGGTGCGACCGATCCGGTAATTATCGTTGGGCAGTTGTTCTTTTTGCGGTAGTTCGGCTTCGACATCTGGCTGACCGAAACTACTACTGACAGATAAAATTACCGATTGACGCTCGAATCTTAGCACTTTGCCCAGCAGCGCGGTACCTTCAAATTGCTCGAATTCTTCTTGAATGATTTTCCGTTGTTGGTCGCGCAATTTTTGGGCGAGTACTTGTTTGGCTTGAATTGCTGCCATCCGCCCGAAATCCTCGCGATCGGGTGTTACATCAAGTATCACCGAGTCGCCAATCAGTTCTTGCAGCTTTTCCTCGCTGAGTTCTTCGGCAGATTCTTCTTGCTGCAAACTATTTTTGACATCATTAAGCGAAATCTCTTTATCTTCATCAGTGACTTCTTCAACGATCGTTTTAGTTGCAACGACCTGAAAAGCCTCTTCATCAAGATTGAGAAATACATCAAAGTTATCGAAATGATCTTCTTCAAAATCCATCCGATCTAAATGTTGCGATCGCCGATAGCGTTCGTAGCCTTTGAGCAAAGCTTCGCGCAAGGCAGTTTGTACCGCAGAGCTGGGTAGGTTGCGATCTTTACTGATTTCCTCAATCATATTTCTGAGTTGAGGTAAACTAACATTACTTTTTTTCGGGTCTTTAGCTTTTGACATATTCAGTTAAGTTAAGAAATAGTGTAGAGAGTGTTGACGATCGCCGCGACGATCGAATTGAGGATTTTAGCCGCAACCTCAACAACAATTTACTTAGATGGGTAAGTAATTAAATAGGATGAAAAGATCGCCTGCATTAGGTTCCTAGATATCTAGTCAGCATTTGGCCGATCGATTCGATCGTCAGTCAAGTATCGCTGTCGCGATTATTTATCGTGTAAATAGACTTTAGCGACTACTTCCCTCGGAATTTCAACCGTTCTACCTTTAAGACTCAGGTAGATCTTGGTATCGTCGCGACGAATCAATTGTCCTTGCCACTCGGTTTTGCCATCCCAAGCCCGATCGGTAGTAACTTCGACTGCGAAGCCAGCAAAAGCATTAAACTCTCGATCTGTCGTCAGTTGTCTGCTCGTCCCAGGGCTAGAAACCTCCAACGCGTAAGCAAACGGAATCAGCTCTTTGGCATCTAATGCCGCTTCTAATGCACGACTCATGCGCTCGCAGTCTTGTAATCCGGTATCGGCAACTAGATTGCGAATATCTACCCGCAGCGAGGGGGGGCGTTCGTGAGTATGAAAGACAACTGCAACTAATTCTAGTCCCAAGTCTGCGGCGATTGGGTTAGCGAGGTCGGTAATTTGGGGAATGAGGGGATGAGCCATAAATGTGGCAAGGACTAGGAGCTAGTGGCTATGAAGAAGGATGTTGGCGAACATAACTAGTAACTAATTGCGATCGATCCCGCACTATCTGAGTCGAACAGGGGAATTAGAAGATCGAATAGAGCATTGCACTGCTCTGGTAACGGTTGTTAAACCGAGAGCGCGTACTTATCAGCGGCAGTAAACAACAAAAAAAGTGGGTTTTGACCCACTCCTGGTAATTTATTATTCCAAGAAGCATAGGAGCAAACTTAAAGATTTAGTTTGCTCGTGCCTTTTATATTAACAGAGTTTTGATTCGAGAGTAAAATAGCGATCGTTGGCATGGCTTTACCTCAGTAAATCGCTTGCCAGAATCGGGGCTTGACAAAACAACACTTTCATAATCAACATCTGTCCTGGCAAATTCAGGCTCTTTCTCAATTATTAACGAACCCAACCATTTTTCGATCGCGAAACATCCACATTACCTAATTTAAGGATGGCTATATGACTCTAAATCTTTACTTCCTCCGTCACGGACAAACAGCTTCTAGTCGCGGTAATTTATTTTGTGGCTCGATCGATCCTGGCTTGACTACCGATGGCGAAGAAATGGCACAGGTATTTGCAGCAGCTTATGCCACTACGCCTTGGGAATCGATCTATTGCAGTCCCAAAGAACGGGCAATTTTAACAGCAGAACCACTCGCAGACAAATTAGGTATGAAGCTGCAAATCCGCGACGGACTACAAGAGATTAATTATGGGGCATGGGAAGGTAAAGATGTCGCGGCTGTCGATGCGGAGTATCATGACGATTATCTCCGATGGTTGGCCGATCCGGGCTGGAATCCACCCACGGGTGGCGAATCCGCCATGGCGATCGCCGCACGCGCACTCGCGGTAGTCGAGGAAATCAGTCAGCAGCACACGACGGGGAATGTTTTGGTCGTATCCCACAAAGCCACGATTCGGATCCTGCTGTGCAGCCTGCTAGGTATCGATGCGGGGCGATTTCGGTATCGGCTGGGGATGCCAGTGTGCAGCATCAGTATCGTTGAGTTTGGCAAACACGGCCCATTGTTGAAAGTACTGGCCGATCGCGCTCATTTGACCGATCGCTTGCGGGATCTTCCCGGTACTTAAGAGCGGCAACCCCCTAATTTAGACAAAATAGAGAGCCGACTTCTGGCCAGAAGTCGGCTCTCTACTTACATTTTAGGCTGATGGTAGTTGGTAGTTACACCGCTCCAATCTTTAAATTTTAGGCTGATGATAGTTAGCAGTTACACCGCTTCAACATTTTTTTCGCCAGTCCGAATCCGCACGACTTGCTCGATCGGGCTAACAAAAATTTTACCATCACCGATTTCGCCAGTCCGAGCAGCAGCAATGATCTTGTCTACTACCATATCAACCTGTGCATCTTCGATGACAACTTCGACTTTGAGCTTTTGGAGAAACTCCACGGTATATTCCGATCCGCGATAGCGTTCGGTTTGACCCTTTTGTCTCCCAAATCCTCTCACTTCAGAGACTGTCATTCCCACTATTCCAGCATTGACGAGAGCAATTTTTACTTCATCAAGCTTGAAGGGGCGAATAATTGCTACGATCTTTTTCAATTTTAGTTACTCCTGAATGTGTGTTTCTATACTATTTTTAGTTGCACCAACTTGACATTTTGTATCATTGTTAGACCAACCAAACATGTAACTCTGGCTACAAAATAAAAATATGATAGTCTCCCTCGGCATAGATTTTGGCACATCTGGAGCTAGATTAGTAGCGATCGATACTGATCGTAATGTGCTTTGGCGGGGAACTAGCGATTTACTAAGCAAAGGGTGGCGAGAGACTTTATTTGCAATGATTCAGGCCATCCCAATTGCGATTAAATCTCAGGTCAAACGCATTGCGATCGATGGGACTTCTTCGACGGTACTATTGTGCGATCGTGAGGGTCGATCGATCGGCGCACCAATTTTATATCACGATCGCCGCGGAGAAACAGTATTAGAACTGGTTAAATCGATCGCCCCAGCCGGACATTCAGTTATTAGCGCAACCTCTAGTCTAGCGAAATTATTGTGGTTGCTGCGACAACCCGAGGCGATCGAGATCGTGCCGACTGCTGGAGAGGTCTACTTTTTGCATCAAGCAGATTGGTTGGCTTACCATCTGCATGGCAAATTGGGCATCAGCGACTATCACAATGCCCTGAAACTCGGCTATGATGTCGAAGCCTTACGTTACCCCGATTGGCTAGAACGGCAGCCCTACAGCCCGTTATTGCCGCAAGTAGTCAAGCCGGGGATGCCAGTTGGGACGGTATTACCTCAAGTTGCCACAGAGTTGGGTTTAGCGACTGATTGTATCGTCTGTGCTGGTACTACCGACAGTATTGCCGCATTTATCGCTAGCGGCATGGAGGAGCCGGGTGTTGCCGTCACATCGCTGGGATCGACATTGGTTATCAAACTCCTGAGCCAGACGCGCGTCGAGGATGTCAACTTTGGGATCTATAGTCACCGCCTAGGGGATCTGTGGTTGGTGGGTGGCGCATCAAATACTGGCGGTGCGGTACTACGGCATTTTTTTAGCGATGCCGAGTTGGTTAGCCTCAGCCAAGAAATCGATCCCAATCGCTCCAGCAATCTGGATTATTATCCCTTGTTAACTCCAGGCGATCGCTTTCCCATTAACGATCCTCATTTAGCACCGCGACTGACACCGCGCCCAGAGCGAGCGGTTGATTTTTTGCATGGTTTATTAGAAGGGATCGCCAGCATTGAAGCACGCGGCTACCAACTATTAGCCCAATTAGGAGCCACACCCCTGACGGCAATCTATACTGCTGGCGGTGGAGCACAAAATCCCATCTGGACAAAGATCCGTCAGCGATATATTCCCGTACCGATCTCGATTTCTCCGCAGCAGGAGGCGGCATATGGTACGGCACTGTTGGCGCAAAGAGAGCTACCAAGGGGGTAGGATCGGAATCTTGCAACAATTTAACGATACTAGTGCTTAGTTTCGACCCCAGGTACCCACAAGCGAGGCTGTACTTAGTCTTTCTGTGTTATGTTGTCGCACTTAGACGATCGAGAAACAAAGGCGGGAGTGCGCCACTGGGGAAAGCTGTGAGTAAGCAGAGACGGTAGAGGTTAAGACTCGTGTCAACCCTGCGGAAACTTGGCTAGAATTTCAGTAGAGGTATTTAATCTGGAGCGATCGTTAAATTGCAGATTATTGGCATCAACTCTCAACTCCAGCCCTAAAAGTCTCAGAATCGTACCAGAGATATTATGAATGCCAATCCTCAACTTATGACGGCGGTGGAACAGCTCGGTTATCGAGTAACTAGTGGGGATGTTGCAACTCAGGCGGGTATTCATCTCGAACAGGCGCGTTCGGGATTGCTAGCTTTAGCCAATCGTACTGGGGGACATCTGCAAGTCACCGATAGCGGCGAAGTCATTTATGTCTTCGCGCCCAACTTTCGACAAATCTTGCTCCGTAAGTCTGTAAAACTTCAAATTAGAGCTTGGCTCGATCGATTGTGGACGATCGGATTTTATTTAGTTAAAATTTCGTTTGGCATTTTGTTAATTACGTCGATTAGTGCCGTCTATCTGACGATCTTGGCAATTACCTTAGCCGCTCTGTTTAGTAACGATAGCGGTGGCGATTGTGGGGATGGTAATTGTGTTTTAGCTATTTTTGATTGGGGCGGTAATAGTTCTAGTAATTCTAATAGTTCGATCGACCAAAATATATCTAGTCTGGCACCGATTCGGGCAAAGACACAGCGCAAACCGCTCAATTTTTTGGAAGCAGTATTTTCGGTACTATTTGGAGATGGCAATCCCAATGCCGATTTAGAACAGCGACGCTGGCGTTATATTGCCAATCTGATCTACCACCAGCAAGGTGTCGCCATCGGCGAACAAATTTTACCTTATTTAGATAATATCGGTGCGGAATTCGATCGCCGCGCCTTTTTGCCAGAAAATGCTGGCAATGAAGACTACATGTTGCCAGTATTGACGAAGTTTAATGGTATTCCCGAAGTTAGTCCAACCGGACAACTAGTCTATCATTTCCCCGACCTGCAAACTACACTCAAGGACGAACCGGGACTAAATAATCGCGTCCCTCAATCGCTGCGCGAACGTAAGTGGAAGTTTACTAAAGCTACTCCCGAACAAACTGGCTGGACGATCGGATTATTCGCGCTTAACCTAGTGGGGATTATCATTTTAGGTCTGATGCTCAGAGGGATAAGTAGTAGTTTTATTAGCTTGGCAATGACGATTTTGGCTGTTTATGGTGTCGGGCTAGTTATCATTCCGTCCTGTCGTTATCTGTGGGTCAAATATCGAGATCGGCAAGTCCGCAAGCGCAATAATTTACGCCATCAACAAGTGAATTTATTGCACCAAGGGGGTCAGATTTTGGAGAAGCTAGACTATGCCAAACAGTTTGCCAAACAGTATAAAATTACCGATCGAGATATTATCTACACGACCGAAGATGATGTGCTCACCCAAGAGTTTAAAAGGTTAGAGTAATTTGACATCATGAGATTGGGAATGTTGGCGATTGCAACTTAAAGATCTACTTTACCCTATTTATTTTTCGGCGATCGTAACTTGGCAAATGTTGTTAAAAACAGAGGTAGGGAGCAATTTCAGAAATTGCCCCCTACCTCGATGTGTCAATGACCATTACTAGATTTACTTTTTAGGAATCTGTAAACCAAAACTCCCATGAAAATCTTGCTGCACCTTGTGAGTCAATTGCCGCGAAACGCGATTGACAATTTGTTTTAGGAGTTTATCGCCAGTACCTTGAATGACACCTGTCGGTAACTTGTAAATAAATTTAGGAAACTGAATGAGCACTTTCAAGTCGAGATCCCAGTCGATCTTTGTGCTCGATCGTTCGTCACTTACCACCTCTATCAGCCGCATTTGGGCATTGAAACTCACCTCATAACCTGGCGGATTATAATCAGGGATGGCGAGGGTTTTGATGCGATATACCCCGCTATCCTGCGGTAATAATTCCAGTCCGATCTTGGGTTCGACGGCATAGCCGAACGAATTAAACTTACCGATCGTCAGTGCATAACCATTTTTCCCAAGTTGGCTAGCTGTCATTGGATGAGCACAACGCGTAAACCAGCCCTGGTGAGCATCCAAGTATGTCTCTACCGTCCGAATGTCTGCCCCCATCAACATAGCATCCGTAAACCGATAGCTAAAACAAAACGGCTGGAGTTGATTCGTATCGATGGACACCAGATCTCGCTGTTCTAACTCAGGATTCATCACGATCGAACTCTGTTTTTCGCTGTTTTTTTCTAGTGTTGTTACTGGCATCTCCTGCTTTATCCCGTTGATGTGCTGACTGTGTGGTGTTGATAAAAATGTAATGACTTATAAGTTCTATTTACAAGCTGTAGCTACTGAAAACCGGAAAATTTAAATTAATTTAAGTAAGAGTTAATTGAAAATGTAAGTTTTTGTTTTAAATGTAGTGTAATTTCAGAGCTGAAACAAGTCGGTCGATATCCGGTAAATCTGTTATCGATCGACTAGTACCGCCTGCAATTTCCTGACGGAAAACACCCTTTTAATTGTTTCTATATTTAACATAAGAGATAAGACCGCTAAACCTAAAATTTATTCTAACCAAAACGAAATGAAGGCATTTGTAGCAGGCGCGACAGGAGAAACCGGACGCAGAATCGTGCGGGAGTTAGTGAGTCGGCAGATTCCCGTGCGGGCAATGGTGCGGGATCTCGCCACGGCACGAACTATTTTACCAGCGGAGGCTGAACTGGTTGTCGGCGACGTTCTCAATCTGGAAAGTATCAATACCGCACTCGGTGACAGTACGGTAATTCTCTGTGCCACTGGAGCCAAACCCAGTTTCGATCCAACTGGTCCGTATCAGGTCGATTTTGAAGGCACCAAAAATCTGGTAAACGCCGCCAAATCTCACAATATCGAGCAGTTTGTGTTTGTCTCGTCGCTGTGCGTGTCGAAGTTTTTCCATCCTCTCAATCTGTTTTGGTTGATCTTGTGGTGGAAACAACAAGCCGAACAGTATCTCAAAAATAGTGGACTCAACTACACGATCGTGCGTCCGGGAGGACTCAAAAATGATGATAATCCTAACCCTGTAATTATGTCAGGAGCGGATACCCTCTTTGATGGTAGTATACCCAGACAAAAGGTGGCTCAGGTGTGCGTTGAGTCACTCACCAACCCCCAAGCCCGAAATAAAGTTTTAGAAGTCGTCAGCGCGCCTACAGCAGTAGCCAAAAGTTGGGAAGAGCTATTCGCCAGCGTGTAGTAATTGAGGGGATATTAATTAACCCCAGCAACAGCCATCCCTACGATCGCGAGTTACTCGCGATCGGTTATCTTTAGTTGGTAGTTACTATCCTCACGATCCCGCTCTACCCGCTGCAAATACTGCATGGATATCCTCAAACCCAGCCGTGTTAAACCGATCGCAATTGCGATCGGTTGTCTAGTTTCGCTCTGCTTGTTGCTATTAGTATTGCGCCACCCATCCCGGCGTCAGAGCCAAAGTCCCACCTTCGATACTACGCGCCATCCACCCTTGGTGATGAAAGGTGGCAACCCCTACATTCGCGCCTTAATGCGGACAATTGCCGCTAGCGAAGCCAGCGATCGACAACCCTATTCGGTAATATATGGTGGCAGTCATGCCAAAACTCTCGATCGTCATCCCGAAAAGTGCATTCGGATCGTTAGTGGGCCGAATATCAATAATTGTTCTACAGCAGCGGGACGCTATCAAATGATTAATACAACTTGGTTTAGAATGGCCAAGAAATATCATCCTCAACCCGATTGCTTGCTCTTCTTTTTTCAGTGTACTTATAGTTTCGAGCCAGAGTATCAAGATGCAGTAGTTCACGCTTGGCTCAGCGACGAAAGTGCCTGGAATATGAATATTCCGCAGTTATTAAAAGATGGCAAGTTGGAGGAGGTTAGAAAGCGGTTGTCTAGCACCTGGACGAGCTTGGGTTATGGGATTGAAACTAATAGCATCACGCCTAAATTGGCGGGTATTTATCAGAGGTTAGTGAAGGAGGAATCGGGACTATGATTAACTATGATTGAGATGATTTACTATGATTGAGTTGTTGGCACGAGTGAAGGCAGTGATGATTTATTTTGATGAAGCCGATCGTTTGATGGAAGATAGCGATCGAACTAATCACTAGATCTAGTCCAATTATCATTTGGGCTTCATTACTCGCTTGAACTGCAAACTACGACTGCCAAAGTTAATCAGTAACCCAATTTCTATGCCTGAGGCTTCCAAATAGTTAATTGCTTGAGCTAGGTGAACATCTTCTAGCTGACTAACAGCTTTGAGTTCTAACATCACCTTACCCTCCACAAAAAAATCGACTCGCCTAGTGCCAATATGCACGCCTTTATAGTAGATCTGCATTCGATACTCGCGCTGAAAACTCAGTCCTCGCTCCTGCATTTCCAGAGCTAGGGCACGTTGATAAATTACTTCCTGAAAACCATTGCCTATATAGCCATGCACTTCCATTGCACAGCCAATAATCTTGCCAGTAAGATCCGAGTGCTTATAGGATGACTCCTGATTAACAATTTCACTCATACATTATCAGATCGATCGTAAACATCCTCGATCGCTCAAACAACTTAGATCGTAGTCCATCATCTCAATCATCTCAAATTAAAGCCAATCATCACTAGCAAAAACAAATCAATCACAGAATATCATCACCGTCTTCACTCGTGCCAACAACTCAATCATAGTAAATCATCTCAATCATAGTAAATCATAGTCCTTCCTTAGACATCATTTGCTCCACAAAGTTAGTATAAACTTCACCCTTAATAAAGCCTGGATGTTCGAGAATGCGTTGATGAAAATCGATCGTAGTGGGGACGCCAGTAATTGCATATTCGCGCAACGCCCGCCGCATCCGCCGAATTGCCATGTCTCGGTCGACACCCCAGACGATTAATTTGCCAATCAGGGAGTCGTAAAATGGGGGAATTTCGTAATCGGTATACACATGAGAATCTACCCGCACTCCTGGGCCACCTGGTGCTAAATAACCAGTGATTCTACCTGGGGATGGTCGGAAATTGTGGTTGGGATCTTCGGCATTGACGCGACATTCGATCGAGTGCCCTTTCAATACGACTTGTTCCTGAGTTAGGGAGAGCTTTTCCCCTTGAGCGACTCGGATCTGCTCGGCGATCAAATCTAGTCCGGTAATCGCCTCAGTCACGGGATGTTCGACTTGGATGCGGGTGTTCATTTCCATAAAGTAGAAATCGCCGTGTTTGTCGAGCAAGAATTCTACCGTGCCGACTCCAGCATAATCGATCGATTTGGCAGCAGCGATCGCGGCTGCGCCCATTTTTTGACGCAATTCGGGCGTTAATGCTGGGCTGGGAGCTTCTTCTAGTAATTTTTGATGGCGGCGTTGGATCGAGCAATCGCGTTCGCCCAGATGGATGACATTACCATAGTTATCGGCGAGGATTTGAAACTCGATATGACGCGGACATTCGATAAATTTCTCGACATAGACGCCGCCGTTACCAAATGCGGCTTCAGCTTCGCCCTGAGCGGCATGATATAACCGCACTAAGTCCGCCTCTTCGTGTACCAGTCGCATCCCACGTCCGCCGCCGCCAGCGGTGGCTTTGAGCATGACGGGATAGCCGATTTTACCTGCAATTTTGAGAGCTTCATCGGCATCGGCGAGGAGTCCATCGCTACCAGGTACCGTCGGTACGCCCACGCGTTTCATTGTTTCCTTGGCGGTAGATTTGTCTCCCATCGCCCGCATGGCGGCTGGAGAAGGGCCGATAAAAGTGAGATGATGATCGGCACAGATTTCGGCAAATCGGGCGTTCTCAGCCAGAAATCCATAGCCTGGATGAATGGCTGTCGCATTGCGAGTCAAAGCCGCCGAGATAATATTCGGGATATTCAGATAGCTTTTACTTCCAATCGGTTCGCCGATACACACGGCTTCGTCAGCCAGTTGAACGTGGAGAGCCTTGCGATCGATCGTTGAATGCACAGCAACTGTACCAATCCCCATCTCGCCACAGGTACGAATAATTCTCAGAGCGATTTCGCCCCGATTGGCAATTAAGATTTTAGAGAAAGACATTTTAATACGAATTCCTAACTTTCAGAGATGGGGATGGTGACAGATTTTATTTTCAGGCTCATGACTCAGTATATACAAAGTGGTGAGCCTGTTATCATTTCATCCTTTGCAAAGCTAGGATCGATCGAATCTCTAATCGCTAACCATAATGGACGTAAATATTCGCCTAGCTTCTCTAGCAGATATTCCCCAGCTTCTAAGCTTAATTCCCGAATCGGCGATCTCGTTGCAAGCCAGCTACTATACTCCAGCACAAATTGACGGAGCCTTGGGCACCATGTTTAATGTCGATCGTCAATTAATTAAAGATAAAACCTATTTTGTTGCCCAGAGTGCCAGTCAGATTGTCGGCTGTGGCGGCTGGAGTAGACGAGCCAATGCTTACGGTGGAGATCCGATCGAGACAGATTTAGAGGAAGGGCTACTCAATCCTAGCTTTGATGCTGCCAAGCTGCGCGCATTTTTTGTGCATCCAGCATGGGCGCGCAAAGGCATCGGTAGTAAAATAATCAGACAGAGCGAGCTGGCGGCATTGGCTGCTGGATTTCAATCGATCGAGATTGTGGCGACGTTAGCTGGCGAACAATTGTATTGCAAGTTTGGCTATCGGACGATCGATCGATTTGAAATTTCGCTACCAAACAACCATACTCTGCCTGTCGTTAAGATGTTCAAAGAATTTTCCGAACATGGCGATCGTTAAATTTTGAAGATCCAATTTAATTGCTACAGCGACCGCAGATTAAGGTTAAATTTTTCAACCGTAATGCTAGTGGCTCGTTAATAACTGCTGGATCGTATCGCCATTCCCAATTTCCTTCCGCAGAACCAGGGAAATTCATCCGCGCATTACCGCCTAAACCCAACACGTCCTGGAGCGGAAAAATCGCGATATTTGCAACAGAAGTCATCGCCAACCGGATCGTGTCCCAGTGAACTCCTTCCTTACAAATGCCACCAGTATATAGCAAGAATCGATCGCGTTCGCGACCTTCTAATTTCTCAAACCAACCGACGGTGGTATCGTTATCGTGGGTACCTGTATAGACTACAAAATTGCGTCCGTGATTGAATGGTAAAAACGGATTACCATTATCCGAACCAAAAGCAAATTGGATGATTTTCATGCCTGGAAATCCAAACTGGTCGCGCAAAGCTTCGACGTCAGGCGTAATTACACCTAAGTCTTCAGCTAAAATTGGCAACCGTCCCCATTTGTGTTGGATGGTGGCAAATAATTCTGCGCCGGGAGCTTTGATCCAGCGGCCATTCATTGCTGTAGTTTCGCCCTGTTCGACTGCCCAAAAAGCTTGAAAACCCCGAAAGTGATCGACGCGAATCACATCGACTAATTTCAATAATGATTCAAATCTTTGAATCCACCAGTTAAATTGCGTATGTGCTAAATTCTCCCAATGGTAGACGGGATTGCCCCACAATTGTCCGGTTTCGCTAAAGTAATCGGGCGGTACGCCAGCCATTAGTGCGGGTTCGCTGGTTTCAGGGTCGAGTTCAAAAAATTCTTGATTCGCCCAGACATCTGCGCTATCGTGAGCGACATAAATCGGAATATCGCCGATGATTTCGACTTCGTGTTCGTGGGCATATTGTCGCAATGCCGACCACTGTTCAAAGAATTTGAATTGAATAAATTTATGATAGCAAACTTGATGTTTGAGTTGATTTTGCCAATGAATTAAGGCGATTGGTTCGCGCTTGACTAAATCTGGTTCCCATTGATGCCAGCTCTTATCGCCATGTGCTTCTCGCACTGCCATAAATAAGGCGTAATCATCCAACCAATAAATCTGACTGTGACAAAAGTTATCAAAATTAGTTTTTTGCTCATTATCTGCTATGGTCATAAATCGCTCGAAAGCGATATGAAATAGCTTAGTTTTAGTCTCGATCGCGAGTGGAAAATCAACTTTATGGGTAGGAAATGTCGGTAAGTTTGCTAGATCTGTAGGAGTCAGTAATTCATCCTTTAAGAGTTTAACTGGACTAATCAGCAACGGATTGCCCGCGATCGCTGAATAACACATGTATGGAGAATTACCATATCCCGTCGGCCCTAATGGTAGAATCTGCCAATATTTCTGTTTGGCATCGTGCAAAAAATCGATAAACGTATAAGCATCTTCACCTAAGTCGCCAATCCCGAATGGACTAGGTAGTGAGGTGGGATGGAGCAAAATTCCGCTGGAGCGAGTCATAAAGAAGGTGTTAGGTATTAGGCTTTAGGAAAAACAGGTATTAGTTTAGGGTTGAGGATGGCTTGTAGATATTATGGCAATCGATCGACAGAACAACTCGTACTCTCAAGTTTAATTTCGAGTAGTAGTAATATCTATACGCCCTAAAGCCTAATACCTAAACTCCCATCTTGCACCAATACGGAAAGACTAGTGCTTAGTAGAGATAGTCGGGTACCCACAAGGATCACCCCTACAGATTAATTGCATAGGGGTGCCCCTGTCTTGTATTGTCTCGCTGCTTGGTGCGCTTCCATGGTCGGGAGCGGTGCAATGTGGGCGGGTTTCCCGCCCATACAATTGCATCAAGACAACCTCCCGGCTGCGAGCCGCTGACGCACACAACCTCCCGTTCGTTGGCGGAGCCTTCCCGAAGGGAGCTGCGTCGCTTGTGGGTACCCTGGGTCTACACTATTTTAGGAGACTCGGAGACTGGGAGAAAGAAACGGTACCCTCATTTCCGCTGTTTAAAAATAGTATACTTGAACTGGTACAAGGTGTGAGAAAGCCTAAAGCCTAAAACTTCAGCACTTTCGCCACCGTCTGCACGTCCTTATCACCGCGTCCCGAACAATTAATGACAATCTTGGGACTACCAGTGAGTTGAGGGCAGAGAGTTTCGAGGTACGCGATCGCGTGGGATGTTTCTAGAGCAGGTATAATTCCCTCTAGCTTAGACAATAGTTCAAAAGCAACCAGAGCTTGAGCATCAGTGACGCTATAGTACTCAGCACGTCCCAAATCTTTGAGATAGCTATGTTCTGGCCCTACCCCAGGATAGTCTAATCCAGCACTGATCGAATGTGCTTCGGTGACTTGTCCGTCGGTATCTTGCAATAGATAACTCATCGCGCCATGTAAAACTCCCGGACGACCTTTGGTAAGAGTTGCGGCGTGCTTGTCAGTGTCTACACCTTCGCCAGCGGCTTCGATGCCAATCAGGCGCACTGTTGGTTCTTTAACGAACTCGTGAAACAGTCCCATCGCATTAGAACCGCCACCGATACAAGCCAGCAGGATATCTGGCAAACCGCCCCATTTTTCCATTGCTTGAGCGCGAGTTTCCACACCGATAATTGCATGAAAATCGCGAACGATCATCGGATAAGGATGAGGGCCAGCAACAGATCCGAGGATATAATGTGTCGTTTCTACATTTGTCACCCAATCCCGAATCGCTTCGGATGTGGCGTCTTTGAGCGTGCCAGTGCCAGCGGCTACCGGACGAACCTCAGCACCGAGTAGTTGCATCCGAAATACGTTTAGTTCTTGGCGTTTCATATCTTCCACGCCCATGAAGATAACGCAATCTAACCCAAACCGCGCGCAGACAGTTGCAGTTGCCACGCCATGTTGACCAGCACCAGTTTCGGCAATCACCCGTTGTTTGCCCATCCGTTTGGCGAGCAGGACTTGTGCCAAGGCATTGTTAATCTTGTGGGCACCCGTATGATTTAGATCTTCACGCTTGAGGTAAATCTGAGCACCAGTGCCATCGGGACGAGCGTAACGCTCTGTCAATCGTTCGGCAAAATAGAGGGGGCTGGGTCGGCCTACATAGTCGCGGAGTAGTTCGTTGAGCTGCCGATGAAATTCGGGATCTTTGGTGTGGCGATAGTACTCGGCCTCAAACTCTAGCAGTGCAGGCATTAGCGTTTCGGGCACGTATTTCCCCCCAAACTTGCCAAACCGACCGAGATTGTCTGGCTGTTGAAGCGGTAACTGACGATTTTGGTTGGGTGAGAGGGGTGTTTGGGTCATGGATTTTGGATTTTGGATTTTGGGTGGCTTCACGAATGAATGTCAGTCGTGAAGTTAGCGATCTTGAGTTGTAGCGGTGGCGAAATGTTGGAGAGCGGATGGCTGACAAATTCTTGCAGCGCAACACTTTTACCGTGTAGATGAGCGCGGCTCGCGATCGAGTCGTTAGCGTAGCCTCTGTGAAGGAGAATCGACAGCTACTAGATAAATTATTATACCGTCGCTCGCTCGTCCCTATCCACAATCGAAAAGAGGACGATCTAAGTTTAGGTCGTCCTCCAAAATAAATTATTCACATTCAGACGCGGTGGCACTATTAACTATCGCAATTTTGACTATTTCAGCCGCCGACTGGTGCATCTATCGCTCTCTGGCGTTTAGTAAATACGCGCTTTTCGGGGAGGCTCGCGATCGATGGTGCGAGTTTATCTATAGTAGCGGTAGCCACGATCGTAATGACGGTAGTAACGCTCGCGATAGAACCGCTCCCGCCACCGAGCACGCGCTTCACGCTCGCGCGCCCATTCTAAGCGACGACGATAGCGATCGTATTCCCAATTTGAATAGTAGCCACGGCCATAGCCACGATCGTGGTATTGAGGGCCGACCTTGAAAATAACTTGAGCTTGCAGATTTCCGGCTGGTTCTGGGCTAGCTGAAGAAGAATTGCTACTCGCCGCCATCGCTTCGGATGCGGGCAAGATTGCAATTGCGCTAAGTAAGCCGATTGCTAATGAGGTAAGTTTTGACATATACAAATCATCCTATAGTGACGTAAAAACTTTTCGTCAAAGTAACAGGCTGAATATCGAACCAGTAAGTAGATTAATTTAAATATATCTCGATTATACAAGCAGATCGTCCAACTAAAGTCCTACTTTTAGGCTGTTTGTACCTATCCAAAGTCATCATCGATTTGGCCAAAAGCGTGACTATAGTCATGGTGTTCGATCGAGCTTGAAATACAGAGACTGGATGGCAAATATTTTACTTCATGAAGCTAATTATACTACGATTTTCCTAAAATCGATCGCCAACTAACTCGACTTTATCCAATCGTAAAAAGTAAAAAAGGGCAATCTGAATTAGATTGCCCTGTCGATCGATATGTTCGGTCGCGGTAGATTAATTAGTAGCGATAGTCGCGTCGATCGCCATAAGAGTTATTATCGCGGCGGTAGTCGATATAACGCTCGGTAGAGTAACGATTACGATCGTGTCTATAGCGAGAGTGTCGTGCTTCCCAGCGCGCTCTTGCTTCCCGTTGGCGAATAAGTTCTATTTGACGACGACGATCTGTTTCCCAACCGCGATAATATTTAGAGCCTCGATATGTTGGGTGAGTGACGTTTACCACAACAGGAGTTCGATCTCCTCTGTATGTCTGCGTGACGATAACTGGAGTTCCAGAAATAGGTAAAGCTTGAGCCGAGGGTACGATCGAGATTGCCGTAAGTAAACCGAGTGCTAAAGATGTAAATTTCAACATGTATAAATACCGCTCCTTGACTAAGGGTGATTCGGGAAAGAGTAGTTTGAAAATCGATTCGTTCTCGATTGCTATCACTTTATCTCGATCTCCTCGCTCCGATCTTCGAGCTAAGGTAATGCTTTTTATTTATTTTTGTCTACCGGAAGTAATGGTCTAAAAAAGATAATAATCGTGACTAAAGTTATGGGCTAAAAGTATTTTTTTAACGTCTGAAGTTCAATTTCTCGATCGATATTACAAACAAGAAAACCGACTTCTCGATAGAAGTCGGATGTCGGATTGCTGGTATCGCTAATAATCTCTAACTCAGCTCATTTCTAACATCCGTTGCATCGGACGTAAAGCCGCTAACCTGATATCTTCAGGCATTGTAATTTCAGGCGATCGAGTCTTCATTGCCAAATACAACTTCTCTAATGTATTTAAGCGCATGTGCGGACACTCATTACACGCACAATTATTCATCGGTGGTGCAGGAATGAACTCTTTTTGGGGTTGAGCTTTTTGCATTTGGTGAATGATTCCTGGCTCAGTCGCAATAATAAATTGATTTCCCTGACTTTGAGCTATGTATTTTAACAATGCACTCGTCGAACCGATAAAATCAGCATGTTGCAATACCGCCTCTTCGCATTCTGGATGAGCGATAATTTCGACATTAGGATAGTTAACTTTTAACTGCACCAACTTCTTCTCCGAAAAAGTCTCGTGTACCATGCAACTACCTTGCCATAGCACCATCTCTCGCTCTGCTTGTTGCATTACATAGCGACCGAGATTGCGATCGGGTGCGAAAATAATACCCTGTTCTGGCGGAATCTGCTTGACAATTTTAACCGCGTTAGAACTGGTACAGATAATATCGCTCAGAGCTTTAATTTCTGCCGTACAGTTGATGTAAGAAATAACAATATGGTCGGGATACTGTGCCTTAAATACAGCAAACTTATCGGGCGGACAACTATCAGCCAGCGAACATCCGGCTGCTAAGTCTGGTAATAAAACTAATTTATTTGGGTTCAAAATTTTGGCAGTCTCAGCCATAAAATGAACGCCAGCAAATACGATAACATCGGCATCGGTACTGGCCGCTCTCCGCGATAGTTCGAGCGAATCCCCAATAAAGTCCGCTACATCTTGAATTTCGGAATCTTGATAATAATGCGCCAGAATGACAGCATTTAGCGATTGTTTTAATTCTTGAATTGCCGCTACAACATCAACGGGGATTCGATCTAGATTAGCAGTTGGACGTGCAGTGACAAACATTTGAGTGGTTAGTTTGGAGGTATTTTGGTCGATCTATTTCAATTATAGTAGATTTTACCAAAATGCCAAGTAGATGGATAATGGGTCGCGATTCGCGTAACTCCTACGAAGTGGCTACGCCAACGTCGGGTTTCCCGACGGTGATGCGGCGCGCTTTTCTTCGAGACAATGGGTACTGTTCCACAAGATCTCAAGCCTTCTGCATAAAGACTAAAGCCTAACACCTAAAGCCTAGCCTCTCCCCGAGCTGATTCTGGTCTGCGGGGTCGTGCCACTTTTACAGGCGTACCGCGATAGCAGCCGATCGTGTACGGATATTCCCAGGTAGCGTGGTAGTGATAGAGTTTGGTCTTTTTGCCATCCCAGTCAACCTCATGAGTGTGTCCGTGGCAGACATCTAAATCGCTATTGGTGGCCAATCTGCCGCCGTCGAGACGATGACCGTAGATACCAAAGCCATCGAGTGCGTAGCCCAATAATGCCGAGTGTCCGTTGCCAGGATCGCGCTTGTCCAAGCAGGTGGTAATGCTGTGATAATGATACGTACCACGATGTTCGGGATGTCCCTGACAGCTATCCTGGATTTCATGGGCAAGGGCATCTTTGCCGTTAGCATCGAGCGCATTAAATAAGTACCCGCCATTAAGGAGAATGCCAACTTGACCCATCGGTACGCAGGAAGGGGTTTCGGCTAGTTGGGGGTTGGCTGGTAAATTAAGCGTCGCTCTGGCCGATCGAATCGAGTTAGGATTGCGATCGAAAGCATAGGCATCATCATCGGGTGAAATTGGAAAAATACCTGTCGGATCTTGAGGGAGTCGATTGCTGACGATTTGGCGAGAACGATCTTTGATGGCCATTTCAAAGTCACCAGGCCAATAAACGTTGCCATTAACAGTTGGCTTGGTGGTGATATCGTAGGTTTTGTTGCGATCGATCCAATTGCCGCTAGCATGTGCGCCGTGCCGTCGCGGCCCCCTAAACTCTGTCCGGCACGACCACAGAAATCCTATTTGGGGTTGGGTGGAAATACGCCCATCGCCGATGGGAATCCGATGAAAATCGACTGCCGTTGAAGGTTTGTATGCAGTAGCCGACGACCAGCCAAAAGTCGTTATCGTCAGCACGATCGCAAATATACAGGCGAAGATCGTGCGGCGAATGTTAAATTTTTGATTACCAATCTTCCAAAAATATCTCATGGCTTAGACTCTGACTCACAGACGTCGATCGTGCTATGTTTTATTAAACAATGCCAACACGATAGATTAAGCATCACTACTATTATATTTTTGTAACGATCGTGTCGCAACAAGCTTAAAACCTATAGATTCCATCTGAGATTTATCGTCATCAATGTAGGAGAGCGGTTATCTCCACCACAGCAATCGATCGATCCAACTCAGTCTAGAGTCTCGCTCTCGCTGTTGAGAATGCCACTCTTGGGCGGTCTGATAAATGAATTCTGTATAACTTGGCGACAGATAAGGTAAGGTTACCAGATCGGCAATTTTGAGTTTTTGTTGAATGGCTAAAGTTAAAATTTGAATTAATTCTGGTGCATTTTGACCGACAATTTCTGCACCTAAAATTAGTCCTTTTTGAGTAACGATAATTTGAAAATATCCACTAGTGATATTTTCTAAGATTGCGCGATTGCTATTTTTAAAATACTGTTTGAGAATAGTCAGATCGTGACGATTGCTACTTATTGCCGCACCAATTGTCATCCCTACCCGTGCCATTGGAGGATCGGTGTAGACCGCCCAAGGTAAATTATTGTAGCTCTTAAAATTGACTTTTGTTTTGCGCCGAGTCAGGGCATTTCTCACGGCTACTTTTGCTTCGTATCGATCGAGAGCTTGTGAGTGATAGCCGCCTAATACGTTGCCACATACACTACCGCAAGCATAAATCTGGCGGTAGGATGTTTGCAATTTATTATCGACCGAGATCCCTTTATCGGTATAATCGATTCCGCTCGGCGTTGTATTAACTGGCTCTAAAAAGGGTCGTTCTGGTAAAGCGAGAAAAATCTCATTAACGAAGATCGAATCGTCACCAGTCGTGATTACTTTAATACCGTCTTCTTGACTGACATTGGTAACGAGCGTTTCTAGATAAATTTTGACACCATCAGCTTCTAATTGCGCCTGAATTAAATTAGCAAGCTCGGAATCTTCATGGGGTAAAATCTGCTCTGTTTCGACGATTAGTGTCACCTGAGCACCCAATTTGGCTAGCGTCTGAGCCAATTCGATCCCGATTGCTTCCGCGCCGATAATTGCCCATTTGAGCGGAATATCGCCATCGACTAAACTCGGCAACCGATCGATTGTCAGATAGCCTGTGGCTTGAATTCCAGGAATTAGCGAGTAATGAGCCACAGATCCCGTCGCCACCAGATATGCCTTCGCCCGCAACGATCGGGTACCGACATTATATGCCAATTGCGGACGACGACTAAATTCGCCCATCCCCACGATCGTATCGACACCCATCGCCGCTAGTAGCGCGGGACTAGATCGTTCTTCGAGTCGATCGATCGCCAAATGAGCGTACTTCCAGGGGTAGCTAGTCAGCGACTGCATCCGTCCGCGATCTCTTCGATGCTGTGTGGCAATCTGCGCCAAAGCATAGGGATAGAAATCGCGCTGAGGGTGAAGATCGGTGTCAGGCAACACCAACGCAACCCGCGCCCGCAATCCGATCGCCTCGATCGCCGCTGCCCGAGCTGCTTCTGTTGCACCGATAATTACTAGGTCGTATTCTACAGGCAAGTGGATAGATGGATGGGTGGATGGGTGGATGGGTGGATGCTTCGACTTCGCTCAGCAACAGGGTGGGTGGGTGGATGGGTGGATGGGTAATGTGGTTTATTTTCCCTTTCCCCTCAAGCCTAAAACCTAAAACCTAAAGCCTAAAACCTAAAACCTAAAACCTAAAACCTAAAGCCTAAAACCTAAAGCCTACCCAAACCGATAACCAAAACCGCGAACGGTAGTAATATATTGCGGTTGACTGGGGTCGATTTCGAGTTTTTCTCGCAGCCAGCGGATGTGGACATCAACTGTTTTGCGATCGCCGATGAAGTCTATGCCCCAGACTCGATCGAGTAATTGTTCTCGCGCCCACACTCGACGGGGATTTTGGATGAATAGTTCCAGCAGTCGAAACTCTCTGGGCGAGAGGTTGACACCCTCCCCGCGCACGACAACGCGATATTCATCGGGATAGAGTGTAATGTCTTGAAACTGGAGTGCAGGCGTATCCGCAGCTACGTTCAGTCGATGGCGACGGAGCAGCGCGCGACAACGCGCTATTAACTCTCGCATACTAAAAGGTTTGCTAATGTAGTCATCAGCACCAACTTCCAGACCTAATACTCGATCTGTTTCGGTGATTTTGGCACTGACGATTAAAATAGGGACGTGATTGCCTTGATAACGGAGGAACCTACACAAATCTAGTCCGCTAACTTTGGGCAACATCAAATCGAGGATAATCAAATCGAACGGAAAATCCTGAGATTGAGGATCTGACGCTTGACATTTTGCTAAAGCTGTGTGGCCGTCAGCGACACCAACTACTTCAAAACCCTCCTCTTCTAAACCTAATACGAGCAATTCTCTAATTGACTCTTCATCTTCTACTACTAAAATCCGATTGGTGACAGTGCCAAGTTGCGGAACAGTAGCATGATTCGACATGTTTAGTGCGAGCATGATCACAGGTACTGAAGAAAGGAAACAATCGATCGGTTTACAAAATCGGGGGTAAATAACTTTTTGCTGGCTATTCGATCGAGACCAGACGAGCGCAACTCTTCCATAATACCGCTTTAAGGTGAGTGCCTCGTGAAAATTTTCGATTCGCAGCAGAGAGTAACAATTGCCGAACATTAGCAGTAAGTAGATCGCTACCGATCGCATCGATAAACCACCTAAAATATTTATATCCCCTCTGGCCGTTGGCGCGAAGAATCTCGCCGCTGGCGCATTATCGATCGTTATGCGTTTACACTTAAGTACATGGACAGAAGTTGAAACTTATCTTCAGCAATCGACTGGGATTATTATACCGATCGGTTCGACCGAACAACACGGCCCGACAGGAGCGATCGGGACGGATGCGATTTGTGCCGAAGCCGTCGCTGAAGCTGTCGGTAAGGCGGCACAAGCCCTCGTCGCACCGACGATAAATGTCGGGATGGCGTTACACCATACGGGCTTTCCAGGGACGATTTCTTTGCGCCCTAGTACGATGATCCTCGTCATTCGCGACTATATTACCTGTTTGGCGCGATCGGGATTTACGAAGTTTTTCTTTATTAACGGACATGGCGGTAATATCGCCACGCTCAAAGCCGCTTATTCTGAAACCTACGCTCATTTAGCCGATCTCAATATTCCCAATGCCGATCGTGTTGAATGTCAAACTGCTAATTGGTTTATGTCTGGGAGCGTATATCGTCTGGCGAAGGAATTATATGGCGATCGCGAAGGTTCTCACGCCACTCCTTCCGAGGTCGCGCTGACTCAATATATCTACCCCGAAACGATTAAATCCACCCCATTAGATGAGGGCAATCTTTCTCAAGAACGCAAAATTCTCGGTGCTGAAGATTTTCGCCGCCGCTATCCAGACGGCAGAATGGGTTCCGATCCCAGCCTCGCCACCCCCGAACATGGCAAGCAATTTTTCGATCTTGCCGTCAAGGATCTTACGGCTGGTTATTTGGAGTTTTTAGTTAGTGAATAGTGGATAGTGAATAGTAAGTAGTAAATCTGGAGACAAGCGTCTTTTAACTTCCCTATTACCGATCCACCCATCCACCCCTACTTAATCGGCACTCCGATCGATCGCAAAAAGCCGCGCAACCGGAGTAAAAATAATGTCTCTTTCAATTTGGGACTATTCGCGGCAACTGCGGCGTTGTCGCGCTCGATTTGTTGTCTGGTTGTGACGACTAATTCGGCAAATTCGACAGCCGATAAAGCTTTGCCATCGATTGGCGATCGAGCTTCGGTAATAATTTCCCCTCTGAGGACTTCTTCGGGAATATCGTTATCTGGCGGGAGACTATCGGCATAAACGGGGTTGATAATTTGCCAGCAGCCGATCGTCAAGAACGCGATTTGAGCCGATTGAATGATAAGTTTCGATCGCATTATGCAAAGTTGAGATCTTGGTGGGTTCGATGTTTGGGAACGATCGATTGGCGATATCGATCGACCGAAAAATGCTAGGATATTTGGCATACAAAAACTAGCGAGATCGTGCCGATTGCCTCCATATTTTAGCAACTAAATATGATACGGCCATGCCGCCGATCGGGAGCGATCGCCAAGTCAAATCTCGATCGAGATCTAAACTTACCCTGCATTTACCTAATTAATAGCTGACAACCTTTGTATGTATCAACGCACTAAACCTCAGCATGAAGATCTGTTGTCTGCCTCAACGCGTCCATCGGTGAGATCCCATGTAGTCAAAGCGAAAGATTTGCCACAACAGCACCGAGTCAGACCATTACCCGACCGGAATGCGGTGCCCCTTTGGCTGACATATCTGCTCGCCATGCAGCGGGGCGCGCTAGTTGTATTTTGTAGTGTCTTGGGGCTGAGTGCGCTCGGCTATGGATATACTGTCTACACCCAGGACTCGTGGAAAAGTCAACACGGACAGTTGCGGCGGCTCCAGCTTCAGGAACGCCAGCAAACGGTGATGAATGAAAATCTCAAGCAGGAAATGGCTAAAAAGGCCGAGGAACCCGCTAGCGGTTTAGTTGCTCCCAATCCGGAGCGAATTGTCTTTATCCCCATTGCACCACAACGTCCGGCCAAAGCTTTGCCCAGTCATTACTTACCTCAACCCGCTCCCACCTCTAAGCTCCCAAGAGGATACTAAACTTTTGCCAATTGTAGACGATCGATCTTTATCGGCAATCATTCTGGCTGGCGGACGAAGTTCGCGGATGGGTCGCGATAAAGCGATCTTGGAAATAGATGGCATCCCCTTGCTTCTTCGCATTCATAATGCGGTTGCTGATTGTCGAGATCTCTTGGGCGATCGACTAGCAGCGGCGGTTTACATCGTCACACCCTGGGGGCAAACCTACCAACCGTTGCTACCGCCAACTTGCCGCTTCATCCCCGAAAGATCGCCGCATCGCGGCCCTCTGTGCGCCTTTACCCAAGCATTAACCGAGATCGATTCGACGTGGGTGCTGCTACTCGCCTGCGATTTGCCTAACTTATCGACTCCCATCATCCAATCCTGGATTGACGGATTGTACTCCGTTCCGGCACAAAGTATTGCGTATTTACCCAAGCATCATAAGGGTTGGGAGCCATTATGCGGCTTTTATCGTCAGACTTGCTACCACAGCGCGATCGAGTACATTCAATCTGGCGGACAATCTTTTCAAGGTTGGCTGAAACTGAATCCAGTTACCGAATTAGCAGTTACCGATCCGAGTTGCTTGGTCAACTGCAATACCCCAGCCGAATTGGACGAGATCGTCACAGCCCGCTCCAAATCAATAGCCGATGCAGATGTTATCGATCTAAAATAGTAGATCGATTGCGTCAACACTCTGACGATCGAAGATAATTACCTTAAAACCTACTTACCCCATAAATCCCCAATCCAAAATCCAAAATCCCCATGACCCTACTTCCGACCGATGACACTCCGCTTTACAATCATCCGCTCCCCGAAATCGAACAGTGGTTGACCTCAATGGGTTGCCAGCAAGATGAGAGCGAATTGCACTGCTGGCATATTACCAAACCCGATTGGCGTGCTGAAGTGTGCCTAGATATCGAAGAACTCACAGTTCGATATCATCCGACAAACGATAGTGCGAGCGCAGATAATGTCAGGGGATCGGGCGATCGCAGCATCTTTCGCACTTTTAAATATTCCCTCAGCCGTCAAGATATCGAAAATGCGGTGTTTGCAGGCCCTTAATTTCCTAAGATCCATTCAAAGCGAGCGGAGCGACATACAATATAAATTGCGAACGTATTATCTCGACTCTCGTTCTATTGTTCCCCGAACTAATCTGTGCCAAGATTGCTGCTGAGCGAATAGGCTACTAGCGGCACCAGCGCAAATCGATCGATAAGACTCAAAAAATGTAGCTAGATCGAGTCATGAGAATACAGATCGAAACTACAGTACCCAAACAGTGACTCAGTACATCGGTGTAATTATTTATCCATCATTTACCCATGTCTCTAACCATCTTCATCGCCGCAATTGTGGGATTGTTGGTTGGTGCTAGTGGTTGTTATTTCTGGCGCGAATCTCAACTCAGGCAGCAGTTATCAGAAGTGCTCAAGGTAATGCAACCTGCCGATTATCGTGAAGATATTTCGTTGCCGATGCTATCGCAATTGCGCCGCCGAGCTAGCATCAGTAAGCAGCAACAACAGCAACTCCAAGAACAGTTATTTAGCTGGCAATCTGTGCTGCAAGAAGCACCGATCGGTTATTTACAAGTAGATGCCGAAAATCAAGTGCTGTGGTGCAATCAGACAGCCCAAAACTTACTTCAGATTCAAAAGTGGCATTCGGTGCGGGCAAGATTATTATTAGAACTAGTTCGTTCTTACGAACTCGCTCGCTTCATCGAAAAAACCAGATCGACGCAGGTTGCGAATGAGTTAATCTGGCAGTTTCACTTTGGTTATCATGAATCGGTAAATTCGCGATTCTCAACAGGAGAGGCTCCGCCAACGATTTGGCTCAAAGCACGTAGTATGCCACTAGCTGATGGAGTCATCGGTGTTTTTATCGAGAGCCAACAGGAGCGGGTAGAGACAGCCGCCGCGCGGGAACGTTGGTTGGGAGATCTGGCTCACGAGATTCGCACGCCTTTAACTGTCATCCATCTACTTGCCGAAACATTACAATCTAAAGTAACGCCCGATCTGACGCGCTGGACAGACCGCATATTACAAGAAACTAATCGATCGATCGATCTCATTCAACATTTTTTAGAACTTAGCCAGCTAGAAACTTCTGCTACTGAATATTTGCGATTGACACGAGTAGATTTAGTGCAACTGCTCCACGATGTCTGGAATACATTAGAACCGATTGCCCAGCAGCGCGATGTTCAATTTATCCAGCGTGGGCCAACTCAAGTTATTCTGGATCTCGATCTCGATCGATTTACCCAAGTAGCAATTAATTTATTCGATAATAGTCTTAAATATTGTCCCGATCGCGGACATATTTGGGTCGATATTCAATTATTAGCAGCAGAGCAACTTACTGAAGACAGCAACGATGAAGCCATAAATCGCGTAGAAATAGATCTCTATGATGATGGTGCTGGTTTTAGTCCTAAAGATCTGCCGTATATTTTCGATCGGTTATATCGAGGCGATCTCTCTCGCCAACGTCTACCTAGTGACAAGAGCCTCAGCAATTCGCACACTACAGGCAGTGGCTTAGGATTGGCGATCGTCCGTCAGATTATTCTCGCCCACAAAGGTACGATCGTTGCCAACAATCATCCCACAACAGGCGGAGCTTGGTTCCACATCACTTTACCCCAAAGTCGATCGACATCATAAGTAGTGGCATCTTAGCTTAATTTATGGCAACGTCAATCCGATCGACGATCGCCACTTTTGCCATAAATTTATCTCCCCGTTCCCTGCTTTATTACCAAATCCATCATCAAATTTATAATAATAGTGACTATTGCAACATTTATATACGAACTACAATCGTTAAAATGGGGCTAAACCCAATTATTTATATTCGCTAGACCCGAATTTAATATAATCTTCTAAATTTAAAAAGTGACTATTTCATATTCATTGAATGAATCTAAACAATCTAAGCATCGCAGTCGTCGGCTCGAGCAAGATCTGCTCCTGATGGGAGCATTGGTAGAACAGTCCTTTCGACTGGCACATAGCTCTTTATTTCAGCGCGAGATCGCTGCTGCCGAACAAATATCTCAAATCGATCTCAAAATCGATCGGTTTTATCATGAAATTGAGGTCGAATGTGCCGAACTAATGGCAATTGCATCGCCTGCTGCCCAAGATTTACGGCGGCTGAGTGCGTTCATGCAAATGGTGCGAGATTTGGAGCGAATTGGCGATTATGCCAAAGATATCAGCGAAATTTCCCTGAAATTATTTCCCTATTCAGCACACCCCTGTTTGCCTGCGATCGAACAGATGTCACATCATGCCAGAGCCATGCTAGAGGCTAGTTTAGCTGCCCTCAGCAATCTCGATGGTACGGCTGGCCCCACCATCCACAAACTCGACGATGAAGTCGATCGAGCCTACGACGAAATTTACCAAACTTTAGCCACTCAAGGAAATCTTCAAGGTTCTGTAGAGCCAACTATTCTCCTTGCCCTCACCATCCGCCATCTCGAACGCATGGCCGACCATGCCACTAATATTGCATATCGAGTAACTTTTATCGTCACCGGATCGCGACAGATGGAATAGGCAAGGAGCAGGGAGTTGGGACTGAAATCACGCGCAGAGTGGAGGAGCAGGTGCTTCAGTTAGCGGCTCGCATAATCCGAGAGGTTTCTTCCCGGATGATGCGAGACAAGACAGCGACGAGCTTTGGAGGAAACCTCCAAAGCTCGTTAAGACAAGACAGGGAGTTGGGGAGAGGGGGTGACTAGAGAGCAATAATTGTTCTCTTACCCATCCATTACTCATCCACCCATCCTCCGGTGGTACAGTCCACCCCTCTACCCCAATATCTCTCCTATAGCTAATCTAGTCCCATTAACTAAATCTGTGCCAGATTGAGGGCGTTTGCCTGGGGGCTGAACTTCTTGCAAGAGGAGGCAGCCAGAACCAGTTTGGACGATCGGCCCCAAACCTTTGGCAATTTTGACGACCGTACCCGATCCGCTGTTACTGAGATCTAGAGTCTCGATTTCTGGTAATAACTTCTGCATTTCTAGGGGTAAGTCTGCCTGGAAATCGATTCCGAGTGGGACTGTTGCCAAAATTTTCAGCGGCTGCTCGCGAAAACTCGTTACACAGTTGGGGTAAAAGCCGCGCACTCGATTGTGAATCTCTAAGTGCGCTCGAGTCCAGTCGATCGTGTATTCTGATTTCTGAATCGGTGGTGCCGCAGTGGCCGCTGCGTGCTCCTGTGGCGTCGGTACGATCCGATCGAGGGTATAAATTGTCTCCACCAGTAAATTAGCACCCTCGATCGCTAATTTAGCAGCCAATCGATCGGCATTATCCCACAGACTGACTGGAGTTTCGTACTTGAGCAACATCGCCCCCGTATCCATCCCCGCATCCATCAACATCGTGGTAATTCCCGTTACTCTCACCCCATCTGTCAGACAACGTTGGATCGGTGCCGCACCGCGATATGCAGGCAACAACGAGCCGTGGACATTGATACAGCCAAGCTTCGGAAGATCGAGAATTTCTTGAGATAAAATCTGCCCGTAAGCCACTACTACAAATAAATCTGCCCCCACTTGGCGTAAAGCCTCGATCGTTTCGGGATCTTTTTTGATCCGTGCGGGCTGCCAAATTGGCAAATGATGCGCCACCGCCAACTCCTTAATCGGCGATGGCGATAATTTATTCCCCCTGCCACGACTCTTATCCGGCTGCGTCACCACCCCCAACACCTGAAATTGTGGCTCTGCCAAAAGTTTTTCCAGCGTAGGAATGGCAAATTGAGGAGTACCGAAGAAGACGATTCGCATAAGTTAGGGGTTAGGGGTTAGGCTTTAGGTTTTAGGTTTTAGGTTTTAGATGTTAGGTTTTAGGTGCTAGGGGTTAGGCTTTAGATGGTAGGTGAAGAGTTGGCAGTTGCGTTGCTTTTAGTTGAGGAGATAGGAAGAGTTAAAATCTAAACATCTCGCTCTCCTAATTTTTCAATCCTAAAGCCTAAAGCCTACTTCACAGCCACTTGTCGCTGTAAACTAGCTTGCAACATCGGCGTGTTGCTTACAGAGTCATTCGCGATCGTAAATAGGGGATTGGAAAGTATCCCTGCGAGGGATGTCGCGATCAATCCTGCTAGAGTAGCAACTTGCAGCGAGCGCATTCCAGGGAGATTCCAATTAGTAACTGGATAGTTTTTGACGACATCCGACATTTCATTGGGTTCTTTGACTACCATCATCTTGACGACGCGGAGGTAGTAGTAAATGGAGACGACGCTAGTTACCAGTGCGAGTAAGACTAAACCATAAGCACCAGCCTTCCAACCAGCCCAAAAAATGTAGATTTTGCCGAAGAATCCAGCCAAGGGTGGAATTCCGCCGAGCGACAGCAAGCAAATACTTAGTGACAGAGTAAGGAATGGATCTTTTTGATATAGACCAGCATAATCGCTAATGCGATCGGTACCCGTCCGGAGTGTAAATAAGATTACGCAGGCAAAAGCACCCAAGTTCATGAATAGATAGACGAATAGGTAAAATACCATGCTCGCATAACCAGTCTCGGTACCGATAACCATCCCAATCATCACAAATCCAGCTTGAGCGATCGAGGAATATCCTAACATCCGCTTCATACTCGTCTGCGCTAGGGCGACGACATTTCCCAACACCATACTTAAAATCGCCAGTGCGGTAAACACAAAATGCCACTGCTCGATAACTTGTGGGAAGGCGGTAACTAATAAGCGAATTGCCAGCGCGAAGCCAGCCGCTTTGGAACCGACAGACAAAAAGGCAACTACTGGAGTTGGCGAACCTTCATAAACATCTGGCGTCCACTGGTGAAAGGGTACCGCCGAAATTTTAAAAGCGATTCCTGCAATTACGAATACCAGAGATACAACCAAGCCTAACGATAGACTACCACTAGCAGCAGCAATGCCCGTCGCGATCGCCTCCAGTGTCGTTTCCCCGCCAGACAAACCGTACAGTAAAGATACACCGTACAAAAATACCGCCGAACTAGACGCCCCAATCAATAGATATTTTAAGGCGGCTTCATTCGATCGCGGATCGCGTTTCATGTACCCAGTCATCAGATACGATGAGATACTCAGGGTTTCCAACGACACGAAAATCGTCACTAGCTCGGTAGCTCCAGCGAGAAACATTCCCCCCAAAGTCGCTGTCAATAAAATTGCCACGAATTCAGCTAGCGCAGTTCCCGTCTGCTCGACATAACGAATCGACATCAGAATTGTCACAGCAGCCGATAGCACGACAATTGCCCGAAACACTACACTCAGTGGATCGCTACTATACGCACCAATAAACGCTACTGGCTGGGGATTATCCCACTGCAAGACTAGAGCGACAATCGCGCAAACTAAGCCGCCTACAGCAAAATAGGAGAGGTTGCGGGCAACACTGCGCCCCAGAATTAAGTCTCCAACTAGAACTACCAGCAGTGTAGTTAGGACGATGCCTTCTGGCAAAATTGCCCCCGCATTGAGCTGGGTAACTAAATTATTAAAATCCATAAGTATTTAACCCGATAAGAACTGAATCATCGTCGATCGCGTACCCTTGCTGCGGCCAATCGCCTTTAGAATACTCACTCAGCATGTTCGATCGATCTTACCGTAATGCTGTGACTAAGGACGAATGGGTAGATGGGTAGATGGGTAATGGGGACTACCCCTCTCTCCTTTGTCCTTTCTCCTAAAGCCTAAAACCTAAAGCCTAAAGCCTAAAACCTAAAACCTAAAGCCTAAAACCTAAAACCTAAAGCCTAAAACCTACTCCCGTTCTGGTAACGCACAACAATTAATATCATTCAGACAAACTTTGCCCCATTGAAGTGCCCATCGGACTAAAGCCACCCGATTATCGACACCAGCACCTGCTTTTTCCAGAATATTACTAATGTGGTTATCTACAGTACGTTTGCTAATTTCTAATCGATCGGCAATATCCTTATTAGTCAAGCCAGCAGTAACCAGTTCGATTATTTCTACTTCTCGATCGGAAAGTGTAGCAGGTGCTGGAAACTTATCATCTTCGGTCACGATCGACTGCCTCAACTTTACTTGTTTCTAATCCTCGATGCGATCGTTCAACGAAGGTGCTACTCGTGCCGTTGGCGTAGTCTCTCCCCGAACGATACGAAATCGAAGTATGCCAACGATTCTAATCTTTCAATCCAACCAGCCGCAATCATTTTCAGATATTTCCTGTCAGGAGATCGACATTTTGCTGTGGCTGGGGCGATAGTTTGCATATTTATAGACAGTGTAGTTGAAGATCTCAGCTATAACCGATCGCTCCAGCAGGGATTCCCGATCGATATTGACTAAACCTCCCAAAAATTAGCCCGATCCGCTGATATAACTACGCATCACTCTTCCACAACAGCGGAGTTTACTATAATAGCCGCAACTTACGGGATCTTCCGTGAGATCGGTCAAAATATCGATGCCAATCCCATTTCTACCCATCTGAATTCCCGAACTGTGAATATATTTTAAGTCACCTAAATACAATGCCACATGGTCGGTTTTGGCTGACGTCCCAAAAAAGATTAGATCTCCAGGTAACATATCGTCGATCGAAATCTGCTCGACAAAAGCTTCCTGTTGATAAGAATCGCGCGGTAACCAAATGCCTACCGAACTAAATGCCGCCTGCACCAAACCAGAACAATCATAATTAGGTGCCACTGTCCCCCCCCATAAGTAGCGATTGGGTACCTGCATGGCAGCTTGGGTAAAAGCGATAACCTTAGGTATCTTAGCGACAATCGCAGATCGGTCGAGCGTTACCGCCTGATAAATGTCCGTAGTTAATTCTAGCCGAGCTACATCCTCTAGCTTCAACCACGCCGGATAATCATCCTCACACGATCGCACCAGAAGAGCCTGCTCTGTCGGCGCGATCGATTCGAGCCGCAAATGTCGGTTCGCCGCAGCTTGAGTCGCTAAACCCTCACACAGCGGAGAGCTATAAAGATCGAGATTGACTCGACATCGATATTCACTGGCAGTAGATAAGTCGAGCGTTTTCATTGTTAATTTTTATATTACTAGCAGCCTGTCGGAGAAACACATTTAATCCCCATTAATCGATGCAAACGTCTGAAATTGTAGGCGAGGCAGACAAGATTCCATTCTCCGGCTGCTTTGGTCAAGCCTCTTAAAGAGAACTGGCGAAACCCTATTGTTTCTTTGATAATACCAATAATCGGTTCGACGGTACACTTTCGTAACCGATAAAATGCTCTTCCTTCATCGGTTTGCAGCTTGTATGCCATCTGTGCTTTCAGTGTTGCCGCTGCCACTGGTGGATCTGGTTGTTGTGACAATATAGTTTGCCAATAATCCTGATGAGAATGCCGCCCGGTAGCTATGTATGGCTCAATTTGACGTGTCTCCAAACCCTCAATATTAGTCACGCTGAAGTAGCCAGTATCTAATGCTGCTCGCTTGGGCTTGCCGACTCTACGATCGATCGCATCGACAGTTGGTAGTGCATCAAGTTGGTCATTAGGATGATTGGATAGAGTGTTGGAAATAATTAATAAAGCTTGATGCTCGATCGCAATCTGACCATTATAATGCTGGTCAAAGCCTTTGTTACCACTATTTTTCATGATCCGTGATTGAGGATCGGTGAAATTGTATTGCGCTCGATCGGTGATGGCAAAAAAGGGGGTGATGGAACCCTTCCGCTCGGCTTTTTCCCTGTTTTTTCAATATATGCTGCTCGTTCTGCCATTTTTTCAACGTATTTAGACTGGTCTAATTCGTATTGCTCTTGCGCTCGATTATGTAATTCTTGTTTTGCCTTCTCAAGATGAGCTAATCGCTCCTTCCTCCGCGCAATTTCGGCAACAACATCGACTTCTTTGTCTATCTTAATTCCATCTGCTTTTTGACCCAATTTTATCAATTTTTCCACTTCCGTTCGTAATTGCATCTGAATTTCTTCTAAACGTTTGTGGCTCACTGCCTTACTTTTGGACGCATCTGCGTGAATCTTTGTCCCATCAACACTAATGTCTTCAACTTTCAATACATTAGCTGCAACTGCCATTTCCAATATTTGTACAAATAGTTCTTTAATCTGTTCTAGAAATCTACTCCTAAAGTTGGCAATCGTATCATGGTCTGGATGTAAGTTACCAGCTATAAATCGAACTGGCATTGATTCGTAGCTCGCTTTTTCCAATCCTCGCGAACTAAAGATTCCAGTCGCGTAACCGTATACAAGCATTCCTAACAAAATTTCTGGTGCAATTGGTGTTCCACCCTTGGCTCCATATGCACTATAAATACTACTGAGGTCGAGTTGAGCGATCGTTTGCACTACAAATCGGGCAAGATGGTCTGGTGGCAAGCATTCTTCGATACTCACTGTTTGTTTTAGCATTGCCTCGTAATCTACCGTTTTGAATTTCCGCACCAATCGTTTTACCCTTAGTAGTCTCCCGATCCTAACCGAAAAATCTTATCTCCGACAGGCTGCTAGCAAGCGCGATCGGATCTCGCTCTTATCGAGCGATCGTCCGGAAATTTACTGAGATACATTTTAAAACAAAGCACGAATTTTAAGTGTAAATACTAAGCGATCGCAGTCACATTGGCATCTAAAAAAACAGGCTACGATTGACTTCAAAGCATCTACAATCGATCGATCCTCCACAGGAGAGGCTCCGCCAACGGGTCACGACTCTAGATTCACATGTATTTAGATCGTCAAATTTTCCCGCCAAAAAGTTTACACCAATAAAAGTCGCTGTTTGTAATTTTCTCTAATTATCTGGGAATGTTAATAGTGCTGACATATGAGTGTTCGCGTTCGAGACTCGATCGAAGCAATACCGAGAAACATCAGCCATCAGTAATTTCAAAATTTTATCTTCATTGAGGAGCCATTAACTGTGACGAGCCGATCGCCCAAATCTAACTTTCAAGGTTTTACCTTGATAGAAACGATCGCAGTTCTTGCCATAGCTGGCATCATCGCTGGATTTGCGCTGCCTTCTTTGTTGTCATTAAACAAACCCTTACGCGATGGCTCGTTACAGTTTAGGAGCCAGCTCAGTTTGATTCGATCCAAAGCGATCGCCAGCAACCAGGCATATCGCCTCAGACCCAAGTATACAACTGCCGCCGAATATACAGGAGAAAAATATCAACAAACTCCTCACAACTTTATCGTTGAATATGCTTCAAATTGTCAAGTTACAGCCACAGGCGGGACTAACGGTTGGCAGGCAGCTTCTCAACTTGATTTAGATTTACCAGAGGCGATCGGTGTTGCGGATAGTCCGCTTCCTCAAGTAGCTGGATCTGCTGTTGCTGCCGCAGACTTTTTAAAATGGGATATCTGTTTTGACAATCGCGGGATCGCCTTTCAAACAGTATCTTTAACTTTAAAAGATTTTCAAGCTAATAATCGAGCAACATCTGCATTAATTAGTGTTTCTGGAGTTGGAGGTGTTGACGTCACTACTCAAGACAGGAATGGAACTTTAATTCCTCTTGATACTCAGGGTAACCCTGTCTTTTGATCTACTTTATGTTTCGATCGTAAAAGACACACAATGATGTGAAACGACGAATATTATTTAAACTAAATAAATTGTTGAAATATTAAATAGCTAACTTATTATGAAACTAAAATTATATAAAAATGAAATTACAGATAGTTCTCCAAAAACGGAAGAAGGATTTAGTTTAATTGAGACAATGATTGCCCTAACAACATTAGGCGTTTGTCTTGCTTATGCCATGCCACTATTTTTATATGCAAAAATAAATAATTCCAAGAGCGAGATTCGTACTGGTGCTTTAATTGTTTCTCAGCGAGTCTTTGACAGCATCCGATCGCAAAGAATATTGGACTTGCCATCAACTGACGGGTTTAATAATGATAATTTAAGTGGTTGCGAATTTTCTATAACACCAGGTGCTGGTCGGATTAATTCAGCGAATCAAACTAGTTTCAAAAATTGTGTTAATGCTACCACAAATCCCAATCCTATTCTCCAGCCCGCTGCACTTACTTCGGCAATGGGACGGCAGTATCTAGTAGCTGTTACTTTTTGTAAAGGATTGGCTGCGACTCCTGCGTATGGGGGAAATCCGATAGTCACAGCCGATCCTAATGTCTGTTCTAATAATTACCGAAAATTTAAAGTTGAGGTTTATCATAATGAAGCGAAAGTATACGATCTTGAAGGTACTTATACGCAATTCCAATAAAGGATTTACGCTACTAGAATTACTGGCTGGTCTGATAATTATGTCTATAGTAGGCGGGCTAGCAATGAATGCTTTTCTTTATGCTAGTAGTTCCTTCAACAAAGACAAAAAAACTATCGAAACTAATCAAAACCTGTCTGCTGTTTTGGAGATAATTGGTAATGATATTCGACAAGCTGGTGAAGGAATTAATGACGGTAGTTTTCCGGCGATCGAATTTAGTCTCGATCCCAACAATACCACAGCAAGCACAGCGCCTAATACTCTTAATTCACAAGCATCTTCTAGAATTATCATCCGCAAGTCAGTACAACCTCAACCATTAACTCTTTGTCAGACAATTCCAGTAAATGTAAATCCACTACCAACTCAGCTAATCATTGCTAATAGCGTTACAGGTACGGATCCAAGTTGCATATTTACATACACGGCACCACCGAGTCCTGCACCTGCTATCCTTCCTGTCTCAGCGGCTTTGCCCGTTTTATGGCAAACTGCGATCAATACTCGTCAGTACCGCTGTCAACTTGATAATTTGAATTCAAATTATTTAATTACAGCTACCGATCTGTGTGTCGCAACTAAGCCAACGCCTCCCAGCGCAGATCGAGAACAACTGAGAGCTGCTGTATCTGATGGCAATGGCCGTATTCGAGTCTTCAATTATTCTGACGATAATTTTCTTACTTTTAGCACTAATTATTTTATTTCAGTCGGCAATGATGATGTAGGTGCAAGTACTATGTCTAATGATGATAGAAGTAAAAGCGTAGCTTACGTGCCTGGAAGTCCGATTTATTTAATTGAAGAGAGGGTTTATGCCTTAGACAATAGCGGTAACTTAACTTTATCTATCAATGGTGGAAATAGACAAACATTAATCAAAAAAATCTCTCAATTTAATATCTCCGCGAGACTATACACAAACGCGCTCGATCAAGCAGTTAATCAGACACCAACACCTCCTACTGTTACTTCTCCTGCTACTACTGTTTCAGCTAGTGCTTTTAATTGTCCCAATCAACCTACTAGTTCTTCCACTCCACCCGTAAGTTCTACTAATCCCCAATATATTTGTCAGTTCAACTACAATACATTGAGTACAGATGTTGCAATGAACTGGAAGCAGCTTGCTGGAGTAAGAGTCTCCTTACAAGCTCAATATGATGGTACGGGACAAAATGCTACAGCTAGTGCTGCCGATCTTGCTAAGCTCCGCGCTCAGGCAGAATATTTCCCACGGAATGTATTGTCTAGGTAATTACGGTATGCTGGAGAAACGAGTATTGTAGTTAGATCTGGGGGTAGATCGAATGAGTTGGCAAAGTTCGGAGACAGTAGCAGACAGATTTTTTGGGGGTTTAGCTTATTTACTGCCGATCGTGAATGCTTACTTTTTTGGTGAATTTATCTTCGGGCAATTCCCGATCGTGGAACAATTGTACGGGCCACTGATGCCCTTAGTAAGGCTCGATAGCGGCTTTGGTGGTTTCATTCTGTTCTTAGTCCTATATGCTGGCGTCGCGGTCAATCCTCGGGTTAGTCGCTTTATTCGGTTTAATGTGTTTCAAGCGATCCTGATTGGCATTTTGCTCTCTCTGTGTAGATTGTTGTTGCAAGCTGTATTGCCAGGTATTCCTGGTTTGGGGCAAATAACTCAAGTATTGCTAAATACAGTGTTCTTGGGCACATTGGCGATCGCGGGTTATGGCCTTATCATGTCAGCATTGGGTAAATACACAGACATTCCGCAGTTGTCAGAGACGGCACGAATTCAAGTCGATCGCTACTAAAATTATTGACGCGATTGAGTAATATCTGTCATAATAAGGGGCTGTCTATATACCTAAGCTCGGATCGGGTCGCTAACTAACAAATGTCTCAGCACTTAAATAGAGACTACCCGTACGGCATTTCACATCATTAAATCTATGACTTACGCAATTATCGAAACTGGTGGCAAGCAAATGCGGGTCGAACCAGGTCGCTTTTATGACATCGAACTGTTATCTGGCGAGCCAGACAGCACCGTCTCGATCGATAAAGTATTCTTGCTTGAAAATAATGGCAGCATCCAAATCGGTCAACCGCTAGTTGCTGGTGTTACCGTTCAAGGCACCATCATGCGTCACTATCGGGCGCGCAAGGTAATTGTCTACAAAATGCAACCTAAAAAGAAAACTCGCAAAAAACGCGGTCACCGTCAAGAAGTCACTCGATTGATGATTGATTCTATTAGCGTCAATGGTGCGGTTATCGCCTCGGCTGCTGAAGCTGTTGCAGTCTAGCTAGTGGCAACCACATCGACGATCTTTCACACTTAATTATTTATAATCCGAGGTAATCATGGCTTCTAAGAAGGGTACGGGTAGTACTAGAAACGGACGGGATTCAAACGCCCAGAGATTGGGTGTTAAAAAGTATGGTGGTGAAGTAGTTAAAGCTGGCAATATCATCGTGCGCCAACGGGGATCTTCTTTCCATGTCGGTAATAATGTCGGTTTGGGTAAAGACTACACCATTTATGCTCTGGTTGATGGCGTTGTCACCTTCGAGCGCAAAGGCAAAAATGGTAAAAAAATTAGCGTTTATCCCGCTCCGGCTGCTGCATAAGGCAAAATTTTGAACTCACAAATCGTTAAAGGGTATGCCTTCGGGTATACCCTTTATGGTGTGGGACACAGATTTACGGTGCGGGTTTGGTTGGGACGATCTCTTAAAAGGTGGCAATCGAGGTCGATCGAGACAAGATCTAGGATGCTGCTGGCCTAAATTGAATCGATACAATTGCCATGAATCGCCCTGAAGACAACGATCGAGCCGCGACACTATTCTTCAGGGAAGATGCTGCGCAAACGAGGTAGAATATTAACCATCAGTCTGGTAAACAGTGTCCGATTTAAAGACATCTGAATGGAGACCGATTTGGTAGATCTACCGCCGTGCTTAACGGTAGGCGATGCTGACACCAACGCGAACGGCGACGGTCGGAGTGCTAGTTTCTAGATACCACACCTCTTGGCGATCGCTGTTGAACTCACCAATCATCAGCTTTAACTAAACTAGCTATGCTCGATCCGAATCTGGACGAAATCCAGTTACTACCTGAAGAATATGCCCGCTATTCGCGGCATCTGATCCTCCCAGAAGTGGGCTTAGACGGTCAAAAACGTCTCAAAGCCGCCAGCGTACTCTGTGTAGGTACGGGGGGACTTGGTTCGCCATTATTACTCTATTTAGCTGCCGCAGGCATCGGTCGCCTGGGCATTGTCGATTTTGATGTTGTTGACCATTCCAATCTTCAACGTCAAGTCATTCATGGCACTTCTTGGGTTGGCAAACCCAAAATTGAATCGGCGAAAAACCGGATTCATGAAATAAATCCCTACTGTCAAGTAGACCTCTATGAGACGGCATTGAGTTCGGCGAACGCGTTAGACATCATTCGTCCTTATGATATTGTCGTAGATGGGACAGATAACTTCCCCACGCGCTATCTAGTCAATGATGCTTGCGTTTTATTAGATAAGCCCAACGTATATGGGTCGATTTTCCGGTTTGAAGGACAAGCGACGGTCTTTAACTATCAGGGTGGACCAAACTATCGCGATTTGTATCCAGAACCCCCGCCACCAGGCATGGTGCCCTCATGTGCCGAAGGAGGGGTTTTAGGCGTTCTTCCTGGCATCATCGGTGTGATTCAGGCGACGGAGACGATCAAGATTATCCTCGGTCAGGGGACGACGCTCAGCGGTCGCTTGATGTTATATAATGCCCTAGACATGAAGTTCCGCGAGTTGAAACTGCGACCCAATCCCGTCCGTCCGGTAATTGAGAAATTAATCGATTACGAACAGTTTTGTGGAATTCCGCAAGCGAAGGCGGCTGAAGCCGAACAACAAAGTATGCTAGCAGAAATGACAGTAACAGAACTCAAACAACTCATCGATAGTGGTGCTGACGATTTTGTCTTAATTGACGTTCGTAATCCCAATGAGTATGACATTGCTAAAATTCCTGGCTCGATCCTAATTCCCCTCCCAGATATCGAACAGGGTAAGGGTGTAGAGCAGGTCAAAGCCGCTCTCAACGGTCATCGTCTCATCGCTCATTGTAAAATGGGCGGTCGCTCGGCCAAAGCTCTAGCCATCCTCAAGGAAGCTGGAATTGAGGGCACGAATGTCAAAGGTGGCATTCAGGCTTGGAGTCGGGAAGTAGATCCTTCAGTACTGGAGTATTAGTTGTAGCCTAGTTTAGAAATTTATCTCGATCGATCCCTCGATGTCTGTCTGTAAATGGCACAAATCGAGGGATTTATCGTTGGGATCGAAATAGCAAGTTTAACCTAAGTTGCTCCTGTCGGAGAGGCTACGCTAACGGGTTAAGGATATTTGCTTTGTTCGAGTCCCGCCGCCGATTTCCAGTCTCCAGGCTCTTCTTAACCCGAATGAGCAAGTTTAATTACTGACAATGCCCGACCATTGGATCTTCTTAAGTTTTTCGCGACGGTACGAGAAAAAATAGTCCGGTTCCTGAAAAGTACAGTGAGGCGCGATCGCAATTTGGTGTGGAGCTAGACCCAAACCTTCGAGTTGCAACTGGTTGACCCGACGAACATCTAAGCGTACTCTGCCCGCTTGCCCGTCCGGCAATAAAGGTGAATTGGGCATTGCCATGACAACCTTTAAATCGGTGTCAAGATCGCCTGTGAGCGATTCTGGGTCGATCGAGGCGCATACTTCTAACCCGACTTGGGCCGTTACTTGATACACTTCACCTGCGATCGCGGGACCGATCGCGACGATAATATCTTCAAGGCTGCCACCCTGTGACAGTAATCGCTCGACTGCGACAGTGGCAATTTTCAAGGAGGTACCGCGCCAGCCTGCATGTACCGCCGCAACATGACCCGTGTGGCGATTGGCGATCAGAATGGGATTGCAATCGGCACTCGCCACCCAGACCGCTTGCACGGCTGCTTCTGTTGCAATTCCATCGCCTAGAGCATATCCCGTCTCTACTTCGATGTCGGCAGTAGTGGCAATTTCGCTCGGTGTCAGGACGATTTTGCCGTGGATCTGTTTGAGACGATGGGTACTGGCATTAGCAGCTAAAAATGGCGTAAGTTCGTGGGGTTCGCGGGGGGCAAACTGACGGGTAAAAAAGCCATGCTGCCAATCGGCGAGTAAATCGCATGTTAAGTAGGGTAATTCCGACGAATTTTGCCACTGCCACATAGGGGTTAGGGGGTAGGGGTGGATGGGTAGATGGGGAGACGAGGGGACGGGGAGACGGGGAGACTGGGAACAATAGAACAGGAAAGTTGCGTTCAAGTTTACTATCAACTATTCACTATTCACTATTCACTATTCACTATTCACTATTCACTATCCAGTATGTTTCATAGCTTGTCACCGATCCAGATCGTGGAGATTATTGGCCTTGCTGCTACTACAATTTACCATCAGATTGCTAGTTATCGCGATCGACGATCTCTTTTGCCGCCAGGTAAATTGGTAACTCTGAACGATCGAGGAGTTAGGCACATTTGCTTGCGCGGTACGGGAGAGGTTACGGTTGTCGTCGATGCTAGTTTAGGGGGAGTAGAGGGATATTTATTAATCGATGAACTAGCCAAAATTACCAGAGTCTGTATTTACGATCGAGCTGGATATGGTTGGAGTTCTAGTTCGTTGCAACCGCGTAACAGTCAACAAATTATTGATGAATTGGACGAGTTATTAACTATTGCCGAAATTCACCCACCGTATATTTTAGTGGGCGATTCTTTTGGTAGTTATAATTTGCGTTTATACGCCCATCGATATCCCGATCGAGTGCAGGGGATAGTATTGACCGATGGTTTGCATGAGGATTCGATGCTATCGCTACCATTGAGCGTCGGATTGCTCAAGGGATTTTTTACACTGAGTTTTGGATTTGTGGCGATCGGTGCGGCATTAGGCATTGTCAGAGTATTAGGCGAAATTGGCGTATTTGAGTTAATTAAACCCGAACTTAAAAAGTTTCCCGCACTCGATCGACAATATGTCAAAAGGTCATTTTATTTTGCTCGACATTGGCTGACAATGGGGCGAGAAATGTGGAATTTAGATACTAGCAGTCGTCAATTAAAAATAGCAGATCGCTTAGGCGATCTGCCGATAGTTAGTATTAAATCACAAACTTTTTTGCGTCCGTTATTTGGCATTAAATTATTCTCTCTATCCGCAGCAGATCGAGTTCGCGATCGAATTCATCTCGCGCTGCTCCAACTATCTACTAATACGCAGCAAATTTCAGCCGATCGCAGCAGTCATTTTGTCTGGATCGACCAGCCAGAGAAGATTGTGGCGGCTGTCGCTATTTTAGTGAAGAGAACGAGTTAAGGAATTCCAAATACCTAACTTCTAGAAGCCAGGTATCTGTGCTCACCCTAAATTAGTTACTAACTTGGGTTACTTTGTGAAACTACTTGCCACCCATAAGAGGATTAGAGTTAACAATCCAGCAAAAATCTCACCGCGAAGGCCAATTTGATTTACTGGTAGATGCGCATAATTGACTAATAAATTTGCTACCACGATACCGACGAGCAACGCAACAAGCGTGCCCAAAACGGCGCGCTTAAAACGACGTTGCTTTTGATTGATAAAATAAAGGCTAAATCCAGCCCCAAAAGCGAGGATCGTCGGTAACATACTATAAGCAATACTGGGTACTAATGTCGCCCCACCTAACACTGTATATACACCAGAAGTTGTTAAAAGCTGCGATTGACTCGGACGCTCGAAAGTATCCCCCAACCAGCTTGGCGAATTTGGAACGGATAAAGATGTGAATTTAGGAGCTGCTGAGGGCAACTTCTCCGGAAATCTAATCCCTTCTGGCACCTTAATCTTACCTTGCTGACGCAGCTTGAGACGTTCCATTAAGATCGCATCATAGGCTGCTTCGATATTATCTTGTAACTGTCGATCGCCACCTAATTGGGCAATTACACGTTGTTTTGCAGCTTGAATCTCTTCAAAGGTGGCATCTTCTGCTACACCTAGCTGCTCGTAAGGATTCTGCTGACTCATTCACAACCTCCGACCGATGGTCTCCACTACTTCTTACTCTAGACTGCTTTGGAAGTATCTGCCACTTTTTCCAGCAAATATTAAGAATATTGGCAGATAAAAATTGAATACTAAAAATTTAACCACTAATTGGTAATCAATGTCCGATTTAGACAATTTTATTACTATTTAGCTAGCTCTTAGCTAGTTTAGAACTCACCTTTGACTTGTAAGCCCAAGACCGTATTGCCTTGAGCGTCTTGACGAATCAGCGGAAACAACAACAAACCGCGTTTTTGGCCGAGTTCGATTTCACCAACTAAGTAACCCAAACCCGCACCAACTAAAACATCGATAGCACGGTGGCGATTGAGATCGATCCGCGAATAACCAATTAAGGCAGCACCGCTATACCAGAGGATCGCATAGTCGGGGTGGTAATGACTTTGAACCCGTGCCAACGCAAAGGCAGTTGTCGCATGACAACTAGGGAAACTATCGAGTTCGCGTTCGTTATCAGGGCGCGGCGAGCGGATGACTTCTTTGAGTCCGTAACATAATGCGGCACTCGTACCGACGGCATCGAGAATTCTGAGCGTATGTTGTCCGCCATCAGCTCCATCGGTAAGTAGTGGCAATAACGAACCGCCTCCCAGATATAAGATCGTACCTGCCCCGGAGACAAAATCCGAAAACCCGCGATTGGCCGTTTGGGCTTGAACGTTCGGCGTAATGCTCGTGCTACTCAAAACGATCGTTGCCGCAGCCAACTTATGTTTCCAAGACATAAATACCTCTATCCGGTTGTCTGTTGCATAATACCGCCTTTTGGGTCGGCTCGATCGCGATCGAGCTATCTGTCAGGATCGTTTTTTAAATTAGGATGAAATCATCCTACTTTTAACGAAAAAGCCCTCACTGACTATTGAGTCTAATGAGGGCTTTTTCAATCGAATAATCGGCACCGATATGTGTGATATCGGTAATGCCTGAAACCTAGATGGTGGGCAATGCTACTTTGTTAGCTTTTAAATTAAGCGATCGCTGCCATTTTGACATCGTTGGTAGCGAGTAAATCCTGAAGTTCTTCAGCATCGACAGTTTCTTTATCGACCAACATATTGGCTAGTTTGTCTAAGACCTGCTTGTTACCGAGCAAGACATCCTTCGCCCGACGGTAGGCTTCTGCTACTAGGTGGCTGACTTCATCATCGACGATTGCCGCAGTTTCTTCGGAGAAATCGCGTTCGGAAGCGATATCGCGACCGAGGAACATATTGCCTTGTTGACGACCCAGCGCGACAGGACCGAGTTTTTCACTCATCCCGTACCGCATTACCATTTGGCGAGCGACACGAGCCACTTGTTGGAGGTCATTAGAAGCACCTGTGGTAACTTCTTCTTCTCCAAAGATGATTTCTTCGGCAATCCGACCGCCTAAAGCGACCGCCATTTGGTTTTGCAGATAGGAGCGGCTGTATAGGCCAGATTCCATCCGATCTTCGCTAGGAGTAAACCAAGTTAGACCGCCAGCATTACCGCGTGGGATGATACTGATTTTTTGAACGGGGTCGTAGTCGGGCATTAGGGCACCAACTAGAGCGTGACCAGCTTCGTGATAAGCAACGAGGGTTTTGCGCTTCTCGCTCATCACGCGGTCTTTTTTCTCTGGCCCTGCCAATACCCGATCGATCGCGTCGTTGACTTCATCCATGGAGATTTCGGTCAAGCTGCGACGTGCGGCGAGAATTGCCGCTTCGTTGAGAAGGTTGGCTAAGTCTGCACCTGTAAAGCCGGGAGTCCGACGGGAAATGCGTTCGAGATCGACGTCTTTGGCGAGTGTTTTACCACGAGCGTGAACGTTGAGGATTTCGAGACGACCAGCGTAATCGGGACGATCGACCACAACTTGGCGATCGAAACGACCTGGGCGCAATAGTGCGGAATCCAGTACGTCAGGACGGTTGGTAGCAGCGATGATAATAATCCCCGTATTGCCCTCAAATCCGTCCATCTCGGTCAGTAATTGGTTGAGGGTTTGTTCCCGCTCGTCATTACCGCCACCTAAGCCTGCGCCCCGTTGACGACCTACTGCGTCGATTTCATCAATGAAGACGATACAAGGAGCTTGCGCTTTGGCTTGCTCGAACAAGTCGCGGACGCGGGAGGCACCCACACCGACGAACATTTCGACGAATTCCGAACCGGAAATACTAAAGAATGGTACGCCAGCTTCGCCTGCAACCGCACGAGCCAAGAGGGTTTTACCAGTACCTGGAGGGCCTACTAACAAGACACCTTTAGGAATTTTGGCACCGAGAGCGGTAAACCGATCGGCATTTTTGAGGAAGTCTACGACTTCATTGAGTTCCAATTTCGCTTGGTCGATACCAGCAACATCACCAAAAGTAACTTGGGTTTGTGGCTCCATTTGGACGCGGGCTTTGGATTTACCAAAGTTCATCGCTTGGTTGCCAGGGCCACTTTGGGCGCGACGCAGCAAGAAGAATAGACCCACCAGCAGTAATACTGGGAAGAATAAACTACTCAGAACGCGGAACCAGACGCTTTCATCATTCTGGGGTAAAACGTAAATGTTGCCCTTAACGTTTTCAGTCAAAATGTTGACTAATTGGTTATCGTTGGGAGGTAAATTGACGAGTGCTTTGGTGCCATCTTTAGCCGTCACGACAGCACGCGAGCGATCGGCACTCAAGCCAACGTTCTCGATATCACCCTGCTTGACCTCTTGGATAAAGGTGCTATATTTTAATGTTTTTTGGGCTGGGGCTGGCTTTTCCAAGAAGGTAGTTGCCAGAGCGATCGCCACAACTGCCAGTAAGACGTATAGTCCGGCATTTCTCCACCGCTTATTATTCACTCGAAGGTTCTCCTATATTGGTATTTGGTGACTGGTAACTGTTGACTGTACCTGGTATTAACCGTTTGCCAACCGTTGTTTCCTCCAGTCCGCGCGTTGGCATAGCCTGCCGTAGGTAATCGGCAATTTACTGTATTTTTTCTTTCTATTAACTTATGTTAACCTTTCTCTCATTTTATTGATAGGGCTTTTTGAATTAAAGTTGGGAGTCTGGAGTGAAGAGTCTGGAGTATAAAGGCGTATAAGTAGGTACTCTCATCGTTTCCGCTGGTATTCCTGTCTCCTGGCTTCGATCTCGACGTAGCCTTGCTGGCTTTATCGATCGTCTAGGTGTTGGACTCTATATTCTAGTTTACCCACGGGAGCGATCGCAGTATGAATCGGGAACAGGTGGATTACCGAATTACTGTAGCCGATCGCCTATAAACTACGAACTTCCGCTATTGCGGGATGTGAAGCTGCATAATTTAGAGTACCCACAGGAGTGATGACAGTATGAATCGGGATAAAATCGATTACCGAATTGCTATAGCCGATCGATTCTAAATCCTTTACCCATGCTGGTGTCCATTCGATCTCTAGGACTTGACGATTTTGCTGTATGAGTGTTGCCAAAATTTGCGATCGAGCGATACCTGGTAAAATTCCCGCACTTAGCGGTGGAGTATACCAGCAGCCGTCGCGATACCCCCAGAGATTGCCAGTGGTAGTTTCGAGCCAGTCGCCACGATCGTTTATCAGAATTGCTTCTTGAATATTATTATTTCTTGCCTGTTTGAGAGCCAACCAGGGAGCTAAATAATTACCTGTTTTGTGTTGGGAGAGCGAGCGCGTAAGTTGCCCATCTGCAATTATTGCAGTTACCCCTTCTTGTTGCCAATTGGCTAAATTAGGCGGTAATTCTCGTCCAGTAATTAATTCTCGTCCGTCGAAAAAGATCGTAACTCGCAGTATGGAAAAATGTGGCATTAAGTACGCTACCCCAGATCGAACTTTTGCCCAGTCAGGCTGACACCAATCTAAATCATCGATCGAGAATCTTAATCGATCGCAATGCAGTTCGTAAAGATAAGTAGAGAGTGTAGCAGTTTTAAACGTGGTAAAAACTGTCGCCCCATATAATAAGCCAGGATCGTCGATCTTTAACTCGATCGTGTCAGCAGCAATTAGTTCTCCGCAATACCAATATAAATTGCCCACTTGTTAGAATTAAACTAGAGTTCGAGGATCTCAACGATGACAATAAATATTGCCAAGTGGACGCTCGCCGAATATCACCAATTAGTTGCGACAGGGATACTGAGCGATGCGCCAAGGGAAAATGTACCCCAACGACGAGTGGAGTTATTAGAAGGACTCATAGTCGATATGGAACCAGAAGGAATGCCTCATTCCGTTCATTGTAGCGAATCAGTTGAATATCTCCGAACCTTACTCAAAGCTCGCGCTGAAGTGAGAGAGGGTCACCCCATCACTCTCTCCAATAACTCGGAGCCAAAGCCAGATATTGCTATTATCCGCTCGCCTAATAGTCAATATTTAAACCACCATCCTTATCCAGCCGACATTTTCTGGCCGATCGAATATGCCGACTCGACGCTGCATAAAGATGTCAATAAAAAGAAACGCGTCTATGCTGAAGCTGGAATTCAAGAATATTGGGTAGTGAATTTACAGATTCCCGAATTAATTGTCTTTCGCGATTTGGCGATTCCACAAGGCAGCGGATCGGTCAATGATACCTATCAATCTGAAACTAAATTAGCGATAGGAAATATTTCACCACTGTCATTTCCCGATCTGAGTATTGAAGTTAACAAGCTATTTTCTAATTGATAAAAAGTAGCCGTTAGCATCGATATTTATTTGTGTCTATAACTTATTTTAAAAGTCGCTCGATGCGATTGAATTGCCGATTTACAGCTTCCCAATGCTGTGGATCGTGAGGATTTAGTTTGACAGATTCCTTGAGATAAGTACGTGCCAAATTCAGTTGTCTGCGGCCATTCACTAACTCCTGTGCGTATTTAAAGTACACCTCCGATTGCTTTTTTACTATTTCATTACGGTTAGGAATCACTCTAACTAATAGATCTATAGTCGTGACTGCTTGTCTAAAATCACCTCGACGAAGTATTTTTTCCAAGCTTGCAAAAATTTCTTGCTTGAGCTGTAAGTCTTCAGGAGATAGCGGCGGATCGACAATATAAGTTATCCTGACACCATCGACTCTAGCATCCATATTCTCATTCGCAGTAGCTTTGTCAGTAGCCTCTGGATCGATATTATTTACCGATTGGGCTGCATCGAGCAGAAGTTGATAGGCTTGGTTGAGAGTATTAAATCGATCGAGTGCAGTTACATCGTTGGGATTGAGATCGGGATGAATTTCTTTGGCCATTTGACGATAAATTGATTTAATCTCGTCAATCGAGGCCGATCGAGTCAAGCCAAATAACTCATAAGATTTATCAAGAGTAATATTACTTTTCATGTTCTAGAAACTTTGCTTTGGCCTAGCATCTCAACCCACTCGCCGCTATCGAATTATCATCGATTGTCTCTCGTTACAGCGTCAGTATAATTACTTTGCTCAAGCTAAATAGTGGATCGAGACTTAACGATCGAATGAGCAGATTATCAGGTATTCACGACTTACTCAAAATCTCTCCAATCTAACTATAAAATTTTTATGACGATTGCAGGTTCGATTGTGGCTATTCTGCTGAATTCATCTGGACCAGTATCGATAAAATCGCATTAATATCAATATTCGATTCAGAATTACCTTAATAGCCATTATAAGTGGCAAAATTTGGTAGAAGCAATTAGTGAATTATCTTTAACCCATTCTTAAAACATGGTATGACTTTGTAACTTCTAATTTTTAGATGGGTTATTGTTAGAGCGGCGATGTCATCTCACCCTAACAACCCAGCGATCGATTATCAATTAATTTAATTCATTGATTCTAAGTAGTCCCGAACGCGGTTGCGGCGTTTGGGTTGGCGGAGTTTTTGGAGGGCTTTAGATTCAATTTGACGGACGCGCTCGCGGGAGAGTTCTAGTACCCGTCCGATATCGGCTAGAGAATGCGCCTGATTGTATCCTAATCCAAATCGCAGACAGATAACTTCGCGCTCTCGATCGGTCAAATCAGCTAGTAATTGCACCAGTTCGCCCTGGAGTGACTCGCGCATCATCATTTGCTCTGGCGTCACTTCATCGGCTTCGAGCAGATCTCCCAGTTCTGTGTCCCGATCTTTGCCCACCTTGACATCTAATGATACCGAGCGTGGGACGCGCATCAAGACTTCTTGCAATTGCACTAGTGTCATATCTAGAGCCTTGGCTACTTCCTCTAATCTGGGTGGGCGTCCGGTTTCGATACTCAGTTCGCGCTGAACTTTTTTAATTTTATTGAGTTTTTCGGTAATGTGTACGGGGAGGCGGATATTTCGGCTTTGAGTGGCAATCGCACGGGTAATTCCTTGACGAATCCACCAGTAAGCATAAGTGCTAAACCGATACCCTTTAGTCGGATCGAATTTATCTACTGCTCGCTCCAATCCCATCGTACCTTCTTGGATTAGATCCAACAGTTCCAAGCCGCGATTTTGGTATTTTTTGGCAACCGAGACAACTAGTCGGAGATTCGCCTTAATCATGTGCTCTTTGGCACGGGTACCAGCTAACTGAAGGGCATCGATTTCGGCAACTGTCATTTGGGCTAGTTCTGCCCATCTTTGTTTGCCAGCGGCCAATCTCGGCTTGAGTTCGGCTAGGGCGATCCCGGCAGTACTCGCCCACCGTTCGGGGGAGGGGCGATGCCCTAATTGTGCGGTCAAGCGATCGTGGATTTCGACCGCTTCGACGTATTGTAAGATTGCGAGGTCATCACTTTTACCCAGCTTGACCTGTTCGGCAGCATTAGTCCGCAATTCTAGCAATTGAACGTAGCTCTGGACGACTTTTGCTTCAGATATTTCTTCATCTCTGAGTAGCAAGCGCACTTTGCCAATTTCTTGGAGGTATAAGCGCACCAAGTCTTTACTGTAGTAAATATTTTTGACAGCCGCTGGCACGGCAGTACTATCAAGATCTTCTTCAAACAACTCTGGCAAAGACGTTCGCAAACTATCTTCATCCATGTCTATGCCATTCAAATCCAGCTCTGAGGCGGATTCATCGTACTCTACTGATTTATACAAGGATTTACTCGGCATAGACTGTTCTTAAGTGTACTCAACAAAATTTAGAGTTGAAAAAATTTAGATTTTAGGTTCGACCGCATATGCCTATCATTCCCACCTTTTCGTTCAGATCCCTCACCATAGACTGGTTTCTTTCAAAGAAAGTAGATTGTTGTGGCGATCGTATAGAGATCGGCTATGTTGCCCTCTACATCCAAACAAAAGCGACACAGACAAAAAATGTCTGTGTCGTTAAGATCTGCTATGAATTCTCGAACCGAGCGGCAACAGCCTCTAATCGAGACTCAAAATCCAGGTACCGCAGGATCGAGCCAACGGAAACTCTGCACTACTTTTTACCTGGCAGGTAAAATTAAACATGCCAGCACTATCGGGGTTTTGAACGTTATTGAGGACGACTTCGATATCACCTTTGGTTTTGATTCTTTGAGCCAGATCGATTTGGATCGTTCGACCTTCTAGATCCCACTGTACGGATTGAATGGGGATCGATTTATCACCGACCATTACTTCTACAGCCTTATCGTCAAATTTACCTTTGTAATATTCTGGATAACCGATCGTAATTTGCGCTGCACCCAAGCGATTGATTTTGGAGCCAGGAATTGCGAGCTTATAGCGATCGGTCACGCTCCGATTGCCGGAGTCGAGGCGATAGCTGAGTCGATCGGATTGCTCGACACCACTAAATAGCGTAAATCCAGGTAAACTCTGCGATCTAGCTGCAACAGGAATAATTGCGATCGAGCAACTGGCTAGAGCGAAAATGGACATTAATCTTCGAGCTGTCTGACTATCGAACATTTGGTGTTCTCCACTAAATTCTCGCACGTTAACAATATGTTACTCAAATTTAGGATCGATCGATCGCTAAGTGACCAATATTCATTAAATGCGACGGAGTTGTCATCTCAATTAAGCAACTTAGCGGATGTCCTCTATATATTACTAACGATACGATATCTTTATTTTTTGCTACAAAGCTTAAAGCCTAATCCTCAAGCTGCTTTCGCAAAAATAGTCGTTCGGGACGGTGCCAGGGAATAATCGACCAGACAAACTCACTAGATACGATCTCGTAACCTAGTTTTTGATACAAATTGCGACCGCGCTGATTATCGCCCATCACATGTAAGAAGATTTCTGTGTATCCCCACGATTTAGTCAATTCTTCACAACCGATCAGTAGTTGTTGTGCGACCCCGCGTCGCCGAAAATCTCGGCTCACAGCCAGATTAGAAATATAAGGATAGCGATGGGGTTTGGGTTGACGATAATTGGTAGTGCGTATTCCCACTTCGATCGTGCCGATGACCTGCGATTGGCCGCGATCTGCATATACAGCAATCGAGCACACTTGCTGCTGGGGTTTATCGTGACTCGATCCAGCGGTATGAGAGCGTAGACGATGGCGTAAATCTTCAGCAATGCCTAGTTTGAACAGGGGTGTAAACCATCCCATCCACCCGCGATCGAAATGAAAACTACGAGTAACGATCTCCGCGACGCAATGTATTTCTTCCTCTCGTACAGCGCGAATCTCGATTCGATCGGGATCGATCGCGATCGGCTCGGAGATATTTGCGGTATTTGCGGTCATGTCTAAATTATGCTGGTTTTGCGCTGAGTTCGGATTCACCACAACGTCGATCGCAGGCGATCGCACGCAATTTTATTAATCGAGAAATTGAGTATCTAGATTCGGAGTGAGTCGATCTACAATTAGAACTGACTAGCTCTCAATACTGAATCTCCATCATAACTCATTTAGCCGATCGCCAGACGCGATCGCGGTAATCCATTGAAATCTCCCCTCGATTCCAAATCCCCCCCGTCGCCCCAACTACCTCCAATTATGTTGGTGGAAACGGCATTTTTGGCCAGTACTGCTAGCTTGTTGTGGTTATTGAATTATTATTTTCCAGTCGGGCCGATCTTCCGGATCTTCTTCCCAATTCCGATCGCTTTAATTTATCTCCGATGGGGCAATCGTGCGGGATGGATGAGCGCGCTAGTCTCTGGATTATTATTGTCGGTGCTAATGGGGCCAGTGCGCAGTATTTTGTTCGTGATGCCTTATGGGGTAATGGGCGTTCAATTGGGTGCTTGTTGGCGACGGCAGGCTAGCTGGTTGACATCGATTTCACTAGGCGCGCTAGTAGACTGTCTGGGGGTGTTCTTTCGCTTTGGGTTGACTTCGGCATTATTAGGTGAAGATCTGTGGATGTACCTGATGGCGAGAATTCGCGACCTTTCGGAGTGGCTGTTCGTCCAATTGGGTATTCTCGCCGAGCCTAGTCTGCTCGTAATTCAAATCTTGGCGATCTCGTTAATTCTGCTGAGTAATTTTGTCTATGTGTTTGTCGTTCATCTAGTCGCAATCCTGATGTTCGAGCGGCTGGGCAATCCTCTGCCCAAACCACCAGCATGGGTCGAGACGTTATTGGAGTTGTAGTCGTTCGTCTTACTCCTTGCCCAACCAGACGCTCGCGATCTAAAATCGATAGGTTGCGCGAGCATTAAAATCCATAGCTGGGTACACTCCTAATCAGAGCAGTAACATCGCGACTAGATTCCGATGGTTTATTGAAAACTCACCCTAAAATGTCTGTTTTAGGCAGCACATAATTAACTTAAGCTGTTAACAGCGAACTTATCTAACCTCGATTAATTATATATATCTATATGGATCTGGCTACTAAATACATGTATTTGTATGGAGCTGGTGGACACTCAAAGGTCATTACGGACATCCTTAACAGTTTGGGCGTAGAAGTAGTTGGCATGTTTGATGACAACCCTCCCGATGCAAAATTTAAGGGGATGCAAATCCGCGATGGTATTCGCTTAATCGGCGAAGGCTTCCCCAAATTGGACGCGCCGTTGATTATTAGTGTTGGCAATAATCTCAGACGTGCCGAACTCGCGTGCTTAATCGATGCAAACTATGGCAGAGCCATTCATGGCACGGCAATTATCTCGGCTAAAGCGAAAATAGATGTGGGTACTGTCGTGCTCCAAGGCGCGATCGTCCAAGCTGGTGCCGAGATTGGTGCGCATGTATTAATTAATACCGCTGCAAGTATCGATCATGATAATGCGATCGGCGACTACGCTCATGTCTCGCCACATGCGACTTTGTGCGGTCACGTTCGCGTCGGTGAAGGGACGCATATCGGAGCTGGAGCAGTGGTAATTCCTAGTATCGAGATTGGCAAATGGTGTACTGTCGGTGCGGGTGCGGTGGTGATTAGAGATGTTCCCGATTTTGCTACTGTTGTCGGTAACCCCGCTAAAGTCATTAAATTTCGCGACGCGCCCAACTACCGAGCGGCGATGACGGGTATAGTCACCTAAAATTGAGCTAGTTATCTAAAAATCTGTTACTTACTTGACAATTTGACCATTTTAGTAATTAAGATCCGCAGCTATACTTAATTCGATCGCGGCGATCGGTTCGAGAGTTACAGCTCTACGACGATGGACACATTCAGCTACGTATTAACGTCTAGTCGGTTAGAAGCTTTAGCTATAGGTTGTTTGGTAATTCGATCGCGATCGATAAGAGCGATCGATTGCTAGTCGATCGCTCTCAATTGCCCAGAGCCTAAAATATTTACTCAGACACGATCGAGCATTTAAGAAACGAGGGTGGAGAACTCGATTCTGTCAATTGATGATTGTAGTTTTCGTTCATACATTCTTAAAAATCACTGATTTAGCGGATATCGACTAATAATAGAAAGGATATGATTGAGTGTAGCAATGTTAGACTTTCCAAGCAAAAAGCACTCGAAAACGAAATCAATTTCTATATTGTCCGCAAGATTGCTCAAGAGTTCCGGACTGGCTAAGTAGTCGCTTGTATCTAAATTGATAAAGACAATAAACTAAATTTATAGTATAAATACTTACCAAAAATGGCGACCTTGGAATATTCAGGCTTAATTTTGCTAACCGATTCGCAGCAACAGCCAACAGCGGCAGATAAATGTTACGATTTAGCAATTATTGGTGCTGGAATTTCGTCAGCATATACTCTAATTAACTATATCTCACTATTGGAGAAACAGTCTACAGTCGAAGAGCGGACGGTAGCATTAGGAGCTAATTTGGGCGATTATCAAGCTCGACCAGTTAAGATTGTCGTTACTGAAAAGTCTGGTGATTTCTGGACTGGTATTCCATATGGTAAAAGATCGGGACGCAATTCATTACTAATTTCCCCACTCAAAGAGTTCATTCCCCAGCAATTAGAACGCGAACATTTTATCGACTGGTTGAATGCAAATCGCGCTCCGATCTTCGATCCGCAGGTATATAACCAAGGCAAAATGTCAGCTAAGTGGCTGAGCGATAATGCCGATGCAATCGATCGAGGTCAGTGGGACGATCTATTTATTCCCAGACATACCTTTGGGTTGTATCTGCAAGAACGCATGGCAAATCTGTTAGCAACAGCAACTGCTAAAGGGCTAATCGAGATCGACCTCCTCACCGCAGATGCGATCGACGTTCAACAGCTTGCAGATGGTTATCGAGTAGATTTTGTCGCAACTGAAACCAATCATTACTTTGTGACAAATAAACTAGTGCTGGCGATCGGCAGTCCGCCAAATATCGCTTTTGAAAGAGTTAGTGGCGATCGACAAAAGTCAGATCCTTGCTACATCGATAACATGTACGAGCCATCGTTAGACGAGAATATCGATCGACTTTGCCAGTCATTAGCGCAGTTAGAATCGCCATCCCAACGTCAAGTCCTAATTGTCGGCTCGAATGCAGGTACTCTAGACGTACTTTACAGCATCCATAACTCCAAAGCGGCAACTAGTCTGATTGAGAAATTCTTCATCCTGTCTCCCAATGCGACATTCCCCCATCGCATCCAAACAGCACCAATTCAGCTCGATTACACGCCCCAACATTTAGCCGCGCTACTTAAATCCGACTCTTTTACAGCCAAACAAATTTTAGAAGCTGTCAAACAGGATGTGGCGCACGCGACATCTGTTGGCATAAACATTTCTGATATTTATAGTGATATTTCCAAACTAGTGATGGAAGCATTAAATAGACTCAATTTTGGCGAACAATGTCAATTTGTGTCTAAGTATGCTGTCGAAATTGGTAAGTATCAACGGCGTGCTGGTGGCGAATACTTAGATGTCGTCGAGAGGGCGATCGCCGAGCGCAAGTTAGAATTATGCAAAGGTAAGTTTGTTCGGTATTTGCCATTAACCACTGGCGGTTGTAACTGCGAATATTTCGATCCCGAAGATCGCCAACAAAAAGTGCTCGATACTCCCATTGGTGTAGTAATTAATTGCGGCGGATTCCAAGACGTGACTACTTCATCTTCGCCATTAATTCAAAATCTGATTCGGCGACAGATCTGCATCCCCAATGAATCCAACCGTGGTTTTATAATTGATAAAAACTTTGAAGCTAGCAAAAACTGTTACTTAATGGGGCCGTTAGTTGCAGGTAATATCGATGGTAACTTCCGCGTTTGGCACGCCGAAAGTTGTCAGCGCATTATTGGGTTCTCCCAAAACTTAGCAACAGCATTACTGCAATCCGAACAGTTGGATCTACCATCTGTGACGCTCGCACCCAATCCAGAGAGCGCGAACGTGCTGATGAATGTCGCTTAAGTTGAGGCTTGCCGCGACAATCGAGCAAACAGGCGAAGTGAGAGCGGCGCGATCTCGCTTCGCCTTTGGCGTTGCTGAGAGCTGAAGATGCTCCCAACTCTCTACTCCGTGATGGGTGAAACGCTGGAAATCGAGGGACCCGTCTGGCGACACGTCTGGCTTCGGATCTCCTTTCCTGCGGAACGCTCCGCGTTGGTGTAGCCTTGCCTCTGGCAAAACCGAGAGGCTAAGCCAACGCCTACAGCTCGATTTCATCCGTAAATCCTCACCCTCCCACTCGATCTTTTCGATCGCTACTATCAATATTTAAGTTAAACTCGATCGCATTGAAGCTAGCTTCAAAAATGTAACTGCGGTGGAGAATCGATCGATGCAGCCTGGTAGTGAAATAATCGTCATTGGTGGTGGCGCGATCGGTTTGGCCACTGCGATAGAATTGCGCCTACTCGGCGCGAAAGTTACAATTTTGTGTAAAGACTTCAAATCTGCCGCCGCACATGCCGCAGCAGGCATGTTGGCTCCCCAGGCAGAACGAATCGAACCAGGAGCCATGTTAGATTTATGTCTGGCTAGCCGTGATTTATACCCAGAGTGGATTGGCAAAATCGAATCAATTTCGGGAGTAGATAGCGGCTATTGGCCGTGTGGAATTTTAGCACCATCTTACATTCACGAGGCACCGACATCGACAGCCGAGCCACTGGCTGCTAAATGGTTGGATACTCGATCGATCCATCGCTACCAATCGGGTTTAGGCGAGTCAGTCGTCGGTGGCTATTACTATCCAGCCGACGGACAAGTCGATAATCGCGCGTTGATGCGATCGCTGTATGTTGCCGCACAAGCTGTCGGCGCGAACTTTCTCGAAGGGGTAGAAGTTACTAACATTCACTACACGCGGAGACGAGTGCGATACCTAGAGACAAATCGCGGTCAGATCTCCGCACAGCACTATATCTTGGCAACGGGTGCTTGGTCGCAACAATTACTGCCAATTCCGATCGTCCCCAGAAAAGGACAAATGTTGTCGGTAGTAGTACCCAATGCACAACGTGAAAATCTGCCCCTACAACAAGTCTTATTTGGCGAAGATATCTACATCGTGCCGCGTCAAGATGGCAAAATTATTGTCGGTGCGACTAGCGAAGATGTCGGGTTTGCCCCCCATAATACCCTTCAGGGTGTCAAGCAATTGATGAATCATGCGATGCGCTTGTTTCCACCCCTCCAAAACTGTTCGCTGCACGAAACTTGGTGGGGTTTTCGTCCCGCCACACCAGACGAGTTGCCCATTTTAGGCAGCAGTAGTGCCGCCAATCTCACGCTGGCTACCGGACATTATCGGAATGGGATTTTACTCACGCCAATTACTGCCAAATTAATTGCCGATCTCGTCTGGCACAAGCAAGCCGATAATTTACTAGCCGCCTTTAACTGGCAACGGTTTGAACCCGGTTGATTTTTAAAAACCACTCTGGTAAAGCGCAAGTGTAACACCAAATCTGAAAAGTTGGACTACAGATAAAGCTCTAGGATCTGCTCCTCCCCTTTATAAGGGGAGGTTGGGAGGGGTAAAGATCTGTAGCAGTAATTTAGAGAATTGGTATAACACTAGAGCGAAACCCCGCTTTTCTAAAAAAGCGATCGAATCTATTTCGATCGCTTTTTAATGTGCCAAAAGATTCAATTATTTTCGAGTCGCTCCCTAAGGGTTTCGAGAATGCCCCAGCGACTATCGAGAGTTTCGACCTGTTTGACTGGTTCGGGGATGGGTGCTCCGACAGGACTGATGCCTGCACAATTGAGATTGCAAAGTTGTCGCAGGGGAACGGATAGACACAATTGCTCGTACAACCACACATCTGGTGGAAAATGGCCGTCGGGCGGTAAAGATTCTACCAAGTCTTCTAATTCTGATTTGACTTCGACACCGTGTCGTGCTGGTTCTTCAGATTCTGCTTCAAGCCAAATAATTTCGTTGGTATCTAGTACTAGTCGGTGGTTGTATTGTTGCAAGCAGCGATCGCATTTAAGGGTGATAATTGTCTCGGCCTGTGCTGAGACCTCTAAATATGTGCCCCCATGTTTGACATTTATTTTTCCTCGGACAGGCGTGAGGGTTTCAAATTCAGGGATCGATCGATCGACGATAATCTCTAGGGTGCGATCCTTTCGATTGGCTAGTTGGGGGATGTATAGTGGTTCCATCGGTCAAAGGGGAAAGAAGTAGAAAAGTAGATTCGCGATTACTCTTAAGATAGTCGCAATCGTTGAGTTCCCGCACGTACAAAGTCGATTTGATTAATATTCAATTAATAAAAATCTTTTAATCTCCGTTCTCTGAGTCTCCGGCTAGCTGTGATGGCTCGTCGTCAGGAGTTTGCGCTAATTTGATGACCAATCGCCGATCGGGTTCTTGTCCGCGACTATAAGTTGCCAAGTCTCGATAATCTGTCTCAGTGTCAAAAAAAGTATGCATCTGGCGACGTTCTGCCGAAGACATCGGTTGCAGAATGACTTCTTTGCCTGTCGTCCGCACCTGCTCGGCTGCTTCATCGGCGATAGCTTTAAGCGCGATCGCGCGACGGTGGCGGTAGCCGTCTAATTCGATCGTGTATCCAGCTTGTAAATCTGCTTCTTGATGAATATTGAGACTAGCATTTGCTAAATATTGAATCGCATCAATAGTTGCACCATCGGTACCAATTAGGTGTTCGATCTGAACTGGTGTGAGTTTGTCTCGATCGATCGTCAGCCAATAATTGGACGCATTGCTATGTTCTGGCTGTTGAGTATCTACTGTAGTCGCAATTCCAGCTAGGTTCAGTAGTGTTTCCAACCACTGTTGGCCACGTTCTAAGCGTTGGTCGGTCATTAGGCTTTAGGCTTTAGGGGGTAGGTTTTAGGCTTGAGGATTTAGGGTCTAGGTTTAGGTTTTAGGATCTGGGCTTTCGTCGCAATCGGGGTTCAATTTCAGCTCTTCCCTAACGCCTAATATCTAAAGCCTAACGCTTACTTTATCCCGATCGTTCCTAAAGCCTAATACCTAAAGCCTAACGCCTAATTTATGTTGCTTTCTTCTTCTTATTAGTCTTCTCGAACGGAATTTCCTCGCGATCTCCACTATCTTTAGGCTTTTCGCGTTCTTGTTGCTCGACCAGTTTTTGGAGTTCTGGTGGCAGGGGTTCGCGATTGACTAGATAAGTTTGACCGAGCTGAAAGACGTTTCCAATCGCCATATACATCAGCACCCCAGCAGGTAACGGGAAGAATAAAAACATCCCCGAAAAGATTATGGGGGTGAATTTATTGACAGCTTGCTGTTGTTGCGCAGCAGCATCATCGGCAGCCGGAGTAGCACTGCTGCTCGATAAGTTTTGGCTCACATAGAGACTCAAGCCAAAAAAGACGATCATGGCAATAATATCCCAGTGGATTTTGCCATCTGGATCGATCGCGCCGACATGTCCGAGCGAGTCGATAAATAAAAATCCAGTATCGGCAGCAATACCGGGAACCGTGCCTTTAATGGTTACATCTCCAGGTGCGATCGCTTCAATTTGACCGTTAGCGGAAACTTTAATATTTTCCATCCCCTTAGTGACCGTCCACTCTGGAGTGAGTTTGGAATCGGGATATTGAGCGGCTAATTCGTTAAACGGTTTACCATCGGCACCTTTAAATTCAATCTGCGCTTTTTGTCCCACAGCCAAAACATTACCAGTAGGAATGCTGGCAATTACAGGTGCGTGAATGTTGGTGGTGAAATAAATATTATGTGGTTCGCTGGTAAATGCTTGAGTTTGAATTTGGGCGGTTTGCTCCCCAGGCACGACTTGCAAATTAACGTTGTAATCGACATTGGAAAATGGAGATCCCCGTAAGGTCGCAAACAGCGCAAACAAGACGGGCATTTGTAATAGTACTGGCAAACAACCCGCTAACGGGTTGCCAAATTCCTTGTACACATCACTCATGGCTTGCTGCTGCTTTGCCGGATCGTCTTTAAACTTTTGCTGAATTTCCTTAACTCGCTTCTGCATCAGCGGTTGCGAGATCTTCGTCTTTCGCATATTGCGAATCGACCCCGCACCCAACGGATAGAGCGCGAAACGAATTACCAAGGTTAAAGCGACGATCGCCAAACCATAGCTAGGCACGATTCCATAGAAAAAATCTACGATCGGCAGCATTATATTGTTGGAAATAAATCCGATTCCAAAGTCCATTGTCAACTAGGTGTTAGGTATTAGGTGTTAGGTGTTAGGTATTAGGTATTAGGTCTTAGGTGTTGGGTGAATATCGACCATGCACTAAAACCTACAACCTAAAACCTCATCCCTAAATTAGGTGGTTTGAGCGGCAGCCGCTTCTGCTTTCTCCGCCACGCTGGTTAGCGGCTGCCCAGTTTTAGCGAGAACTCGCTCGTTAATATAATCGTATATTTCACGATAGCGAGGGAGAGAGCGTAATTCTAGACGGCTACCATCTTTGAGAGTTACTACCATATCTCCCCAAAATCCTAACCCACGCGGGATAGTTAGTGCGTCCGTAATTTCCGAATAGACAAGATCGGTTCGATCTTTGCCCATCCAGCCACCTGTGACGGAAATCCGTCGATCGGTAATTTTATATCTCAACCAGATCGCTCTCACAATCGCGCCGATCGTCAGCGGGATGAAAATTACGAATATTGCTAAAAATAAATTGAAAATCAGATCCCCAATATGTGGACCACCTTCATAAAACGTTTCTTCTTTAATACCCATCAAGTACCTCGGCGGCTGCCAACAACTGCTCTAATTCTCGCAAAATTTCGACATATTCGCATCCGTGCGCTGAAGGTCGGACGCCAATGACGATCGACCACCCGCTGTGAATTTGCGGCAAAAGCTGACGCAAAGCGGCTTTCACTTGTCGTTTGAGCAGGTTGCGAACCACTGCTTTTTTACTGACTTTTTGACTGACGGAAATCCCAAACCGAGTAGCAGGTAGATTTTCGGTCTGGGCATCTGGCAGGTGTCGCAAACTTCTAAGCGTCAAATGCGCTTGTTGATGGCGTTTGCCTTGCTGATAAACTTTTTGAAAATCTTGCCTGCGTCTGAGTCGATGGGGTTTAGGCAATGACACGAGTTGCTACTATTTTCGAGCTGCTGGTAGAAAAGATCTACACAGACAACCGATGCCGTCCTCTGGCTCTACGTGCTTTGATCACTTTTTGTCCGGTACGCGACCGCATCCGCGCTCTGAACCCCGATGTTCTTTTTTGTTTGCGGTTAGTACCGCCGAGAGTACGCTTTGTCATACTTAGATCCGCTCGAATTAACTAATTATTAATACACTGTAGGCAAAAAAGCCACAATGGACTAGTATAACAGCTATTCTACCCGATCGCGGATCGGTACTCGATAACGAGTTTTAAGTATGAAATTTAATTGGTTGGTTATTGGTATATTAACAATCGCCTTGGGAACTGTCGATCGTCCGAGCTTGGCGATCGATAACGACTTAAATGGCGACGGTTTTCGGCTGCCTAGTGGCAATATTGCCTGCTACCTGTCAAACAATAAAGATCTGCGCTGCGACATCCGCAGTGGTTTGAATCCCAAACCCAAATCTCCCTGCGAGCTGGATTGGACGGGAATATCGCTCGATCGTCATAAGCCTGCGCAACCTAGTTGTGCTGGCGATACTATCTTTGGCTCATACCCAGTGCTAAATTATGGTAGTACTTGGAAAAGAGCTGGGCTGAAATGTACGGCCAGAACTACTGGTTTGACTTGTATCAATCCTCGCCAGCATGGCTTTTTCCTGAATCGAACGCGGTGGCAAGTTTTTTAAGCCGATCGCCATCGAGAACTCAGATCGCCGCTACTGTGATGATGTTGTCGATCGAGAATGCCGCTCTCAATTATTGGGCGGATCGACGTAAGATATAATGAGTAGTAAGCGATTCTCTTTACCTGAGAATATGCCAAAGATGTGTAAATCTCTAACTTAGAGGCTGCACTGACCATATCATGGCAACTTCTATTTTGGCGATCGTTACGCCAAAATCTATTCTATGAACTTTGACGGAACTGCAAATCCCAAATCAGATCTCAAATCGCCGAACCGATCGTCAGAAATCATTGATGTCAGTGTGGTAGAAGAAGAGATTGCGCCAGGATCGGAGCCGATCGAAGATGTCTGGGATAATAACGACGAGGTAAAGGCGCAACCGTCCATAACTCCCGTTGCGGAAGAACCGCAACCATCCGCACCGATACCTGCGATCCTATCGTCGCCAAAACCGCCAGTACAGCCAGAGCCATCCGAACCAGTAGCAGAAACGCCCACGCTCGACGATAATTGGGCGTTATTGCTAGATGAAATCGGGCAAGAGCTGGAACCGGAGCCAGAAGCTAGCAGTAACTTTAGTGATACGACTACTGCCAAAGTGACAAATCTACTGCGTACAGAGTCTCAGATCGCCGCAGAAATCGTTAAACTTAGATCTACTCAAGCCCAACTACAACAACAAATCGTCGATACCCAGACGAGTTTCGGACAAATTATCCAAACTTCAGTCACCGAACTCGAACAACGTCGCCAAAAACTCCAAATATCTGTCGAACAACTCGAACGTAGACGAGATCGCCTCAAAGAAGAAATTAGCAAAAGTTTTGCGGGGGCATCTCAAGATGTGGCGATCCGCCTCCAGGGATTCAAAGACTACCTCGTCGGTAGTCTGCAAGATTTAGTCGTCATCGCCGAAGAGATTGAATTTCCGCAACCACCACCAGCCCAAATCCGGCTGCAAACACCACTCCCCAAAACACCCGCACCCCAACCTCAACCTGCATCGAAAGATCGCTCTTCGCCCCAATTTACCGAACCTGCATTTAAAGCAACTGCGGGTAAAGTCCGCGCTGCGATCGATCGCTACCGCAGCGCACCCGATTATTACGCCCCAGCTTGGCAATTGCGCCGCACCCTCGAAGCAGTTCATGCAGACAAGGTGTCGGACTGGTTTTTTACCAAAGATGGACGGGGAGCCGTCCGTACCATGGGCAGCCGCCTCCAGAATATCTTAGTAGCCGCAGCAGCGGTATCGGTGCTGCGAGAGCTATATGGAGACTATCTCCGCACTCTCGTCCTCGCCAACCTCCCCGAACGCCTCGGTGACTGGCGGCGGGGCTTTCAAGACTGTTTGGGACTCTCTAAGCCCGATTTTGGCGGCAATGGGGGGATTATCTTATTTGAAGATCCCGAAGCTCTAATCCAAAAAGTCGATCGGATTGTCGCAAACAAGGAAATGCCATTCATTATCGTCGATAATTCTGAAGGCCAAATCAGTCTTTCGATCCTGCAATACCCGCTCTGGCTAGCCTTCGCACCCGATCCCGATCGGCAGCTCGATGATTATCGGGAGTATAGGTAGATGGGTGGACGGGTGGATGGGTAGATGGGTAATAGCGCAATTTTCTCTCCTAGTCCCCCAGTCTCCTCCTCTCCCCTGCTCCCTGCTCCCCGCGCCCAACTCCCAACTCCCCTCCATGCTAGCTAACACCACTATCGCCTTCGGTATCTTCATCATCGCCTACTTCCTCGGCTCATTTCCGACTGGATATTTAGCAGGAAAATTGTTGCAGGGCATCGATATTCGCGAGCATGGTTCGGGTTCGACGGGGGCGACGAATGTATTGCGGACGTTGGGTAAAGTTCCAGGCTCGATCGTGTTATTAATCGACGCACTTAAAGGGGCATTAGCCGTCACGATTGCGAATCTCCTATTTACGCTCGATTTATTTTCCACATTACCAGTAGATTGGCAAGCTTATTTAGTGCCACTCGCTGCGACAGGAGCGATTTTAGGACACAGTAAATCGATTTGGTTGAATTTTAGTGGCGGTAAGTCTGTCGCCACAGGAGTGGGCGTTTTACTAGCTATGTCGTGGCAAGTTGGTCTAGCAACGATGCTGGTATTTAGCATCACGATCGCGATTAGTCGGATTGTCTCGATGAGTTCGATAGTAGGTGCTGTTTCGGTAACAATTTGGATGCTGTTGTTCGAGCGACCGTTACCTTCAGTCATTTTTGCGATCGTCGGTGGAATTTACGTTGTCTGGCGACATAGTGCCAATATCCAGCGAATTCTGGCTGGTACCGAACCGAAAGTAGGCCAAAAACTAGAATCGACGACATAGGTAAATCCCGATTGGGAGAGCTTTGCTTGAGAAGATTTAGATCGAGCTTACCTGTAAATTTATCAATCTGCCTTACTCAACTATTCGGAATTCAATCTAATAACTATGTTTTAACACATATACGATCGAGCATCGGTCTTTGTAAACATAGTTAATTAGCCATCATGTCTAAATTTACCGTCCTCACAATCTCGCTCCTAGCCACCACCATCGGTATGTGTGCTGCTGCATTGCCATCACAAGCGCAGGATGGCGTTTCTTCTGGTAGAGCCTGTCGCGTTACCGATCCCACAGGTACTCCACTCAATGCGAGATTGCAACCCAATGGTAAGATTGTCAATCGAATTAGAAATGGCAGAACGGTATATGCCCAATCAATTTCTAGCGATCGTGAAGGCAAGCCTTGGGTTTTAGTAGCATCTAAAGAGCGAGGTAGCTATAAAATTTTGGGCTATGTATTGCGTGAATATGTCAGTTGTTATTAAGTGCATTAATAGTCGATCGCTGATTCATTTGGGCAATCCATCGATCGAGTTGGTAGTAAATTTTCGTTCGCTTAGTGTCGGTTCTGACAAATCGATAGTAATTACTTCTGGCTGACTCTGTTGTGTAAATGGTAAAACCCAATTGGCATTAAGAGCATAATCGATCGCATACCGCGAGATCGCAAATATAGCTAAACTTTGGCCTACTATCAAGCCATCTATCCAAACTTGGGATAGCTCGAATTCACTCACATCTACCTGTGCTAAACCGCGTACCAAGCCAAAAGCCAATACTGCCCCAGAATTGAGATGATTATTACGATCGGTACGGATGATATAACGATAAGTGACACCAAACAAAAAGCCACTGACGAGCGCGATCGCGACTTCCAAACCTAGACTGACAAACGATCTCGAATATTCGTGTTGCAAGAATCGAGCGACACTCAGCATCAAACCATAGCCGATACCTGCGGCAATCCCACCGAGACTGCCAGCTTTTACTGATTCGATTCGTTCTAGTCGATCGCGCATGGGGACTCAGTATAGTACGAGGGGAACCCCAAGGTCTAATCTTTGCAAAGTAATGTAAAAGAGCGCGATCGGAGATCGTGCGGATGGGAAGTATTGTAAAGTAGATGGCGGTGAAGTTGTTGCCGACGAGTTGCAAGAGATCGCGCCCTCACCAGCTAAAATATAAATAGTAATTCCCAACCAAACAATGGTAGACCGTCCAATCAAGAAAGCCGATCGTCAAAATCCACCTGTTGAGAGTGACGGTAACCCCAAATCTTCCGAAGCCCCCAGTAAGAAGAGTAGTTCCAGTCGTGGTGCAGATAAAGGTGGCAGAAGAGACTCCAATAAAAGAGAAGAATCCAAACCCCCAGAGAATCTCGCATTGATGAGAGGGCCAAAACCCAGCAAGGCTAAACCCCCAGTTATCAAGAAAGCAGATTCAGAAGCTACTGAAGAAACGGCAACAGAAGAGGCATCCTCAGAAGCTACCACAACCGAAGAGAGCTAATCTCGAATCGTTTAGATAATTCCTAAGATTTTAAACTTTTAGCCTGCCGCGATTTCGATCGTGGCAGGTTCGTTTTTGCTAGCTAATTTCCTTTACCCTTTCCTCCTTCCCCCATAACCACCTTGCGAATATAAATAGCAACTTGGGTTAACACCTAAACCCTACCCCTCAACCGATCGCCATAAAGATCGATCGGCATTTGGCGGTACCATAATCCAGAGACTATCGGGCACCACGCGAAAACTCATCGGGGTCGTACCGAGGTAGTCGCCATCTACTTGCACGGGGAGATGCTTACCTCGCTTGTTGCGAATTTCAACTTGTTTTGCTTGATAATATTGCACCAGCGGATCGCGGTTGTAGTGACGGGCGAAGATCGAAATCAACCTGCGCGGTGCCGATAACATGCCGCGTCCTTTAATTACGCAGACATCTAATAAGCCATCATCGATCGTCGCATGAGCGGTAAACTTGACAACGCCGCCATAGAGTTGGCTGTTGCCGATAATTACCATCAAAATTTTGCCGCGCACCCGCTTACCATCGACGCGCAACTTCAGGCGCACGCCGCGAAAATTCCAAGCTATTTGAATCGCTTGCTTGACATAGGCGATCGCACCTAGTATTTTCTTCTCATCCGACCTTACCGTTGCCGTGACGGCAGCATCGAAGCCAATTCCGGCCATCAGAAGAAAATGGCGATTTCCGGCCATGCCAACGTCAATTTTGGTCAATTCTGACTTGGCGATACTTTCTGCGGCTTTGAGCATGTCCATCGATAAACCCATCTCTCGCGCCCAAATATTGACGGTGCCCAGTGGTAGCACTCCCAGGGCGGTTTCGGTGCCTACCAAGCCATTCATGACTTCATTTACCGTACCATCGCCGCCAGCAGCGACAACGGCATTATAGCCAGCTTGGGCGGCTGTTTGCGCTTTGGTGGTAGCATCGCCAGGAGCGGTAGTGGCAGCAATTTGGACTTGCCAACCCAGATCGCGCCACAAATTTGCCACTCGATCGAGTGTATTCTTGAAATTGGGCGATTGTCCTGCTGTAGGGTTATAGATGATGAGGACTTGCAGATTGGGTGTTAGACTGACACGCATTTAGGAAGTTTTTTTTTGAACCGCGCCAAGCGCAGAGGACGCAGAGGTTAGATAATAGAGACTCACGGATCTACTAATTTGGTTTCTATAAATCTAGATTTTTAGCTGTAATTATTAATTTTTCGATATGTCTGATTTTTTGTTAGAGGTCGGTACTGAAGATTTGCCCGCAGGGTTTGTCAGCGATGCAATTCGTCAGTGGGAAAAGATGATTCCCGCGAGTCTGACGGCTGAAGCTTTGTCTTATAGTAGCGTAGAGATCTATGCTACGCCACGCCGACTCTCTGCGATTATTACTAATTTACCCGATCGCCAGGTCGATCGCGTCGAGGAAATCAAAGGCCCTCCCGCCGCAGCCGCCTATAAAGATGGGCAACCGACTCCCGCAGCCATCGGTTTTGCCAAGAAGCAAGGGGTAGATGTCTCTAGTCTGGAATTGCGTCCGACGGATAAGGGTGAGTTTATTTTTATCACCAAAACGATCGCTGGACGCGATACCACAGAAATTTTAACCGAGTCGATTCCCCAGTGGATTTTTAAATTAGAAGGCAAACGACTGATGCGCTGGGCGAATGGGGAGCTAAAGTTTCCCCGTCCGATTCGTTGGTTGGTTGCGCTGTGGAATGAATCAATTTTACCGATCGAAATTGTCAATGGCGAAGATGTCGTCACTAGCGATCGGATTTCGCACGTTCATCGAGTTCTCCATCCCCAACCAGTTTCCGTCGTTTCAGCCCCCCAGTATTTAAAAACCTTGGCGGATGGATTTGTAAATGTAGACCAAAATCAGCGCAAAGCTGACATCCAGCAACAGATCCAAGCTGCCGCGACGCACATGGGTGGTGTTGCCGAAGTTTACCCAGATTTGTTAGCAGAAGTTGTCAATCTCGTCGAATATCCCACTGCTGTTGTCGGTAAATTTGACGATGAATTTCTCGATTTACCGCCGGAAGTAATTACAACGGTAATGGTGACGCATCAGCGATATTTCCCGATCTTTACAGACGCCAGCAAACAGAAATTATTACCGCACTTCATCACGATTTCTAATGGCGATCCGGCCAAGTCCGACATTATTGCCGCCGGAAATGGTCGCGTCGTCCGCGCGCGATTGGCTGACGGACAATATTTCTATCAAGCTGACTTAGCTCAACCTTTGGCCGACTATTTACCGAAACTAGATACAGTTACTTTCCAAGCCGATTTAGGTTCGGTACAACTAAAAGTCGATCGAATTGTCAAAAATGCCAACTCGATCGCAAGTCAATTAAATTTAACTCCCGATCAGTGCCAAAATATCGATCGGGCAGCGTTACTTTGCAAAGCCGATCTCGTCACTCAAATGGTCGGCGAATTTCCAGAACTGCAAGGAATTATGGGATCTAAATATGCGATCGCTAATGGCGAAACACCAGCAGTAGCCACAGCTATATTGGAGCACTATTTACCTCGCAATGCCGAAGATAGCTTGCCGCAAACTTTAACCGGACAAATCGTCGGTATCGCCGACAGACTCGATACATTAGTCTGTATCTTCGGCTTAGGGATGTTGCCGACAGGTTCCTCCGATCCCTTTGCCCTCCGCCGAGCTGCAAATGCGATCGTGAATATCGTCTGGAATGCTAACTTAGGCATCAATCTAGAACAGTTAATCGATCGCATCGTCAGCGAATTCAGCCAGATTAGAACTCAAGTAAATACTGCCGAACTCACCCAACAATTGCAGGATTTCTTCATCCAAAGGTTGCGAAACTTACTCCAAGAAGACCGCCAGATCGATTACGATCTCGTCAACGCCATCTTGGGCGAAAACGATCGAGAATATACTCAGCGCGCCCTCACCGATTTACTCGATACACGCGATCGAGCCATATTTCTCCAACAGATTCGCGATAACGGTACCCTAGAAAGTATCTATGCAACTGTCAATCGATCGAGTAAATTAGCCGCTCAAGGTAATTTAGACACTCAACAACTAGCACCCACCCACGTAATCCAAACAAATCTCTTCCAAAAATCTTCCGAGCAAGCCGTGTATGATGGTTTAATCGCCCTAGAACCTCAGACAAACGCCGCAAAAGCTTCGCGTAACTATCAACAACTTATCGACGCTCTAGCCCAGCTTACCCCCGCAATTGGTAACTTCTTCGATGGCGAAGATAGTGTCCTAATTATGGACTCCAATCCAGACATTAAAACCAACCGTCTCAATCTATTAGGATTGGTTCGCAATCATGCACGGGTATTAGCTGATTTTGGCTCGATTGTTAAATAAGAGACAGACAATTTATGAGCGAAATCATGCAAATTGTTTCGCTCTCTCCAAACAGCGGAATGTGGGTTCCGGCTTGCCAATCTGGAATATATAAAGATCCCCCACTTCTTGAAGAAGTAGGGAATCTCGGTTCTCAGTAGACTGAATAATTGCTTAATTATTATTCGCTGGAGCGGTGTTGCTGGGGTCTGGAGAATTTGTGGCATCGGCACCCTCAGCAGCAGGGGTAGGCGGTTGCACTGAAGGGCTAGGACTCGCAGTAGGAGTATTGGATTTATCCGCTGTACTAGGTGCTGTTGTCGGTGCTGCAGCAGGTGTGGGCACTTTAATGACTTTAGTCTCACCGGGCACTTTAATGACTTTAGTCTCACCGGGTACGATAACTGGTTTTTCCACTTCGACTACTTTGACTTGTGGTGGTGCCGCTTTTTCTACCGTGCGGTCGATAATTGTAGTTTGTTTTTGAGGTGCTGGCGATACCGAAGCTGCGGGTGTCGGCGGGGTATTAATAATCGTGGTGGGTGTGGGTGTAGGTGCGGGTCTAGTGAAGTAGTAAGCTGCTAGAGAGCCTAATCCCACCAAGGCAACCAAGATACTGCCAATTACTAAGCCATTTGCCGTACCAGTGTCTTCTGCCGATCTTTCTCTTTGATATTGAAGCTCTGCTTCAGCAAGTCTCCGGCGTTCTGCTTCGGTGTGCTCTTGAGGATTGTTGTAGTTATTAGGCATTGTCGCGCTCCAGTTATTCAATAAATTTGTATAATTTATTGCATCATACGCGATCGATTCTCAGTATTACTTCTACCAAAAGGAATAATTATCGGGATTGAAGGATAGATAGGATGAGGTTGTCAGTAACATCGAACTAGCCCACCATTACCTATTACCCTAAAAACACCGTCCGGGATTGAGAAGACCGAATGGATCGAACTGCTGTTTAATTTGTTGCATTAGCGGGACGGCATTACCTCGGTATCCCCACACATTTAGTTGTTGCTTTACCCCCACAGGTGCCTGGAGAACGGACACAAAGCCACCAGATGCTTCGCAATGATGGCGGAGGGGATCGATGTATTTTGCATCGCCCAGAGCGCAGGCTCCGATGCCGCTATTGAGATGAATGACAGCTTTAGATGTATTAGCAGTGGCTCGGTCGAGTATGGCGATCGTTTCCACTGCGGCGGTGAGCTTGACGCCTAGTTTACAACCAATGGGAGTAGTTCCCCAAATTCCGGTTTGGATGCCACTCCAGAGGTTGTCAGCTTGCGGGCCTTGCCAGATTCCACCTTTTAAGCCCAAGCTTTTACCGATCTCTAGTAATTGTGCTGATTGTTGGGCGATGCTTTCGGGAATGGTGGCAAATTTAACGACGAGACTGGGAGTATTACTTAGCTCTAGGGCCTGACTAAAGGCCGTAGAAACCACGTCTGCGGAGATCGGGGTTAAGGTACTAGCGAGTAAAAATTTGGCCGCTCGTTCCAGCTTTTCGGGGGCACCAGTGAGGATGACGGTACCAAAATTGGTGGGTAATGGGTAAACTCGCAGCGTTACTTCTGTCAAAATTCCTAATGTGCCATAGGAACCAGTAAACAGCTTCATCATGTCGTAGCCAGCCACGTTTTTGACGACTCTACCGCCAGCTTTGGCAATTTTGCCATCAGCGCGCACAAAACTAATGCCGAGTAGTAAATCGCGGACGCCACCGTAGCGATGACGAAGGGAGCCAGCATCAGCAGTGGCAATAATACCGCCAATCGTAGCTCGATCGGGATAAGCCGGATCTAGTGGTAAGAATTGTCCAGCGGCGGCTAATATCTCTTGCAAGTTGGCGAACTTTATTCCTGCTTCGACAGTAACAGTTAGATCGCCGACAGCATGAGCGATCGAGCGATCGAGTTTTTGGGTACTGACGAGCGATTTAGCACCTGTAACGATGCCACCCCAGTCCAGCTTAGTACTATTGCCCGCGATCGCGACAGGCACTCGATCTCGGTTGGCAATGGCAACTAATTCGGCAAGTTCTTCGACATTCTTTGGCAGACCGATCGGCAAAGAGATATCATTAATGCTGTCGTCCATAAGATCTCAACTTGCAATAGCACGATAAATGGCAATCATCACTCGCTCGATCCAGACTATCATTATTTACCCATCCTCAAAATATCTATCCTTTTAACCTAAAACATTCTGCCTGAACCCTCAAGCCTCAAGCCTCAAGCCTCAAGCCTTCTTGCTTAACCCCTAAAGCCTATTATGAAGATGTTGTGCTCGTCACCATCTGTGCGTCAACTCAAACCCGAATTGCTAGCAGATATCGCTCGCGCTCTCAATGCGGATGGTAGTAGGCTCCTCATCCTCGCTCAACCGCTAGTTCAACACGCTCAAATTTATAGCTACGGCTTACAGCCACGTAGTTCGATGCCGATCGAAAAGAATCGGTTATGGCAAAATGTCATCCATCAAATCGATCGACCGCTACATCCTCATGGTAACTCTCTGCCAGCCATCGCTTCAGCACTCGACAAAGTTTATCCAGTCAATTGTGTTGCCAAGCTGCCTGCACTCGCACCCCTATTGACAGCATTCCAGACCGCAGGCATTCAATCCTTGCTGATTTTAGCTCTGAGCGATCGCGATCGATGTGTGGGTTGTCTGACGTTATTTAGATCTGCGGCAAAAGAGTCGGGGGCTGGCTGGACGAATGAAGAGTTACAATTAGCTCAAAATTTAGCGTGTCAAATGTATTTAGCAGTAATGGAGCAACGAGTCGAACAGATGGTTCGAGATCGGTTGTATCACGATATTTTAACTGGTTTACCCAACCGAATGCTATTGAGTCAATGGCTGAATTTAGCATTATCAAAAATGCCTGCTCAAGGTGAATTTTTGGCTGTCATTGTTCTCAATCTGACGCGGTTTAAAAATATCAATGATAGTTTGGGTCATCGCTGTGGCGATCGCTTGCTGCAATTAATTGCAGAACGCTTGCAACATAACTTTGATAACGAAGCGACGATCGGACGTTGGAGTGGAGATGAGTTTGTGATGATAATCCCGGCAGTTAGCGATATTACCTCGATCGAAAGAGTTGCCGACCGCACGATCGCTTGTTTCGATTTGCCTTTTGTATTCGATCGAAGTTTTCCGAGATTAAAGACCAATTCACTCTATATCAAAGTTAGCATGGGAATTGCCATTGCGACTAGTGGCAGCTTGGATAGTGAAAGCTTACTCCAGCATGCAGATACCGCCCTCACTCAAGCTAAAAGCAATGGTAAAAATAGCTATGAAATTTATACCGATGCAATTATCGATCCAGTTAACGATCGATTGCAATTAGAAAATATCCTAGATCGGGCAATTTCCGATTGCAAACTCTTCCTACATTATCAACCACAGCTAGATATTCTCACCGGGAAAATTATTGGCATCGAAGCTTTATTACGATGCCAAGATCTTCATGGTAACTCACTCTCTCCTGCCGAACTAATTCCAATAGCCGAAGAAACTGGCTCGATCGTGCCAATTGGTGAATGGGTGATTAGGACAGCTTGTCAGCAGAATAAAATCTGGCAAGATTTGGGATTGGGTGATTTTCCGATCGCGGTAAATTTCTCGGTCAAACAACTGCAAAATCGAAATTTAATTGAGACGATTGCCACGATTTTAGCGGAAACCGGATTGCCTGCAACTGCCCTGGAAATAGAAATTACGGAAAGTATTGCAATTAAAGATTTAGATTTGACAATCTCAATTCTCCAGTCTCTGCGGCAAATAGGTGTTAAGATCTCTTTGGATGATTTTGGTACGGGTTACTCTTCCTTGGCGGCACTCAAATATTTACCTTTAGATCGACTCAAAATCGATCGATCTTTTATGCAAGGACTTCGTGCTAATTCGATTGATGTATGTATCGTTAGAACTATTATCAACTTAGGACATGAATTAAACCTCAATGTCGTAGCTGAAGGAGTAGAAACAGTCGAACAATTTGAGTGCTTGCGATCGATTAATTGCGATGCCGTTCAAGGTTTCTTATTTAGTCGTCCGCTAACGGCGTCTGAGTTAGAAGTCGCGATCGCGACAGGTAGTTATTTGCATCAGAATTTATTTCACGTCCATAACTAGTCGTGCTAAAAATTAAGAGCATTCGAGTTGCTAATATATTCCTTAAAGTGTAAGACTTGTTTAATAAAGAGTAGGGGGTTTGCTTGTCTTGACGCAATACCTGTAAAGGGAACCTTCGCGTGATTTAGGTCGCTAAATTATCAGCTTTGCAGACGAGCGTGCATCTGCAATTATCAATCATCAATTCTCAATTCAGTTAAGCTATGACATCAATTCAAGTTTATGGTATTCCCACCTGTGGTACTTGCAAAAAAGCTCTACAATGGCTAGACGCACAGGGCATTAGTTATGAATTTATCAATACCAAAGAAAAGCCACCTAGCGCAACCCAAATTGCTAGTTGGGTCGAACGCTTAGGCGAACGTCCGATGCGAAATACTTCGGGTCAATCTTATCGCGCGCTCGATGAAACTAAAGATACTTGGAATGAGACGCAATGGGCGGCAGCTTTTAGCGATGATGTGATGTTATTAAAACGACCGATTTTTGTCAAAGATGGAATCGCGATCGCTGTTGGTTTTCGGAATGTTGCAGAAATTAAAGATCTATTGACATAGTTTTCCCTACCTTGTCCGAGTGTTTGATAAAAAACAAATCGATTCAGCCACCACAAGTAACCACCAGGCACAAAAGCCACTGGATTGTTCGCAAGCAGTAATTTAGGGAATTGCCTTGACAACCCAGTTAATCAATGTGGCATTACCGGAAGCCGCACTAATTCGATCGCAGAAAGCTGCTTCAAGCTAAAGATTGGGGATGAGTGGATCTTGTTTGACGACCATCGATCGACCGATCCATAATGCCACCATCGCGATCGCCAGTGAAACTAAACCCACCGCCCATCCAGGGATTAGGGGTAATTGACGGGAGACAGACATAAAGACATTAAATAACGCCCCAGCCAGAGAAGCACCGCCAAAATAGAAACCAATGCCTAAGCCGCCTCTAGATAGCGGCACCATACTCAACGCAAAGGGAATCGTTCCGACACCAACGCAACTCATTCCTACACCCAACAACAGCACGGCTACGGCATGAAAACCGGGTAATATCAGCATCGAAAAACCGATCGCTAACACGATTAAGCCACCGAGCATGATTTGTAAATTACCCCACCGCTTTGCCGCCAACCCGATCGGCAGCACGGTTACTAGTTGAACGACAAGAAATAATGTCATTAACATTGGGGTTTGCGCTCTTCCGACTAAACCAATCAACTGTTGGGTTAAAATAACGCCCATCGTAATGGTGCTGCCAGTTAGCGCGACTAAGAATAGGTTTCGGGCCGCTGGTTGCAAATCATCTGCGGTGATGGCTGGCAATCGCACTTGAGTGGTTTGAGAGCGGTTGAGCAAAGTAGCTGAGAGTAGCAAAATAATCGAACTAATCGCAAATGCTGGCCCCGCCCCCAGTCCTTTGACAATTTGCTTAGAAGCAGGTAAAGCGAGGGTGCCAGCCAGGGTACCGACTAATGTCAAGACGCTCGCTGCATAAGGCCAGTCGCGCTGACAGGCAAATTCGCCCAAGCGAGCTAACATCGGCGATCGAAACATCGCCATCGCCATCGCCCACAGAATTACTAGAGCCACAAATAACCACCGGATCGAGTCAGGATTGCCCAATAACACGATCGATGGCAATACGAACAACAACCCAGCGGAGAGTAACACCCCGATCGTCACAAATGGCCCTTTTAACCCCCATAATGTCTTTTGGCGATCGGACAAGCTGCCAAACAGGGGTTCGATTAAGACAGCTAAAAAGCCTTCGATTGCCAAAATGATAACTGACGAATCTTTCGGAAAACCAAACTGTCCCAACAAATCGGGAATATACATGCGATAAACAATCCAACAGAGCACGATTGCACCTTGCATCAGGGCCATCGCGAGTACTGGTTGCCAATCGGTTTTAGGCGTTTCTACTACAGTTTGCATAAAGTATATGGCTAATAAAACATTGGAAACGGTATTGTTAGTACGATCGCAGCATGTACTTGGCTTGAAATTGCGCTGGCAGTGGCAACAACAGGCTGGGTACACTCGGAATGCCAAAGTTGCATCCTTGGGAGCATCGAACCACTGTACAATTTATTCTTCCCACCCTCGATCGAGTATGGCTTGAAACTAGTAATTATTAATACTTGTAATGGTTTGGGTATCGAGGATGAAATTATCTGGCAAAAGATGGGGTATCGATCGTCAAAAAAAGATCGAGTTAGTCAGGTGCTAACTCGATCGAGTATTTAAAGATTCATTACTTTTTCGGTGGCCCAGCGGTGACTACCACCAACCGATCGGGTTGAATTAATTCTTTGGCAACCTGGTTGACTTGCTCTAAGGTTACGGCTTGAATCTTCTTCGGAAACTCGCTAATTTCGTTAGGGTTCAAACCATAGATGGCATTACCGAGCGTAGCTCCAGCAATCTCGTCGGGGGAGGCGAGTTCGACGGTGTAGTTGCTGGCAATACTGCGTTTGGAGTTGGCAACTTCAGCGGCGGTGACTCCTTTAGTTTGGAGATCTTTGAGTAGGGCGATCGTGCTTTGGGTGGCTTTTTGGGCATCTTCTGGTGCAGTTTGCATTGAGATAATAAAGGTACCCTGACGTTTGCCAGCCGCAAAGCTACTGTAGATGCCGTAAGTTAAACCCAGTCGATCGCGAATTTCGGTACCCAGACGGCTGGAAAGGGTATCGCCACCAAGGATTTGATTGAGCACTAAGGCGGAATAGTAGCGCGGATCTTTGCGATCGATCGCTTTATTGCCTAGCAGGGTAATCGCTTGGGTTTTGCCTGGGAGAGCAGGGTTAACTAGTACCTGCTGAGTGGGTAGCTGTGGGATGGGATACTTGAGTTTGACTGACTCAGCCGTAGTAGACCATTTACCCAGCGTCGATTCTAGTAAGGCTGTGACCTCAGCCACCTTAAAGTCACCGACGATCGCTAAAATCGTGTTGCTGGGGAGGTAGTGCTGGCGATAGAAAGTTTGGAGATCTGCGGCTGTCAGTGCCGATAACGTTTCGGCGGTGGGGAAAATGGTAAAGGGGTGATCTTTGGGATAAATCGTCTGTTGAAATTTGCGCCGCGCCACGCTGTTGGGACTATCTAACTCTAGTTTGAGGCTAGTTAGTGCCCGTTGGCGGCTGAGTTCAAATTTTGGTTGGGGGAAGTTGGCATTTTGAACGACATCACCCAAGGTTTGCAGCAAAATCGGTAAATCCTTAGAGAGCGCATTACCACCGAGGCCGACGCCTTCGCGACTCGCTCCAAATGCCAGTCCCGCACCGCGACTTTCTAAGGTTTTGGCGATCGTTAGGGCGGTTTGAGTCTGGGTACCGCTCATGATGTTGGCAGCAGTCAGCGAAGCCAGTCCAGCTTTATTAGGACTGTCATATTCTGTTCCAGCTTGAATGCTCCCACTCAAGGTAACTGTCGGCGTACTCGAATCGGGGAGTAAGAAGACGCGCAAGCCATTTTTAAGCTGCACCTCTTGGGGCAATGCTTGAGTTTGGCTGCTAGTATCGGGGTCGAGTGGGGGGAGATATTTAGCCAGTTCGCTAGGGTCTACAGGGGCACCTGGCGCGAAATTGTCGGCTGTTTTGCCGCCAGTAGCTGCCGCTGCCGCTTTATCGGTGATTTGGGTCGGCTCGAAGAAGCCGATCGTTTTAAGATTGGGTTGGAGATATTTTTTGGCGACTCGTTGGACATCAGCGAGGGTGACACGTTCGACGCCAGCGAGATATTTATCGGTAAATTGATAGTCGCCAGTGGTGGTTTGGTCGTTACCGAGTTGTCTGGCTTGCGAGTTGATATCGCGATTGCTCAGGAGGTAGGCGGCTTTGAGCTGGGCTTTGGCGCGAGCGATTTCACCAGCGGTGGCTCCTTTGGTTTGGAGTAGCTTAATCTCTTTCTCGATCGCGGCTTCTAATTTGGGGAGCGATTTGCCGACTTCGACGATCGACGAAATCTCATACCAGCCACCAGCGGCGAGGTTGATGGCACCACCGTCGAGACTAGTGGCAATGCCCGTTTCGACGATCGATTGATACATCCGCGAACTGCGTCCTTCGGTGAGAACGTAATTCATCACATCGATCGCGGGTACGTCGGGATGATTGGCGTCTGGTAACGGATATACTTGGTTGGTGAGCTGGGTAGTACCTGGCTCTTTAAGGGTTAGCCGACGCGTGGGCTTGATGTTTGTCGGCGGAGACTTGGTAACTTTAATTTCTCGACGCGGCACTTTGCCAAATGTCTCCTCCACTTTGGCCATCAGCTTGGCAGTGTCGAAGTCGCCGACGACGACTAATGTGGCATTATTCGGTGCATAGTAAGAATCATAGTAAGACCGCACCTGCTCGACGGTAAATTTCTCGACATCGGCTTTGGTACCGCCGACAGTCAATCCGTAGGGAGTATTTGGAAAAGCAGCGCGTTTGACAGCACGATCGAGTCGATAACTGGGGCTATTTTCATACCCTTGCAATTCCGAAATGACGACCCGTTTTTCACCAGTGAGTTTCTCGGTATCGATCGTCGAATTCTGCATTCGATCGGCTTCTAAAACTAATAAACTCGAAAGTTTATTTTTCTCGACTGTTCCGTAATAAGCAGTCTGATCGTAACTCGTAAAAGCATTAAAACTGCTACCGAGTGCCGAAAATAATCGCCCAAATTGAATCGGTCGATCTTTCGTTCCTTTAAATAACATGTGTTCCAACTGATGCGCGATGCCATTTACACCCGGAGCTTCGTTGCGCGAACCAATTTTGTACCACACTTGCACCGTCACTACGGGTGCATTGCGAACTTCTTTAGTCAAAACAGTCATCCCATTCCCCAAGACTGTCTTCTTAACAGTTGCTGTTAAAGTGGTGGGCTTTTTTGTCGGTAAAGTTGGGGATTTACTGGGTCGAGCTAGCGGTTGTTTGGCTACCTCCGCACCGGGTGCCGATTCCGTGGTGACAGTCGGGATTGGTTGTGTAGACATCGCCACCTGTGGGGATGCCAAGATCGCACTCAAACACACGCCAAACAATAACATCCCAAACCGATATCGCCGCCAACTCACCCAAAAATCTCTGATTTTTAACATCTTTGCTGATTATCTGTAATTGATGCACTAAGTGACGATCGTTCGTCTCAAGATCGTTAACTCGATCGGATATTTCAGGTAAGATTGCTCATTGCGAGTCGAATATCTTCAATCCGTTGGCGATTCACACCTAAGTCGGATTGACCCAATCGCGAAGCAGATCTAACTTGAACTGTGTTGCTAGCAGTGTCGAGATAAAATTCGACATCATCGACATATCCCATCAATTTGCTGGCAAATTCTACATATAAATAATCATTAGTTTCGTTGACTATTTTTGTCCGAGGCATTGCTTTAATTACCTGTTTCAAATTCGCCATCGTCGTGGCTGCATCGCCACTCATCGGCAATGGCGCGATCGCGTGTTGGGCGTCGCTAGCTGGTGCTTGAGAACTCACACAGTTTGGAGTATTCGGACAAGCAGTTAATCTACCATTATTGACCCCAATATTTGTGGGTGGCTTACCTGCAAACATATTGCTACTCCAAATTATAAAAACAAGTACTAAGGATACGACTATGACGGCCAAGCTACCAGTTTGTTTCGAGGTTATTATCTTCATTTTATCCCCAGTCTACTCTATCTATAGTAGATCGAAAATCGCCCTAACTTGACTCTCTGATGGGAAAGTCGAGTTAGAGCGATCGAGTTATATAAATAGCCAACGGTTGAAGGATGTCGGAATTAAAACATGGTATATTGCAAGCAAGCTAGTACCGTGAGCCAATTAGAGGCTGGCTGCTCCGTCTGGTAGTTGTAAACAAGTGTTACTTCACCCCAAGCTTTGCCGCAATTTTTATGTATTTAATATAATCGACCTAGATATCGATCGGGAATCAATCGAAAATCCCCCTAACTAGATTCAGAGTCAGAGGGATTAATTAAAATTGTGGGGTCGTCCCGGCTGGGTGCCCCAGCCATGAGAACGACCCAAGCCATAGCCGTTACTAAATTTAGCTATTTGGCTTGACATCAGGTAACAGACATTTATCTGAATCACAACCCGCAGGGCCAGATTCTTCCGACTTGTTGCCCAAGTCATAACGACTCAACGCTGTATGAAATTCGGCTGTCTGACGTCGATTGATGACTCCAGCCATCATCTCATCGTAAGTCGCCTTGTCGATCGGTTCAAACGGTAACCGTGGGAACGTCTGATGGTCGTCAAACCGCGCTAACAGAGCCGCAGATATGTAACCCTCATCATCCCGAATTGCCTCGTAAATCCGCTTGCCCAGCTCATCCACTTCATGTTCGCGCAATTCGATCGTCGCACTGGTATTGTGCCGCACGTAATGCTGCTGAACGCCCATATAGAAGTCCATCTGAGCCAGCGCACTAAATTGACCGATTTCGATCGAGTCGGCACCAGGTAAATCCGCCCAAGAAACCGCTACCGGAATCTCGATCAACCATTCCGTACAGCGCGGATCGTAGGCATCGTCCAGCAGATTGCCATTCTCATCCTTATCAGATTGAGACGGAATCACACTATACCCGTAATCGATACAGGCAAGGGCTACAGGGTCATCCTTGCGGAAAGTGATCCGGCGGATGAACCGTTGCGCTTTGGGCGCGTGCCAGCCCGGAGATGCACCTGTGAGCAGCGATTTGGTGCCCGATGGTTGGACAGTGGTACAGCGATTGGGGCGTTTGATCCCATGTCGATCGCAATATTCCCAGACAGTCTGCTCGACAATTTCACGCCAAGTATTCAGATACTCGTGCTCTTTCTGCTTGTAAGCAATCCCCGCCTCAGTTGCCGGACGACCTTCCGTCCACCATTGCAACCATTCGGAGCCAAAGGCATGAACGAAGAAGTCAAATAAACCCGTAAACGACACGCCGACGATCGGATCTAGTTCCCGACTGTATTGATATCGCGGTTCTTGGAATTTATGATTGAGTAATGCTGCGACACTTAATGCACTAGCAGTGAAAGCGTCTTTCTGTTCTTGATGATTATTTGGATCGAGCTGATTCAAATGTATTTCAGACAAGTTACAGTGAAAATTTGCGCCCAAAATTTCCCCGCATGGATTCAGACCAAACCTAGACAAACGGTGCTCTACCTCGATTTTATCCAGATTTGGATGGTTATTTGCAAACCATTCATCGGCTTTTCCTTCAGCATAAATTTTTAGAAAATTAGCTTTTAATTCTGGTGTTGTTAATAGATCGGCATTCGATCGAGCGACGGCTTCACCAGCCCATTGAATTGCACCTTCACCTGAATAATACTGCTTTTGAACGGCGGCAACACACTCTTCTAAAGTCGGTTTGTGATGGAATACTCTGGTATGATTTGCCATTCTTAAAGAATCGCGTTCTGGGTCGATTCTCCAGTTACCACTTTCGTCTTGTTGCCAGAGATTATCCTTAGCAGTCGAGCCTAATGTGTCATTTGAATTATATTGTCTCATGCCTGCTGACCTTCTGATGTTGCCAGCAACAATAGTTACCGCAGCTTCATCGATCAATAAACAACATTCAACCGAGTTTAATTGTCTGCCATTTGCCTTATTTAATATCCCCGCACACCGACCGTAGAGTTCTGGCAATCTCACCGGATTTGCCATGCCACCAAAGCCTTTGAGCTGTTCTCCAGCCGGACGGACATTGCTCAGATCGATCGAGACATTCACATCGCCATTAAAGCGATCGTCACTCGATAATTCTAGCAAGATTTTGTAGGAATTTACCCAACCTTGCCGACTGTCGCCGACTCGAATTGTGGCATTATTACCAGCAATTTCAACCGTGCTTAATTCCTGACGATTTGCGATCGGAACGCCACCAATTTCGTTAGTAATTGCGATCTTAAGTTGATTTCTAACGACGGGTAATTTGCCAATTAGATCGGGTTCTAAAATCGCCCCCGTTCCGCAGCCCATCATCGCCAAATCCATCATCAGGGCAAACGCCGCCCAGTCACAGACATTTGTACTGGTGCAATTGTAGGCACCAGAAAAATTTTGGGGCTGCTCTAACCATTCGCTCCCACCTACCCACAGCCACCGTCCCGATGGCATTGCCTTGACCTGACGTTGCATTCGATCGATAATATCGGCCTCTGCGTCGGTTAATTTACCTAACTTGACCAAGCCTTTGAGGGTGCGGGTGCAGACTTCTTGCCATGTCTCGCGTCCGCTAGCAGTGAAGCGACTGTAAGTTCTAAAAAAGACAGGATTTGCCGTGGGTGCTGTAGCGGGAAAATCTAATTGTTGTTGAGCTTGGGATGAAATCTCCGCGCTCGATCCCGATCCGGAACGAACTCGGTCAAGTTCTCTAACCATGAGTGAGCTATGTGAATTTCTGAACGAGTTAGTAATATAAGGCATCGAACCAAGATAAATCAATCTTGTCAAAACTGAGTATTTGCGCTACTTCTAGGGATCGAATCGCCCTCTAATGGCGGAACTCCGAGTTAAATAAAGTTTGCAAACTTTTTTACTACTTATTTACTACTAATTCTCTAAAGTGGCGATCTCCTGACGATCGATCGAGCATTTTCGCTACAGGTATATTGTTTACAATTTAATTTGTACCAATAAAATAGACGAGTCCTAATTGTGAACGATAGTTTACCACCTTGGCGATCGCCGATCGCCCGCGCCCTTCATCGCAATCGTAGTTCGCCCCAGGCGCGTTACTTTCAACTGGCAACAGTCGATCTCGATTTACGTCCTCACAATCGCACGCTGGTATTTCGGGGGTGGCGAGAACAAGGCAGCCAGCTTCAATCTGTCACAGATGTGCGATCGTCGAAAGCTATAAATTTATTAGCATGTGCCTCGCCACTGGCGGAAGTGTGTTGGTATTTTCCCGAAACGCGCGAACAGTTTCGATTGAGCGGCACACTAAGATTAGTCACGGCAGAATGTATCGCCATTAGCGACTGTAAGGCTCGTCAACAGGTATGGCAACAGATGTCCGATGCTGGGCGCATTCAGTTCGATTGGGGCACGCCTGGAGCAGAGCGGAGCGCACCAGAGACATTTAATCCACCGCAACCCGATCCGAAACAGCCGTCGGTGAATTTTTGTTTGTTACTGCTCGAAGCTACAAAGGTCGTCCATTTAGAACTACGCGGCGATCCTCAGAATTGCTACTCGTATGAGCTATCCGATGGCGAATGGCAAATGCGATCGATTAATCCCTAACTACTCATCAGGATTTCCAGGATTTAAGGATTGACAGGATTAGGTTATCGATACTCATCTACCCATCCACCCATTCATCCACCCATCTACCCCTATCCCCTATTGGGCTACAATGATGTCAGCTTATCGGCTGTTTCGTCAGTAGGCAGACAGAGCATCGGAACTTAAATCCGTACAATAATCATATGCAAATCGATCGCTTGGTGGCGATTTTTAGTTTGTTTAATTATCAATAATTTAATTAGCTTTTTGCGTCAACCTAGGTTAATAATTCATGACTCTTGCCTTAGAACAGATCGACCGGATTGTTGGAAATAAACATCACAATCCCTTTGAAATATTAGGTCCTCATCAAGTTAAGGAAAATGGGAAAAACGTTTGGGTGGTGCGTAGTTACATCCCCAATGCCGAGTCCGTCTCGGTAATGATTCCCGACGCGCGGCAGGAGTATATGATGCACTCAGAGCATCATCCACACTTCTTTAGTTGCACGATCGATCGATCCGAATTGAGCAACTATCAGCTTAAGATTACCGAAGGCGGCCACGAGCGGGTAATTTACGATCCTTATGCATTTACTTCACCATTATTAAGTGACTTTGATATTCACTTATTTGCTGAAGGAAATCACCACCGAATTTATGAAAAGCTCGGCGCACATCCGATCGAAGTTGAAGGTATTAAAGGTATCTATTTTGCCGTTTGGGCACCGAACGCACGTAACGTTTCGGTAATAGGTGATTTTAACTACTGGGATGGACGCAAGCACCAGATGGCCAGACGGGAGAACGGGATTTGGGAATTATTTATCCCCGAACTCAAAGTTGGTGCCTCTTATAAATACGAAATTAAAAATCAAGACGGTCATCCTTACGAGAAGACCGACCCGTATGGATTTTATCAAGAACCTCGCCCCAAAACGGCCTCGATCGTTGCCGATCTGAGCATTCACCAATGGCAAGATGAGGAGTGGATGGAAAAGCGTCGCCATAGCGATCTTTTGCGCCAGCCGATTTCTGTCTATGAGTGTCACCTGGGTTCCTGGCTACATGCCGCAGCCAACGAACCAGCTCAATTACCAGACGGCACCACCTCGCCAGCAGTAATTGTTTCTGACTATAATCCTGGCGCACGGTTTCTCACCTACCGTGAATTAGCTGATAAATTAATTCCTTACGTCCAGAATTTGGGCTTTACCCATATCGAACTGTTACCCATCTCCGAGCATCCGTTCGATGGCTCCTGGGGTTATCAGGTAACGGGTTACTATGCGCCGACATCGCGACATGGTTCCCCTGAAGATTTTATGTATTTTGTCGATTGCTGTCACCAGGCAGGTATCGGTGTAATCGTCGATTGGGTACCCGGACATTTCCCCAAAGACGGACACGGTTTGCCCTTCTTCGATGGGACTCATCTTTACGAACATGCCGACCCCCGCAAAGGCGAACATAAAGAGTGGGGAACTTTAATCTTTAACTACGGACGCAACGAAGTCAGAAATTTCCTCTACGCTAATGCTCTATTTTGGTTCGATAAATACCATATCGATGGCATTCGCGTCGATGCCGTCAGCTCGATGCTGTACCTCGATTATTGTCGCGAACCTGGTGAATGGGTAGCCAACCAGTACGGCGGACGGGAAAATATCGAAGCCGCTGACTTCTTGCGCCAAACCAATCATCTCATCTTTAGTTACTTCCCAGGCGCACTATCGATCGCCGAAGAATCCACCGCATGGCCGATGGTATCTGCGCCTACCTACTTAGGCGGCTTAGGTTTCAACCTCAAATGGAACATGGGTTGGATGCACGACATGCTCGATTATTTTGAGATGGACCCTTGGTTCCGCCAGTTCCACCAAAATAACATTACCTTTAGCATGTGGTACAACCACAGCGAGAACTTTATGCTCGCGCTCTCGCACGATGAGGTAGTCCACGGTAAGAGCAATATCATTGGCAAAATGCCAGGTGACGAGTGGCAGAAACTCGCCAATATGCGCTGTCTCTATGCCTATATGTTTACTCATCCCGGCAAAAAAACCCTGTTTATGGGGATGGAATTTGCCCAATGGAGCGAGTGGAATGTCTGGTCGGATTTGGAGTGGCACTTGCTACAATATGCCCCCCACCAGCAGATGAGTCAATTCTTGACAGAACTCAACTACGTCTATCGTCACGAACCCGCACTCTACAGTCAAGACTTTGAGGAGCCTGGATTTGAATGGATCGATTGTACCGATAGTCGCCATAGCGTGGTGTCCTTTATCCGCCGCGATAAAAATAGCAATGATTGTGTAATTGTCGTCTGTAATTTCACACCGCAACCGCACGCACATTACCGCATCGGCGTACCCGAACACGGTTTTTATCACGAGCTATTTAATAGCGACGCGCGCAAATATGGCGGTAGCAATATGGGCAACCTCGGTGGTAAATGGGCAGACGAATGGTCGATTCACAATCGTAAATTCTCGCTAGATCTGTGCATTCCCCCACTAGGTGTCTCGATCTTCAAGATCGATCGCGAACGCACCGCCGCAGCCTATGAATGGCGCGATAACAACGCGATCGAAGGCACATAGGATAGTATAAATCTCGATTAAGGGTAGGGGTAATTCATGAATTACCCCTACCATTTTTTTACAATCGATTCAGCCGATGGACTAGATTCGAGCTATGATAACTATCCCCTTTAATTTCCTAAGTATCCTATATGAAATGTACACTCTACGGTTATTGGAGCGAATTATCTTTTTGAATGTTACGAATAACATCGATCGCTATTTGCACATCTGATTGCAGCATGATATCTTCAGGATATTTATCAATCAAAGATATCATAGCATCTGCAACTTTATCGCTATAAAATTGACACGCAATGTCATCGAACCAGGGACTAAGCCAGTAGATAATACGTGCATGATTAGTATTGCAATTTTCAAGAAAATCAATGGTTCTCTTCTCATCTTCAAGCATTAATTCAGTCATTCTATTTAGCAAGACTATTTTCTCAGGATCGTTAGGATGCCTTGATTCTATCTCATTGACTATATTGTGAAGTTTCTGAATAAAAATATCCATGACATGAGTTAGATATCTACATACTAATTTAGATTAATCTATTGAATCTCATCCTATAATTATTGGATGTCGATCCAAATACAGGACTCTATCGACAATCTCCACAGAAAAATCCCCTCCTCGGAGGGGTGCCCGAAGGGCGGGGTGGGTTCACCATCTACGATCGAAGCTAAAAAGCAAACCCCGCAACCACCCCAATATTAAGCTCCGAAGGCAGCTAAATCCAGTGATTCCTGAGTTTTTAAAAACGCTAAGAGTCGCTGCTTGATACGATCGACACCACCTGCTATATTCGACTCAATATTTACAGGAATCACCGGATCGTGCAGAGATAATCGTAATAAGAACCAACCATCTTCACTTTCAGACGTACAAGCAACCCGCACCCCTTCATAATTATTAGGGACGATTTTCCAGTCGGATTGACTCGCTACAAATGTTTGCATTCGATCGATTACTTCATTTCCATAGGCTTGAAAATCAGCGGTAGTAATCTTGATTCTCAACTCCTTACTCTCGACTGGTTCTTGGAGATTGGCAATTAAATCGGTTAACGATTTGCCAGCCAAGTTACACTTAGCGAGTTCGACTAATAATTTACTAACTAAATAAGCACCATCATCGAGAAAGTGATTTTCCTTCATGGCGGCATGTCCCGAAGTTTCGATCGCTACCCATGATTCTTTACCGTCTTGATTCAGTCGAATCGACTCATTAATTACATTTTTATAACCGCGTTTGAAGCGATGGTGAATGCCACCCAAATCCTGCTGGATAAATTGTGTCAAACCATCGGATGTAATCGAATCAGTGACAATTGTCGAACCTGGATGTTCTTGTAAAACGATCGCGCTAATCAGTCCAATTAAACGATTGCGATTGAGTTCTTTACCCATACTATCTACCGCCGCCGATCGATCGACATCCGTATCGAAAATTATTCCAAAATCAGCTTGATGCTCGATAACAGCTTGACAAATTGCCGCCATTGCTGTCGGATCTTCGGGGTTGGGAACATGATTGGGAAAATTGCCATCTGGCTCTAGAAACTGGCTCCCAGTCGTATCTGCACCTAATGGCTGCAACACGCGATCGGCATAAAAACCGCCCGCACCATTACCCGCATCGACGATAATTTTTAGTCCCGATAATGGTTGGTCAAAATTAGTAGGATGATTGACAGCTTGCCGAATTTGCTCGACAAATTGGTTAGCATATACTGACATAAAATCGCGTTGAGAAATTGCCCCTTTTGCTGCGGCAATTTCAAAATTATTGCTAGCCGCTAACTGCAAAATATCGCTAATATCTTTTTTTTCTAAACCACCTTGCGCGGTAAAAAACTTTAATCCATTTCGATTGAATGGTAAATGACTGGCAGTGAGCATAATCGCGCCGTCGCACTCAAATCCAGACGTAATCGTACTCATAAACATCGCAGGCGTCGAAGCCATCTCAAAATCATAAGCCTCAGAACCGAGATCGGTAATGCCATCGAGCGTGGCTTGCATAATTGCTGGCCCCGATAAGCGGCTGTCGCGTCCTACTGCTACGATTAGTTGCGTACTGGGTTTATTTACCTTCCCACAGAGCCACGTCACAAACGCTTGTCCCAGGATTTTGGCGACTGCGGGGGTGAGATTGACATGTTCGTCTGGGATGCCTTCGAGGGCAATTCCGCGAATATCAGAGCCATTTTGCAGCTTGTTCCAGTTAAAATCTTGCACGATCGCCATGTGGGTGAGGGGTTAAGGTTAGGGCTTGCGAAATTAAAATTAAATCCTGAATGCTGGTGTAACCCTTTGTTTGCCTAATAACTATAGCCAAAATACTCTAGAATGAGTGGCGAGATCCAAGTATTTTGTAATATCTTTTAGTGTTAGCAACAACTACGCGCAAGAACATGTGGTTTGAGCGATCGATGGCAATTATTGCCTCGATTAGTTTTTTAGTATCGATATTCGATCTGACTTATATTCCCTGTCGCGATTTTTACTTTCGCAATTTACCTAGCGTCGTGCGTGCATACGACAGGTTTAAAGGCATCCAACCCCATCGCGAAACCGAGCGTTATCTGAATGCTGTCGAACAACTCAAAAGCACCGTCGAGCAAACTGGAATAGCTTCTTCGCAAACTCAAAGTTGGCTGCAACAATTGGACACTTTGAGTGTGAGCATGATTCAAAATAATCCTTTTCAAGTAGCTGGCAAAACTGGCAACTTAGAAAGAATTAAAGACGATATCCGAGATCGGGTCAAAAATCAATCAGCCAAAGGTGCCTTTAATACCTTCTGGAGTCAAGAGTATTTAACCAAAGCTGGCTGGGATAAAGAGATCCAATTCTTCGATCGCCAAATTAAGCCTTTAATCGTTACTAACTACTATCGGCGATTGAACGAGTCCGGTAATTATGTCGATGATTTTTGGCAGATAGATGTTATATTTATCAGTATTTTTGCAGGCGAACTATTGGGTAGAATTTTCTTTATTCGCCGTCACAATCGCCAGCTAAGTTGGCAACAGGTTCTAATTCGCCGCTGGTACGATCTAATATTAATATTGCCATTCGCGCAATTTCTACGAATAATTCCGGTTATCATTCGGTTACAACAAGCAAAATTAATTAAGCTAGATCTAGTCAAGTCAGAACTCAATCGCTTATTTGTCGGTCAAATCGTCAACGAACTCACCGAAGGTGTCATTCTCCAGACACTCCATCAAACTCAAGGTGCCCTTAGAGACGGACAAATAACTCGTGTCATCCGTAGCTATCTTAATACCCCTCACGTCGATTTAAATAACATCAACGAAATTGAAGTATTAATCGAGCTAACCTTAGAAATTATAGTATATCGGGTCATTCCTAAAGTTCAACCAGATTTAGAAGCAATTTTGCGCCACTTATTTCAAAAAGCTTTGTCCGAATCTCCCGCTTATCGCAATCTCCAAATGCTCCCAGGTATCGGCGAAATGCCCGCACAAGCGGTCGATCGTGTCGTCAAAGAAATCTCCGCATCTATTTATACAGCCATGACTAAGTTATTAGAAGATCCTGACAGTGCCAAACTCAGTCGTCGTCTCGCCGAAAACTTCACACAATCGATCGGGAATGAAATGCAACGCGGACAAACGATCGTCAAAATTGAATCTTTACTCTACGATTTAATTGAAGAAATCAAAGTTACTTATAGTAGTAGGTAAACATAATAACTATATCTGATTCGCATGAAAATATCAGGGTGTGTTGTCTCGAAGGGTAACGCACCACGAATATTCGATTATCCATATCGTAGCACCATCACCAATTACGCCCAAATTCAGATTTCGCCAACTGCGCTACCACCAAATTCCCCAGAGATGTCAAAATAATGGTTTGGAACCATCTATCATTGCCAAAGCCACCCATCCACGAAGATTATGACAGCTCAACCCTCAAAAATCGTCTATACCTTTACCGATGAAGCTCCAGCTTTGGCAACATATTCTTTCTTGCCGATCGTCCAAGCATTTACCAAAGCTGCTAATGTCACGATCGAGACTAGCGATATTTCCTTGGCTGGGCGGATTATTGCGGCTTTTCCAGAGCGGTTGACAGCAGCACAACAACAACCCGACGATCTCGCAATCTTGGGAGAACTGGCAAAAACACCAGCAGCGAATATTATCAAGTTACCGAATATTAGTGCTTCGACGCCCCAATTGACAGCCGCGATTCAGGAATTACAGGTTCAGGGTTACGATATTCCCGACTATCCAGCACAACCGCAGAATGAAGTAGAAGTAGAGATTAAAGCGCGGTATGCGAAGATTTTAGGGAGTGCGGTGAATCCAGTTTTGCGTGAGGGCAATTCCGACAGACGGGTAGCTGCATCGGTGAAACAATATGCCCAAAAAAATCCCCATCGGGTGGGTAAATGGCAGCAAGATTCTAAAACTCATGTCGCTCACATGGAAAGTGGTGATTTTTATGGGAGCGAGCAGTCGGTAGTTATTAATGAAGCGGGGAATGTCAAAATCGAGCTAGTCGCAGCAGATGGCGCGGTGACGGTGCTAAAAGAGAAAACAGCAGTGACGGCGGGGGAAGTCATCGATGCGGCGGTGATGAGTGTCAAGGCATTGCGAGCTTTCTACGATCGAGAAATAGATGCAGCAAAATCCGAAAATATCCTGCTGTCGCTCCATGTTAAGGCGACGATGATGAAAATTTCCGATCCGATTTTATTCGGGCACGCTGTCAAGGTTTATTATCGAGATGTGTTTGCTAAATATGCCGATACTTTTGTCAGATTGGGTGTAAATCCGAATAATGGGATTGGCGATGTATATGCCAAGATTCAATCTTTACCGGAAGCAGAAAAAAATGAGATCGAGTCTGACATTCAGGCAGTCTATCATCACCGTGCCCAGCTAGCGATGGTAAATTCCGATAAGGGAATTACCAACCTCCACGTTCCTAGCGATGTGATTATTGATGCGTCGATGGCGGCAGCGATTCGTACCTCTGGCAAGATGTGGGGCGCGGATGGGCAAGCGCACGACATGAAAGCGATGATACCCGATCGCTCTTATGCGACGATGTATCAGGAGTGTATCAAATTCTGTCAGGAGCAGGGCGCATTTGATGTCGCGACGATGGGAAATGTCGCCAACGTGGGTTTGATGGCACAGAAAGCCGAGGAATATGGCTCTCACGATAAAACCTTTGAAATTCCAGTTGATGGCGTAGTGCGGGTGCTAGCGTCCACTGGCGCAACGTTAATGGAACATCAGGTAGAAACAGGCGATATCTGGCGGATGTGTCAGACGAAGGATTTACCAGTTCGGGATTGGGTAAAACTGGCCGTAAGTCGCGCCAGAGCGACAGGTTGTCCGACAATTTTCTGGTTAGATGCCAATCGCGCTCACGATGCCAATCTCATCGTCAAGGTGAATGAGTATTTACAGCACCACGACACGACAGGTCTAGATATTCAAATTCTTGCTCCAGTAGCAGCGATGCGGTTTACTTGCACGCAAATTAAGGCGGGTAAAAACGTTATTTCTGTCACGGGGAATGTTTTGCGAGATTATTTAACCGATCTATTCCCAATTTTAGAACTAGGTACGAGTTCCAAGATGCTATCGATCGTGCCTTTACTGGCTGGTGGTGGTTTATTCGAGACGGGAGCGGGTGGTTCCGCGCCCAAACACGTCCAACAGTTCGTCACCGAAGGACATCTCCGCTGGGATTCCTTAGGCGAATTTTTAGCTCTAGCGGTAGCGTTGGAAGATTTGGGACAGAAGACAAATAATCCCGACGCACTAATTTTAGCAGAAACACTCGATCGAGCTAATGGTAAATATTTAGATAATGGCAAATCGCCATCAGCAAAAGTCCATGAATTAGACAATCGTGGCAGTCATTTTTATCTCGCCATGTATTGGGCGCAAGCGTTGGCAGAGCAGGGTAAAAATCCAGAACTCAAGGCGAAATTTGGAAAGTTAGCGCAGCAATTAATCGATCTCGAAACGGAAATTGTAGCTGAGTTAAATAATTCGCAGGGTAAACCTGTCGATCTTGGTGGTTACTATCATCCTGACACAGAGAAAGCAGTTCGAGCAATGCGATCGAGTGATGTGTTTAATAGCACAATCGAGTCTTTGATTTAGCCAAGTATGAGCTAATCTGCCTGCTAGGTCTATGTCTTGAACTAATTCACAGATATTTAGATTTAGAATGATTATATGGGTACTATAAGCACATTCACCGGAAAATTAAAATTCTCCTTGTAATAATTTTACTTTTCTAAATGTCTTTAGATTGATATCTATCGATTATTGCTAATTATAATGCTCTATTTTTATAGAGCTAAAAACACACTTTATATTTGGGTCGTACTAAGCTTGCATGAAAACTTTTTTATCTATTTATACAATTAGAATTAAAAAATACACAAATAAAATCGATAAAAAGAAGCAAGCAAATTATTGTAAGAAATTAAGTGAATTTGACGGCTACAATGATATCTATGATGTCATAAATACTTTTCTCAAGGAAGTTGAAAGTGGCAATACAAACGATACTTACAAAATGTACATTAAATCAATTCGTGTTCAACAGCATGGCAGAAGTATTAGCGGAATTATTGAAAGTGGCGTGTACGGTATTGCAAGTGAGATCCGCGACGTGCAGACAGATAAAACAAATTACAAGAAGCAGAAGAATGATGCTGATGTGTTGCCGTTCTATTTTCTTTTTTATCTACCAAAAGATACTGATGAAGGACTTCTAATTCTACAGCGGACAGGTGTGTTTGGTATTCGCAGCAGCTTCGGAAGCTTTTTGGATAAATATTTTTCTAAAAAGTACTCTAGCTATTGTATTGAAATTAACACTTTAATAAATGAAGAGGTGATCAAGAAAATTATATCCAATGGAAATATTCAAAAGCTTCGATGTGTTAAGTACAGTGCTACTAGTGATAGCATTGATGGACTTGATGAAGGGCATGAAGAAACAGCATTTAATATGGAAGTTGTTTTGTCAGCAAATAGAATTCCTTTATGGCATAAAGTTCAAAGTTTTTTTGATTCTAAAAGTGACGTGAAAAAATTAATTGAAATTCGTGACTTTAAATTTGACTATGATACAGTAAAAATTGAAGTTGAGATTAATGGAAGTGTGCGAATTTTTGATTTGGGTAACTTAGGAAAAGCAAAAGCTTCTTATGATATATCCGATCGGATAATTATGGATAGTGATGAACACCCTAACTTTGATAGTATTCACAAAGTTGCTGAAGAATACATGAGTGAAATTATAGACCAGATATATCCGTAGAGTCATGTTTGACAAAATTTCAATCGCTAATATAATCAAAGATCACATTAATACATTAAAAAATAATATAACCAGGAAAATATCTTATTTAGATATTACATTATTTTTTCTTCTACCTCTCACTATTTCTGGCTTCATAGTTCATGTAGGAATGTCCTTGAATGATGCTTTAGTTAACGCACTAATAACTTCGTTGTCAATTTTTTCTGCATTGTTATTCAATTTGTTACTATTAGTGTATGACATCTCTGATAAAAAATCAGGCTTACCTGAAGCTACAGATCCAGTTGAGAATAAAAGAAGAATTAAAACTCGTGAGTTACTGCGAGAAATTTACATTAATATATCTTTCTCAATATTAGTTTCAATCATAACTGTGGCAACACTTTTGATTTATTTTCTCAAAACTAGTAATTGTACTTTATTTTTAATTAATACGTGTTCGTTTCAATGGTTGTTGGCACTTGTAATCTATTACTTGACAATTCAGTTTGCGCTAAATTTATTTATGATTCTAAAACGTATTTACATATTACTGGCTAAGTCTTTTCAATGAAGAGTTAGATCGTCGCTAGACGATGCGCAAGCTTCAATTTAAAGGTGCTTCAGTAAATCGATCGCGAATTGTGAAGAAGGCTCAATCGCGCTATCAAATAAGAGGCATGATACTAACGATCGATTTCGAGGATTAGCTACAATAACTGTAACGACAACCAAGAGGAGTGATTATGCAAGCTATTTTTTGGACGATGGAAGAAGTTGCTGGTAGAGCAAAGCAATTTTACGAGAATAGTATCCGGCAAGAAGTCGAGCATGGAGAAAATATCGGGCAGATGATTGTCATCGACGCCGAGACGGGTGAATATGGGATCGATCCAAGTGGTGTGGAAACAGCTATGAAGTTAAAAGCTAAAAATCCTGTAGCTCGATTATTTACGCTCCGAATCGGCTACGATGTCGCGGTAGTTTTTGGCGGAGAAATGGAGCGGGTTGCTAAGTGATTCAAGGTAAAGTTATCAATGGAAGACCGAGCGTGCAGGTAGTGTTTTTATTACCAGGACAACCTAATTTCGGGATAGATTTTGTGGTCGATACTGGCTTCAATGACTATCTTACCTTGCCACCCCAAGCAATCAGTGCGATGAATTTGCCACTATATTCGAGTGTAGCTGTCCGGTTAGCCGATAATAGTGAGTCCTTATTACCGATCCACATAGCAACTATTTTGTGGGATGGGGAAGAAAAATTAGTCCCAGTTTTAGCTACTGGATTAAAGCCACTTTTAGGCACAAGCTTGTTGCAAGGATTTCGGTTAGAAATTGATTTTGATGTGAATGGAGTAGTTTCAATATATAAAATTTAGCCGCGTTGATGTAGCCTCCGTTTTGCGAAATCAATCTTGGTGTTTACGATCGTCCGAATGGAGAGAAAGCAACTTAGGCAATGCGTCCTAGCCAAATCTTGAATAGTGCTTTATCTCAGCTTGCCGATCGAATAACAATATTCTTGCTCCTATGCAATCGATCTAATTTGCCTGAAATCCATGCCCTGAGAGAGGAAGAAGATCCACTCAAAACAGAAAACGCAATTTTATTTTTTTGCGTTTTGCGCTCTCGATCGAAGAAATACTCCAAAAAGGCTTGCCGCCAAAAGACAAATCTCAGTATTTTTGTTGGAATATTCTATCGGCGGTAATCGAATTTGAGACTCATAAATCGTCACCACCAGCGGCAAAGTTAAGTTTCAGACTGTCGATCGAGCCTAAGTAGATATAGCTTGATATCCTAGAGAAATTGTCAGATTAGGAGCCGATCGTGATTTCTACTTCATCCTCCACATCCGAGTTAGCCCAAATCGGAGCCGAAATTCCGAGTATCTGCGGGCGCGAAGCTGAAATTAATGCCGCCGTCAACCATCCCGAACTAGTCTTTCTCCCGACTAGCAATTTACACTTGGGAGACATGAGTGCGGGGTTTGCGTGCGCGCTACACATGCACCAACCCACCATTCCGGCTGGCGCGCAGGGAGAACTTATCGGACATCTGCAATTTATGTTCGAGCATCAAGGCGAAGGCGACAATCATAACGCTGGTGTATTTGCCTGGTGTTATGCACGGATGGGTGAGTTTATTCCCGATTTAGTCGCTCAAGGGTGTAACCCGCGCATCATGTTGGATTATTCTGGCAACCTGTTGTGGGGATTGCAGCAGATGGGGCGAAATGACGTGCTAGACCACCTGAAAAAGATTACATGCGATCGACAGTATCAGCCCTATGTCGAGTGGCTGGGGACGATGTGGAGCCATGCAGTGGTGCCTTCGACGCCTACTCCCGATATCAAATTACAGATTCAAGCATGGCAACATCATTTTGCCGCGCTGTTTGGGATGGATGCACTCAAGCGAGTCAAAGGTTTTTCACAACCAGAAATGCACCTCCCCAATCATCCCGATGTGCTATATGAATATATCAAAGCTCTCAAAGAGTGCGGTTATCGCTGGTTGATGGTGCAGGAGCATTCCGTCGAACAGCTCGATGGTGCGAGCTTAACTCAAGATAATAAATACCTGCCCAATCGTCTAGTTGCCCGCAATTCTCAAGGCGAAACAATTAGCATCACCGCCTTAATTAAAACCCAAGGATCGGACACCAAATTAGTCGCCCAAATGCAGCCTTATTATGAAGCAAAAAGTCGGGGCAAACAGCAATTAGCAGGCAAATCGATTCCTTGTCTAGTTACCCAGATTGCCGATGGTGAAAATGGCGGTGTGATGATGAATGAATTTCCCCGCGACTTTCCTCGTCCTTGGCAAGAAATGAAAGGTCAAAATAGTGGTGTCGTCGGCTGTAACGGTACGGAATATTTAGAACTCTTAGAAAGTATCGGCATCACCGAAGCAGATTATCCAGTTTGTCAGGGCGTTCAACAGCATAAAATTTGGCAACTTGTCAATCCAGAACAATCCAACACCGAATCTGTCGAAAACGCAATTTTCGCACTGAAAAAAACCGACCATAAATTTCACATGGACGGTGCATCTTGGACTGATAATCTAAGCTGGGTACAAGGATATGAAAATGTCCTCGAACCAATGTATCAACTTAGCGCGCTCTTTCATCAAAAATTTGATACACTCGTAGCTGCCGATCCGACAGTTACCACTCGCCCGGATTATCAAGTAGCTTTGCTCTACAATTTGTTGGTACAAACTAGTTGTTTTCGCTACTGGGGACAGGGAACTTGGACTGAGTACGCAAGAGAATTATATCGGCGTGGATTGGCACTAGTCAGCTAGTTTACAAGAGTGAGACGATCGAGCACTTTTAATTTTGGTGCGGTACGACAGATCCCCGACGGCTGGAAGAAGTTGGGGATCTGAGATCGACAAGTATCTTACCCGATCGATTTGCAAACCGCTGTAAGACATTGCGATCGATTACAAATATAATCTAATTTAGTCCGATCTCGATCGCATACAATTGAATTGTTAGGCGGTTATCATTGATTTTAAATAATGCTTTCAGGTAAATCGATGATGACTCAAACGCTACTAATAACTAAAAGAATAATTAGAGCACTATCGCTCGGTAGTACTACAGTTATGTTAGCTTTACCTTGTGTGGCTCAGACGATAATATCCCCAACTATTATCAATCCCATTACGAGCGTGTCTACCTCCTCTCCATCCACAAACAACATTGATTCGATTAAAACTTCTCAATCGAGTAAGTTGTGTTATCAGGTAGATGAAAACAGTAAAATTTACATTAGATATAAGAGTGGTGGCAGTCGATCTTATGTAGCTAATAATAGTCAAGCAATAATGACATATCCACGCTGTGATTGAGTATGAAATTCAATGGCAATCGTTATGGCACCAAAAGAGAAAGATCTAAAATAAAGTTTTTGGTCGAACTCGGTTTGCTTCATCTACTAACAAAATCTTCTCCTCGCCAGTACTCAAGTGTGCCATCGATCGCAAAACTTTTTCTAAACCTTCCCGCAGCTTAATTTCTTCTAGGGGCTGTCCTAAGATCGTCAGATTATTCTGGGCTGCAATGGCTTTAGATGTGAGTAAATTGAGGGCAGTTTCTAAGACTTGACGATCGAGTCGATATTTTTCGATGCCTTCTAAAGTTAGGGATTCTAATGTTTGATTTGCCGATTTGAGTTCGTCGATTGTCGGTTGGGGATGTTTAGGAATATTGATGGCGACTGGTAATTGTCGATCGACTAAAATGCGGGCAATTTCGACTTTGGCTCTAGTATAAAGATTGGATGTGGGCGGAACGTGTTGTAAGGCGGTAACAGCGGCATTGCGATCGCCCTGCATCAACCGACAACGAGTGAGACCGAAGGCCGCAGTGGGATAATTAAGATCGGTACGCTCGACAATTTCGTACATCTGTGCGGCGAGTTGATAGTTTTGCCCTTGCTCGGCGGCGAGCGCAAATGCGAGTTTTGGTGCGAGTTCGCCCGGTAGATCGAAATATACTCGATCGAATGCAGCTTGAGCTTCTTGGGGACGATTTTGGGCGAGGAGAGACTTGCCGCGATACCAGTCTACTCGCCAATCCCAGGCATCTTGCTGGGCAACTTGCTCTAGGAGCAGTTCGGCTTCGGTAAAGTCACCCGCAGATTCGGTGGCGCCGCGATCGATTAAATTAGTGGCTAGGCGAAGTTTGGCTTCGATCGAGATCGGTACTTGTTTGACAACTTTTTTTAATTGCTCGATCCGGCGATCTCGATCTGTTGTCATACTGGCATTGAGAATGACGTTAGCGGCAGGATCTTTGGGATCGATGAGTAAATTGGGTAAATGTAAGTAACTAGGCTTAATCGGGCTAAAATCGCCACTAGCGATGAGTGCCAATCGATCGCCATCGAATAAACTACTATTCGCAGGGCGCGGTGTCTTGGTTTCGGCGGCGACGACTTCTCGCAATACGCCTAAAAGTTGCTCTGCCATTTCTTCAGCATTCTGAAAGCGATCGTCTGCCGCTGGTGCTGTGGCTTTGAGCAGAAAGCGATAGAGTGATTCTTGCTGGGCAAATACACTATCTGATTGAGCACTGGGCAGCGTATATTGGTGCTCGGTGCTAAATCCAGAGATATTCGTAACTAATACGGCTAAAGTTCGCCCGATCGTAAATAAATCTGAGACGACAGTCGGCCCTTCACCAGCTTCAGGCGCAGCATACCCGATCGTCCCATAAATATCACCGTCAGGATCGTCAATTTTCCGCGCGCCACCCAAATCGATCAGTTTGATATCGTCCCCTTCGAGCATGACGTTATCGGGTTTGAAGTCGCAATACACCAAGCCGAGCTGGTGAAGGTAAGCAAATGCTCCCAGTACCCGATGAATATAAGCAATAGCCTCCGCTACTGGCAGCGTCCCCCGCTCTTTGCGAATTTCCTTGAGAGTTTTACCACCGACATATTCCATCACGATGTAGCCTTCGGCAGCGTGGGTGACAAAGTTATAAATCCCGACGATATTTGGGTGTTTGACTGCTGCCAAAAATTGCCGCTCGGCAAGGGCTACCGCCGCACTCGCCGCATCTTCACTATTCAATAAACCTTTGAGGACGACATATCGGGATAGTAAATTGTCGAACCCCAAATAAATCCAACCTAAACCACCATACGCGATCGCGCCTTTAACTTCATATTGCCCGCCGACAACATCGCCAGGAGCCAGACTGGGGACAAAATTATATTTTTGCCCGCATTTAGTACAAAAACCTTTATCTCTTTTGACAGCTTGATTGCAACCCGCACAAAACCGTTTATTCTCCGGTACTTTCGCTTCGGCGAGAACGGCTAATTCGGGAGCGGTAGATGGTAATTCGGGAATCGAAACCAATCCCGCACCCAGTTGGCGGCGGCTGCTTTTACCCGCTGTCGGCGCACTGCGACGGGTACCACTACGCGAAGATCGATTATTAGTCGGACTCGATCCGGTACCCGTGACGGAGGCACTATTCGGTGCGGTTTTGAGACTCGACGAGCTAGATTGAGCTGGTTGATTACTGGCAGTTGCAGCTAGCGCAATATCTAGTTCGGATTGGGATTTGAGAGCCGCCATCCCACAGGTATCGCAATAACCATCATCGATCGTGCCATTACAGTTGTTCCGAGTACAAGTTAGTTTCGACATGCGATGTTTTGGGTAAAAAGATCTTTGTGTGCGGTTTGTTTAAAGATAGGGGTAAATAATCGCAAATATGCGCCCGCGATCTGGCAAGAGCTTCTCTACCAGCAGCATACTAGCTACTCGATCGATCTTATCTCGATCGCGGAAATTGCTGAGTGTTTTTCGGTAATCAGAGAGTTTCGTACTCATTCTCTTTGAAGAATTAGCTTTTAATGGAACTCCACCTCAATAATTTTTAGGGAATAAAACTATGCAATACGATCGTGATAGAGCGATAGCCGTTTTTGCCAAATCACTTTCTGTGTATCGCGGTATTCTATACTCGGCGCGGTCGGGAATGATAAAATTGAGTAAGTGGATAAGATCGAGTAATCATTGTAAATGAAATTGCAGTCGATTGTGTTAACCTAAGAACGTCAGTTATTTTCCTGCCGTAGCGATCGATTGCCTTGATGACTATTCCACCATTCAATGAGCTTGGCTATCTACCACCAGGGGTATACGAAGTGTCGTGGATGGAAATGATGCAGAGATTTGGTACTAACAATCGACGTTTGCGTCTGATGACTGGTTTGGCTGCTGCCTTGCGTAAGCTGGCGCAAGCTGGTTGTCGCCGAGTTATAATTGGTGGTAGTTTCGTTACCGATAAAAAAGATCCTAACGATTTTGATGGTTGGTATGCAAGTTTCGGACTAGATTTAGATGTTCTAGATCCTTTATTTAGCGAAGATATAGAATCTCAGCAACAAGTATTTGGCGGTACTTTATTCGAGCAAGATTTCTATGAGGATTTCTTTCAAACCGATCGTCAGGGAAGACCAAAAGGTGTAATCGCTCTAGATCCTCAAACAATGATGTCCAAATAGCTATGATTGAAAACCAACATCAATACCGATTTACTCTTTCTAAAATTGAGGAATTGGAGCAGCGATTGGCGGCACTAGAGACTCCAGATCCTAGTCTCCATCCAAGACAAGTTATCGGTCGGCGCAATAGTTTTAATTTAACTCTGCGCCAACTCAAGCAAGAAATAACCGAGTACGATCGACAGCTTTTAGTTCGAGCGACTGCTAGTAACGATTGTAATTTTTAGATAACATGCCAAGATAGCTCATACATGCGTAGGGTGGTCGAGTCGATCGCTTTATGCGATCGAAATATCTAACTTATTTGCTCACCATTTATGGATTGCGATCGCGCAAATGTTGCGATTCGTAAGTCGAGTAAGTGTCCTTTAAGCTGATGATGGTGGGCAAGTCTTCCTGTGCTGATTCAATAATTCTAGCTCTCAACTTGCCCACCCTACACGACTTCAACCGACCTGAAATGAATTTTGCGGCGGTTGGGAACTAAGCAAATAGTGTTTGCATTTGCAGCAGTAAGACAGATACCCGACTTTTTTAACAAGTCGGGTATCTTGCAGTAACTATCGAAATGTCTAACTTCATTTCTAAGGGTTGTAAACAAAATTACTTTTGATATAAATACCCAATTTGTCTCCTTCCATTCCTTTGACTTGGCCGATTATATAGATATGCTCGCTAATCCAAGAACTAATACGATAAACAATTGGATTAGATAATTCCTGTTTCAGAAATCGCTCTATCTTTGCATATCTATCAAAAATATCTTGAACTTCCTCCTCAGTTTCATCACAGTAGTAGTAATCGATCAAATAATCACGGTCTTTGTAAATATTATTAAACTGAGATGTCTTTAACATTCCCGAAGCTTTTAAAGTATTTTCCCAGGCAGATTCGCGAGTTTCACCCATGCCGAAAATCATCTTATGAACATGGCTACATGCATAATCAGCAAAATCACCATTCATTGCAATATCTGGAATTTGAGAAATGATTCCTACTATTTCATAATTTTTTTGTTCTATTTCTGAAGTTGGTCGATCTATTGGGGAGAGATCGATTACCTCGATTGGCATACCACTTGCCACGTATACTTTTGACGAGATCCCAACCCAATTACCATCCTGCATTTGAGCAATTATTATCCCATTAGGCGAGCCAAGTTCGCGTTCTGAACTAAAGTAATAAGCCTGCGAACTAATTAATTTATCGATTTCTCGATTTAGAGCTTCGATCCCATCTTGCCAAGCATCTACTTCTGGCTGTCTCGATGATAACTCATTAAAGCTTTTAGCATATTCTAGCTCTTTCCATTGTTTAATAACTACATTGACATCGGTGGGTTTAATCCACTCATTCGATTGTAAAAGATTGAAGCTATTAAATTCGCCCATGCTGGTAGAATTCCAAGCGAAGGGATATAAAACACCCCCATCTTCATGATGTGGCAAGTTAAAGGGTAATCCATTAACTAAGACTTCTAATTCATCGAAAATTTCTTCTGGATGCATAACAATATCAAAAAAAAGGCATACTTTGCAGTACGCCTTTTAAATTAACATTAAATTGTTCGATCGATTATTCGCCGACTGGGGCTAGTAAATCGGGTGCTAATGGTAGTTTGTCTTGTTGCTTGGGAGTAACGATCGCTTTACCGTCTTCACCCATGTCTACAATCGAGGTATCCCCGTCTTTGAGACGACCGGAGAGCATTTCTTCCGCGAGGATGTCTTCGAGTAGACGCATAATCGCGCGACGGAGCGGACGCGCGCCGTATGCAGGATTGTAACCCTCATCGATCAGACGATCTTTGAAACGATCGGTGACTTCAAGGTGAATCCCTTGCTGGGTGAGGCGAGTGAACAGATCCTTGAGCATAATGTCAGCAATTTGCTTGACTTCTGGCTTGGTGAGCTGTTGGAAGACGATAATTTCGTCAAGACGGTTGAGAAACTCTGGACGGAAGTAGTTCTTGAGTTCTTCGTTGACCAAGCTGCGAATCCGGTTGTAAGTAGCTTCGGTTTTGTTGTCCGAGAACTCGAATCCCAGACCGCCGCCGCCTTTTTCGATTACTTTAGAACCGACGTTGGAGGTAAGGATAATCAAGGTGTTCTTGAAGTCTACCGTGCGGCCTTTGGCGTCAGTCAAGCGACCATCTTCTAAAATTTGCAGGAGCATATTAAAGATGTCTGGGTGCGCTTTTTCGATTTCATCGAATAAGACGACAGTATAAGGCTTACGACGGACGGCTTCAGTCAATTGACCGCCTTCGCTGTAGCCGACGTAACCTGGAGGCGAACCGATTAGTTTCGATACGGTGTGGCGTTCCATATACTCGGACATATCCAAGCGGATCATCGAGTCTTCGGAACCGAAGAAGTAAGTTGCCAACGCTTTGGTCAACTCAGTTTTACCAACTCCAGTCGGGCCAGAGAAGATGAAACTGGCGATCGGACGGTTGGGATTTTTCAAGCCGACACGAGCGCGACGAATGGCGCGGGAGACAGCCTTGACAGCCTCTTCTTGGCCGATCAACCGCTGATGGAGGGTTTCTTCCATATTTAGCAGTTTGACGGACTCAGACTCGGTGAGCTTGCTGACAGGTACGCCAGTCCAAGAAGCGACGATCTGAGCGATGTCTTCTTCGGTAACTTCTGGCATGACGCGATCTTCGGTCTCGTCGCTAGTTTTCTTAGCTTGAGCGATGCTCTTGATCTCAGCTTTGATTTCGATTTCGCGGTCTTTGAGAGAACCTGCTTTATCGAAGTCTTGCGAGCGGACGGCTTCGTCTTTCTCTTTGAGGACTTTACGCAACTCTTTATCCAATTCTTTTGCCGCAGCAGGGAGTTGGGAATTGAGCAAGCGAACGCGGGAGCCAGCTTCATCCATCAGATCGATCGCTTTATCGGGTAAGAACCGATCGGAGATATAGCGATCGGCTAGTTTAGCCGCAGCTTCCAGGGCGAGATCGGTGATTTTCAGCTTGTGGTGCTGTTCGTAACGTTCGCGCAAACCGTGGAGGATTTCGATCGTTTCGTCTACGCTGGGTTCGCCGACCATTACTGGTTGGAAGCGACGTTCTAGAGCGGCATCGCGTTCGATGTGCTTGCGGTACTCATCTAGAGTCGTCGCGCCGATACATTGCAGCTCACCCCGTGCTAGAGCGGGTTTGAGGATATTTGCAGCATCGATCGCGCCTTCAGCAGCCCCCGCACCAATTAAGGTGTGGACTTCATCGATCACCAGGATAACGTTACCCGCTTGGCGGATTTCATCCATGATCTTTTTGAGACGTTCCTCAAATTCACCGCGATATTTGGTACCTGCGACGAGCAAACCAATGTCGAGGGTAACAACGCGCTTATCTTCGAGAATATCAGGGATGTCCTGATTGGCAATCCGTTGTGCCAAACCTTCGGCGATGGCGGTCTTACCGACTCCAGGTTCGCCGATTAAGACGGGATTATTTTTCGTCCGCCGACCGAGGATCTGGATTACGCGTTCGATTTCTTTGGCACGACCGACGACGGGATCTAATTTACCATCATGTGCCAATTGAGTGAGGTTGGAACCAAACTCATCGAGGGTCGGAGTTTTGTTGCTACCACTCGATCGAGCACCAGTACCTGCCGTCGCAGTTTCGGAGGTTTCGCCCAGCATCCGAATTACTTGAGTGCGAACTTTGGTTAAGTCCACACCTAGATTTTCAAGTACTCTGGCGGCGACGCCTTCACCTTCGCGGATCAAGCCGAGCAATAAGTGTTCGGTGCCGATATAGTTATGTCCCAATTGACGAGCTTCTTCTAGAGACAACTCTAAAACACGCTTCGCTCTGGGAGTGAAGGGGATTTCAACGGCGACAAAACCCGAACCACGTCCGATAATTTTCTCAACTTCGATCCTGGCGTCTTTGAGGTTGATCCCCATCGATTTCAAGACCTTTGCTGCGACGCCAGTACCTTCACCGATCAATCCTAAGAGGATCTGTTCGGTACCGACGAAATTGTGCCCCAGGCGACGTGCTTCTTCCTGGGCCAGCATGATTACTTTAATGGCTTTTTCTGTAAAGCGTTCAAACATGGCTGTTTTCCATCCCCTGCTGCTTGTCCTGTGTCATTAAATCTTAACACAGTAATTTTGGCGATTGGGTATAGTAATTTTAAGTATTTGGTTCGGTAATAACTACTATTTACGATCGGGAGAGGATCGGGCACTACCAAGATACTTCTATGGAGAGATTGCTTTTTTGACTGCCTAGTTTCGAGATCGATATTGTTCGCTACGAACCTGACTTTAACTACATTGACGATCGATCTTGAATCTGTGGCAAAAGCTAGCCGGGATCGCTCTTTTGCAGCGAACGTTTGACGTTTCGAGCGGTTTACTCTCACTGGATATCTCGCTGTCGAGAGCGATCTCCTGCGATTTAGTCGCGCTACTGCCAAACTTAGTTATCACCACATCAAACCGATCTAGCTCACAAGATTTCGGGTAGCGGCAATTTATACCACTACCCGAAATCTTCGAGCGAAACTTAGTACGCGATCGAGCCGAAAGTTCCACCGCTGGGCTTATAACATTAGTTAAAATTATTCCGGTCGGAGATTACGCATTAATGGCGATCGCGATCGTATCGTCTGAATGTCCAGATCTGTAAACTAATTATTTACTAACCTTAATAGTCACACTTTGCTTTTGACCGATTTTACCTAATGGTTTTGCTGGTTGCTTACCGCGAGAGATGACTAACCCACCTGCATTATTAGTATTAATGGTAATTTGTTTAGTGGCAATCCAATTTAGTTGAGTTCCAACTTTCAAATTTCCAGTAAATTTAGTAGTACCATCGATACCAATTTGTGCCCAGGTCGGACTTTGGACGACGATCTCAACCCCCACACCCGGACTGGGTTGAGCTGGCTCGACCGCATTTACTGCTGGGATCGCTGCCGGACGCGGTTGCGCCATCGGCACGGAAGTTGGCAGTGCTGGCGGTTTGGTAGCATTATCGATTAAGTGTGACGCACATGCCCCCAAGCTGACAATTGCCAAAGTGTAACCAAAATAAAGTCGTCCGGGACTAACTCGCATCGGAGAGCTAAAACCCGTAGTCTGAAGTTTGGTAATCGGATCGAAAGTAGCAACTTCTGGCTCCCATTTGGGTACCTGTGAGGCGATAGTTCTACCATCTAAACCCAAGCTATCTCCATACCGTTTGATCATTCCCTTCACAAACACAGATTCGGGGAGCATTTCGATATGCCCTTCTTCGATCGCTTGAATCAAGCGGGGTTGAATCTGCGTGAGCGCAGAGATATCCTCGCGCGACATCTGCTTATACTCTCGTAATTGGCGAAGGTTATTCCCAATGTCTTGCAAAATCTCAGTTGGAGTTGGCGGCAAAGGAGCCGCGATGACAGGTTCGATCGGTTCGCCGTCAGGTGTTTTAATCCGAAAGCTCTCTAGGGGAGATGCCGCACCTAAAAACATGGACAATTTAGACAGTTTGAAAGCGGTAATGTGCTTGAACGGTGCCAGTAGAGTCACGACGCTGCTTGTGGGGTAGTTGTAAGGGATATCGATGGGGGGGGTTAAGCTATGAGAATCTTGTCTAAAATTGCGCCTTCACCTTAATTGCTTAATTAAAGGTGAAAATCATTCTACTCGATCCCCAGTCAATTGGAGAGTGTGGATTTCTGTGATTTGCAAATGGCGGTAGCAACCGATCGCGAGCGGTCTCGCTCCGTCGATACAAATGTTACCTATTCTGGTACGATGGAGATGAATCACAGGATGTGCTAATTGTGCGGCAACCCTTCTAATTTGTCGGTTTCGACCCTCAACGAGCACGATTTCGAGCAAAGTTCGATCCGGTTGTTGCTTAATAACGGTCACCCGTGCTGGCAATGTATCTCGCCCATCCAAGTCGATCCCGTTGCGCCATGCAGATAATGTGGCTGCCGTCGGTCGCCCTTGCACCCACACAGCATAAGTTTTACCGATACTGTGACGCGGGTGAGTCAACCTAAAGGTCAAATCGCCATCATTAGTAAGCAATAATGCACCACTGGAATCGATATCTAATCTACCTACCGGATGAATTCCTTCAGAATCGCGCAGTTGAGGTGGCAGCAATTCTAACACTGTCGGACGACCTTGCGGATCGAAACAGGTAGACACGACACCAACTGGTTTATTGAGCAGTAGATAGATCGGCTCAGGTCGGCTCTGTCCTGCAATTAGTTTACCATCAACTTCTATCCGATCGGTAGCAGGTTCGGCTGTTTGTCCTATTCTGGCTACCTCGCCATTAACTCGCACTCTGCCTGCCAAAATTAGTTGCTCCGCACGCCGACGCGAAGCAATTCCCCATTGGGATAAAATTTTCTGAAGCCGGACAGTCATGGTGTGGGAATAAAAGTGGAAGATTTGAGATTGCTTAGTTTCGACCGAGGGTACCCACAAGGGGCACCCTCAGATCTACGCAGTAACTAGTCTCTAGGCATTATGTGAGTAATATCTAATGTTCTACATTTAGCAGTCTCCAGTTTACTGATATTATTCACTAGAAACGAGCAACTATTTACATGTAGACTCTTTTTCAGAAATATTACACAGAAGAGCTAGCGACATTGACAAATCAAACTAGAGGAATAGTTAGCTCCATACTCGCACCTGCCTGTCGGGGATGGTTGAGATCGCAAGTATCGCATGTAGATGACATCCAAGTTGAGATCGCAGGCGGCAGTCGGCAAATTTTGGGCGGCACGATCCCCCAGGTATCGGTGGTAGCAGTAGGCGCGATCTATCAGGGTTTATCATTGGGATCGATCGATCTGCTCGCTAAGAATATTCGGATTAACCTGCCCCAAGTCCTCAAAGGTCAAGCTCTACGACTACTAGAACCGATCGCGGTACTGGCTGATGTTAAATTTAGCGAAGCCAACTTACAAGATTCTCTAGCCGCACCACTATTATCTCAAGCAATTACAGATCTCCTCACCCAAATCTTAGCGGCAAAGACACAAGCTCCTCGCTGGCAGATCGATTGGGGACATCTCCAGATTGCTCCCCAGACTTTAATTTTACAAGGAAATCTCACCACTGAAGATCGAACGGCACCGATCGAGATCGTCATGGGCGTTCAGATTCGCGATGGACATATTCTCGATCTCGATCCGCTGACGATTAGCTGCGCGCTCGATCTTCCTGGCAGCCAGATCCAGAGCCATCAAATCGATCTCGGCGATGATGTCGATATTACCCAACTAGAGCTGATAAGCGGTGCCCTTGTTTGTCAGGGACGGATTCGGGTAAATCCCTAGAAGGGTGGAATAGTTGATAGTTGATAGTTGATGGTGAATTTTTTGACGCAAGCGTCACCCAGTCACCTCTTCCCCTCGTCCCCCGTCAAATTCTACCGTCGAATCACAGCTCGAAGAATGCCTAAAAATGCTCTAAAAGACTGAATGCGATCGATGGTTTGCAATTGTTGTCGATAGAGCTGGTAGAGCCTTTCGATTTGCAGGCGGCTGTTGGCGATCGATGCTGGGGCATTCTCCAATCCAAGATTGCAGTCTCGCTCCCACCGATCGCACCACTTAGTCAATGCGATTAATTGTCTGCGAAACCGCCTCACCCATACCGCGATCGCTAAAATGATGATCGCCAGCGCGCAATTGCAGCAAATTACCGCGATTGCTAAATCCATAACTCTCATGCCCCAACAGTACAGTCAAGTCTTAGATTAACAGCTATTTCATCCGCTGTGGCACTCCGGAGATCGGCGTTACTGAGCTGAGGTACGAACCGAAAAAAGTTTTAAAATCTACTTGCCAAATTTCAAGCGATGGTGATATTATATTAACAGTGTGAAACATCACTAAAACATAGTCCTCGGTAGCTCAGTGGTAGAGCGATCGACTGTTAATCGATTGGTCGCAAGTTCGAGCCTTGCCCGGGGAGTAAGCAAAATAAACCACCAATAGATTGATAGAGAGGCTAGAAAGTTATCTAGTCTCTCTGTTTCCATATAAGCTTTAGGTCGGGAACCAATCAGATCGGCTCATAGTCGGAACTTCTTAGCGACGATCGCTTTAGGTTAAAATTATTGAGTCCTTAGCGAAAATCTATCCTGCACGCCCCAAGTTGGTAGCGCAATACGATCCAACCTGCCGAGTATCGACATCTCGATCGCCAACAGACACCCGGACAGTATCTCAAATACTAGCCATCTTTTAGTATCACACAATGTTTAAATCGTTAATTCTTCCGCTCGCGATCGTGGGTGCAATGCTCGCACCGATGGCGATTGTACCCCAACCCGCACGCGCACTTCCCGAAGCGCAAATTATTGAAAAACTTCAGAAGGTGCCAGTATTCACGATTACTAATGGTACGGGCAACTTCCTCCAGCAGAGCATCAAAAATGGGGGCGCGACTCGCACGATTACGCCAGTATTTATGGAATTGAAAGATGCTGCCGCTCTATTAAAAAAGCTTAGAAAAGAGCAGCCACAGCAAAGTAAAGTAGCGCAAATTACGATCGTGCCGCTGAGCGAAATTTATAAAATCCAGTCAGAGATGCAAAAAAAATCTCCTGGCGTAAGCTTTGTATTTTTCCCGACAGAGCGACAACTCAAAAACGCGCAACTGCTCAAAAAGCCGTTTCAAGCTAATGCTTTGTATCCAGTACCGTTATTTATGGTTGCGATTAAGCAGCAAGACAAATATGTAACGGTACAGGAGAATAATTTAACACCGCTATTTCTGGACAGACAACAAGCCCAACAATGGTTGGATCGCGTGAGAAAAAAAGATCCTAAATTAGTCGCCAAAGCAGAAATCAAGGTTAATTTTCTGCATGTCGTATTGCAAGACTTTAAAACCAAAAATTATCCCGCACAACAGCAACTAGTATTCGTGCCATCTGCTGAAAGTGTCGAAAGCATCCGCAAATTACGCGCCGTGCAAACTAAACCTGCCACAACTAAGCCCAAGCCTTAATGAGGGCAGAAGGGAATAGGCTTTAGGCTTTAGACTTTAGGTTTTAGGATGCTTGCGTCTCCACCCATCCACTCCTCCGCTCCCCGCTCTCCTAAAATCTCATATACGATCGAAATGTCAGACAGCTTAGTTACCGGAAGAGAATTATGGGCTTGGCGGAGATGGGCGCGAAGTGTTGCGGCACCGGGAAAGATTAGCGAGCGCGAGATCGATTGGTTGCTCCAATCCGTTGCTAACTTAGATCGGCTCACTTTGCGGTTAGAATCGATCGCACCAGATCGATCGATTCCGATTTCAATGTCACTCGATCGATTATCGGCATTGTGGCACGATCGAGTAGCAAATCATCAGCCCGTGCAGTATTTAATCGGCACTGCCTTTTGGCGAGATTTCGAGCTAGTGGTTTCGCCTGCGGTTCTAATTCCCCGTCCCGAAACAGAATCGATAATCGATATTGCCATAGCCAATGCTAATAACCTGCAAAAACAGGGCATTTGGGTCGATTTAGGGACTGGGAGCGGTGCGATTGCGATCGGGTTGGCGAAGGAGTTACCAGATGCCCAGATCTATGCGGTAGACTACAGTGCGGCTGCTTTAAAGATCGCTTGCCTAAATGCGACAAAGTTAGACGTTATCGATTCTGATGCTCGGCGGCTACGCCAACGGATTACTTTCAGTCAAGGCAATTGGTGGTCGTCTATCGCCCACCTTCAGGGACGAGTTGCCGGAATGCTCTCTAACCCGCCATATATTCCCTCTGAGGAGGTGCTGCGGTTGCAACCCGAAGTTGTCAAGCACGAGCCGCACTTGGCCTTAGATGGCGGTTTTGATGGCTTGGAGGCGATTCGGGTTTTAGTCGAAACCGCACCTGCATATCTTCAGCCAGGAGGGATTTGGTTAATCGAAATGATGGCGGGACAGGGTTGTGCTGTAATAGAGCTACTAACAAAACAGGGTAGTTATACAGACATAGAAATTATCAACGATCTAGCAGGACACGATCGCTTCGCATTAGCGCGACGCAATTAATTTGTAGACGTGCCCTTCGTGGATACCCTCAGATCGACACTAAGCACTAGCATCTTTGAAACATGGCAAAAACTGGATAGAGACAATTGCCTCTACCCTGGCAGATCGAGCGTAAAATTTAATAAGCGAGCGTTTCGAGCGTTTCGCGCAAATAGCGTTGGACGCGAGCGTCAAGATTGAGATTGGATTGTTCTAAGGTCGATAGTTGCGATGCCCAGTGTTGAAATCCCGAACTAGCAGCGATCGCTTGTTTGAGGCTAGTCCAAACCGAAGTATCGTTCGTAGGTGTGGAGGAGGAGTTATTCATCGTAGAAACTATGCCAAAAGGTAAATGATTTTGTGGTGTTAAGAATCTTGGAGACAACTTTTGTTACATTTTCCATCATAACTTAATTTAATAGACTGTCCAGTTGTTGGTGAGAACATCAGCCAAACAGCAGAGCTGGAGGAAAGTCACTCTCGATCTCCGAGCGAGAGCTTAAGATAATTGCTAGAAATTTTTAGATCTCGCAATACCATGAGATAATGTCGCAAATCGAGTCAGAGAAATGAGTTAAACCAAATATGTAGCGACACCTTTGTTACCAAACTTGTTTGGGCTGGGTTATCTCAACCAATGTGACGTTAAATACAGGTAGCTACTGACTACTCAACAGCGAAAATATTGTCGAACACACATCTATCGCTGTCAATCGGTATCATATGTACCTATTTTAGGTATGGATCGCAATTATTATTTATTGGTGTCAAGAGCCAGAGAGGAAAAAAGCTGTGAGTGGAAATGAATCCCGAATGCAAGCAATTTATCAAATTACCAACCGCGAGCCAATGCCCCCCAAGGCTCCCAAACGGTTGGAAGATCTATGGGCGTGCGATGTCTTCACTTTGAGCAAGATGCAAGAAAGCCTGCCCAAGGATGTCTTTAAATCTGTTAAAAAGACGATTCAAACTGGCGAATCGCTAAATATCGACATCGCAGACTCTGTAGCAGTCGCGATGAAAGATTGGGCGATTTCTAAAGGCGCGCTTTACTACGCTCACGTCTTTTATCCGCTGACTAATGCCACTGCTGAAAAACATGACGGTTTTGTTTCCGTCCAAAGTGATGGTTCGGTCATCTCTGAGTTTGCTGGTAAGCTCTTAGTACAAGGCGAACCCGACGGTTCTTCCTTCCCCAATGGTGGCATCCGTTCTACCTTTGAAGCACGCGGTTATACAGCTTGGGACGTCACTAGTCCAGCCTTTATCATGGAAACCGATAATGGTTCCACCTTGTGCATCCCGACGGTGTTTGTCTCTTGGACTGGCGAAGCTCTCGACAAGAAGACGCCCCTGTTGCGATCGAATGCCGCAATGAATAAAGCCGCAACCAGAGTCCTCAAAGTATTGGGCAACAGCAACATTGCACCCGTCAACTCCAGTTGTGGCGCAGAACAAGAATACTTTTTGGTCGATGCCAACTTTGCCAACAGTCGTCCCGACTTGTTGCTCGCAGGCAGAACTCTGTTTGGGAAACCACCTGCCAAAGGTCAACAATTTGACGACCACTACTTTGGTGCCATTCCCGAACGCGTACAGGTGTTCATGCAAGATGTCGAAGAAAAACTCTACCGACTCGGCATTCCTGCCAAAACCCGCCACAACGAAGTCGCACCCGGTCAATTTGAAATCGCGCCTTACCACGAGGCTGCCAACGTTGCTACCGACCACCAGCAACTGATCATGACCATGCTCAAGACCATGGCCAAAAAACATGGCTTCATGTGCTTGCTGCATGAAAAACCGTTTGCAGGCATTAATGGTTCGGGCAAACACGTCAACTGGTCTGTCGGTAATGCCACCCAAGGCAACTTATTAGATCCAGGCGACAATCCCCACTCTAACGCTCAATTCTTAGTCTTCTGCGGTGCGATCATTCGTGGTATTCACACTTATGGCCCACTGTTGCGTGCGGTAATTGCTACAGCTAGCAACGATCACCGTTTGGGTGCCAACGAAGCTCCACCAGCAATTATCTCGATCTATTTAGGCGATCAATTGCAAGATGTTTTCGAGCAAATCAAACAAGGAAATCTGAAGGGATCGAAATCTAAAGGTGTGATGCACATTGGTGTCGATACCTTACCGATCTTGCCCACAGATGCAGGCGATCGCAACCGGACTTCACCATTTGCCTTCACTGGTAACCGTTTTGAGTTCCGCGCAGTCGGTTCGGGACAGTCGGTGGCAGGGCCATTAGTGGCAATGAACACGATCCTGGCGGATTCTCTCAATTGGATGGCCGATAAATTAGAAACGGAAACAGCTAAAGGCACCGAACTCAATGTGGCGATTCAAACCGTACTCAAAGAGGTAATCGACAACCACGGCGCAGTGGTATTCAATGGCAACGGTTACTCTGAGGAGTGGCACAAAATGGCAGTTGAAGAACGCGGTTTGCGTAACCTGCGGACGACAGCAGATGCTTTACCCGTACTGAATGAAGAAGCGATCGTCAAATTATTCAGCAACCTGGGTATTCTCTCGCCTGTAGAACTGGCCAGCCGTTACGAAACTTACGCCGAACAGTATATCAAGTCGATCGAGGTCGAAGCTAAACTAGTCATCAGCATTGCCAAAAAGCTGATTTATCCAGCCGCCAGCCGCTACTTGACTGACTTGTCTACGACTATCGCCGGACTCAAAGAAATCGGCGTTGATTTCGATACTGAATGTGCCCACAAAGTCTCTGGCTTGACTAAATCGATGATGGATTTAGTCAGCAAATTAGAATCTTCCTTACACAATGAAGATTTTGACTCGATGGAAGCACACATGCAATATCTCGTCAAAACCGTGCGTCCGTTGATGGATGATGTCCGCAAATATGCAGACGGACTCGAAGCTGAAGTCGCCGACGACCTATGGCCGTTGCCTACTTATGAGGAAATGTTGTTTATTAAATAACATTCGATCTTGTCAGCCAGCCAGCGATTAAAATCGCGGCTAACGGTGCAAAGTCGGCCTTCTCTGCGAAACGCTAAGCGAATGCGGACTAAGCTAATAGTCAGCAATTTCAATCGTTCCGGTTTAATTTTCTACCACTTTAGCGATCGAGATAGCAGTTTCTAGCTGCCTAGATTAATTATTTATAACTAAGACTATTCGATCGAATGGTCTTTTTTTGTGCTTGGCGTTTCCCATCATTGACACTGGTCTATTCCCGACGCCTTATCCGCTAACCTCAACCCTCCATACACCGATCTCCGACTTTGGCAGGAGGTCTAATCATGAATATCTTTACTATCTAAAAATTCAGGGCGTGCGGCTTGATTATTGGTTAACAAATCCTTAATTTCTGTCCATTCGTTTTGTTCGATCGAGTTAATTACACTATCCAACCGATCGCGATAGCCATGCAATGCCTTCAGCAGCGCATCGCGATTGTATTGTGCCATCATCATCCCCATTTCGGGGTTGCCAGCTCCCACCCGACTGGTATCTCTAAAGCCAGTACTGGCAAACTTTTTGGCCAGATCGAGAATTGTCGGATCGGCTTGTGCCAAACAAGCACCAATTAAGCTGCCACTCACCATTACGGGTAAATGGGAAATCCACGCCACCGCCAGATCGTGTCGATCGGGAGTCGTATGATAAATGACAGCATCGAGCGATCGTACTAACGCCTCAACTGTATCGAGAGCAGAAGGGACTGTAATTGGTGTTGGGGTCAAAACATAAGGGCGATCGGCAAATAGACCCTTTTCAAAGGCCGCAATCCCACTTTCTGAGTTGCCAGCCATCGGGTGTCCGCCTACAAAATTCGGCCATATTTCTGTCGCGCGATCGACGATCGCGCCTTTGACAGATCCGGCGTCGGTGATAATCGTCTGCGGATCTAGCAACGGTACTAGTTGCACCACCATCGGCAGAATTGCGGCAATTGGGGTACAGATAAAGATAACCTCAGTATCCTTAAGGCTTGCCAGCTCACAACTGGCTCGATCGCACACACCTTTACCGATGGCAATTTCACAAGTCTGCTGCTGACGGCTAACACCAACTACTTCATGACCTAATTGGCGCAAATCCCAACCCAGCGACGCGCCGATTAATCCAATTCCAACGATCCCAATCTTCACAATTTGTCTGTTATTAGTGAGTTGTTCTATTGTGCCATGAGGAGTTTTGGATTTTGGATACTGCGGCGGCGTTGGCGACAGCCTGCCCTAAATATAGGCAGACGGCACGCGAATTGCTGCTATCCACTATTTTCACGATCCTAAGTATCTAACTTTGTCACTACGGATAGAGTAAGTAAAGTGACTAGTGGTGAAGAACTGTCGATCCAGATCGATGTCGCCAGAAATTCAACTCAGCTCGCTATGTGTGCAAAAGATGACTCGATCCCCAGTCATAACCAAACCTGATGACTCCCATAAGGTCTACAAACCTGAGAAAGGTTTACAAACGTTAACAATCGAGTTAAATTATGTACATACATCAAAAACATTCCGTTCCACCAGGAACACAAGCAATCATAAAACCATGACCACAACCTTACAACGCACCCAGAACGCGAACGTCTGGGATCGCTTCTGTAGTTGGATTACCTCCACCGAGAACCGCATCTACGTCGGTTGGTTCGGCGTCCTGATGGTACCAACCCTCCTCTCCGCAACAATCTGCTTCATCATCGCCTTCATCGCCGCTCCTCCAGTAGACATCGACGGTATTCGCGAACCAGTAGCAGGTTCCTTAATGTTCGGCAACAACATCATCTCCGGTGCTGTTATTCCTTCCTCCAACGCTATCGGTCTTCACTTCTACCCCATCTGGGAAGCAGCTTCCTTAGATGAATGGCTATACAACGGCGGTCCTTACCAACTAGTAGTATTCCACTTCTTAATCGGTATCTTCTGCTACATGGGTCGTGAATGGGAACTCTCCTACCGCCTCGGTATGCGTCCTTGGATCTGCGTCGCTTACTCCGCTCCCGTAGCAGCAGCAACCGCAGTATTCTTAATCTACCCCATCGGTCAAGGTTCTTTCTCTGACGGTATGCCTTTGGGTATCTCCGGTACGTTCAACTTCATGATCGTATTCCAAGCTGAGCACAACATCTTAATGCACCCCTTCCACATGTTGGGTGTAGCTGGTGTCTTCGGTGGTAGCTTGTTCTCCGCTATGCACGGTTCCTTGGTAACTTCTTCCTTAGTTCGTGAAACAACTGAAGTTGAAAGCCAAAACTATGGTTACAAATTCGGACAAGAAGAAGAAACTTACAACATCGTTGCAGCTCACGGCTACTTCGGTCGTTTAATCTTCCAATACGCTTCTTTCAACAACTCCCGTTCCTTGCACTTCTTCTTGGGTGCATGGCCTGTAGTTGGAATCTGGTTCACTTCCTTGGGCGTAAGCACCATGGCGTTCAACCTCAACGGTTTCAACTTCAACCAATCTGTAGTTGACTCACAAGGTCGTGGCATCAACACTTGGGCAGACATCATCAACCGCGCTAACTTGGGTATGGAAGTAATGCACGAGCGTAATGCTCACAACTTCCCGCTCGACTTGGCTGCTGGTGAAGCTACTCCTGTTGCTTTGACTGCTCCTGCTATCAACGGTTAATACCTGTTTGATTTGAGAGATTAAAACCCCCCTCACACTGGTGTGAGGGGGGTTTTGCATAGATGTCCAAAATATCGCAACTGCCAATGAGATTAGGACATAACCCCGACTTCTTGTAAGAAGTCGGGGCTATGTCCTAAGGTTTAATAATGTCCTAATTACTCTGAGTACTGCTATAAGTAGGTAGGCGCAATTATTTGTAAAATAGATTTTGTCTGAAACCTAGCTGATGAGCACTACCTATCTTATATTTAATTAGGCTCACCTACTTAAGACTAATTATTTTTTTCCTTCAGGGACTTTTTAGCAAGATCTAACCAATCATTTTTCTGAGATTTAGATAAAGGTAAGATATCTAGTAAAGATTTGGTATTTTTGATCGAGCATACCTTAACTTCTCTAGTTTTGATGATTTTTGACTCCAGCGAACACTCTAAAATTGCGGCAAATAAAGATGCAGCCTCGACGATCGGTTGACTTTCAAGATAGACTGGCAAAATCCGCACTTCGATCGTATTTTTATGAGGAATATTTTGAATACAATTGACTAGATTAAAATCACAATATTTAGTTAGATTGGCTGACTGCAATTTAGCTTGAGCTTCTGGCCAATCGAGATTGCGAAAGCCTGGTGCTGAGACTATTTCGACTAGAGAATTAGACCAGCGACCCAATCGTCGGCAATGTGGATTGGTACGCATCAATTGTTTGAGAATATCGCCATAAATCCAGAGTAAATTCACAAGATTGGCGATCGCATGAGCCGATTGCATCGCAGTCGCATCGAAATGAATGTGAGTCGCGCCCTCCAGAGGAGCCGTAAAATTAAGCGATCGAGCCAGACTTAATAATTCTTCTAATCGCTCGGCATGATGTGTAGATATTGGAGCTGTAATTAGCTCGCATGGTCGCTCTCTTTCGCCCGGTAATGGGGCAGCGATCGCGATCGAAGCCCCAACCTCGTCATTAACTCGAATCATGCCGCCCTGGCCAGATTCGGGTAAGGTGCCAAACAACCGCGCGATCGGTTGCATCACTTCTGCCAATGGTAGTTGTGGATCTGCTTGCTGTTTAATCAGTCGCAACAATCGTTCGTCATCGCTGACGATCCGATACCAACCAGGTTTTGGTAGCGCATTACGATTGAGATCGGCTTGCAATGTCAGATCGTCTACACATTTGGCGATCGAATTTTGCTGGGCATCTAATACTTCATAACCCAGCGTTAAATTATGAAAAATCGGCACGCCTGGTACTTTGCTCGGCTCGGATTGAGGATGAAAAAACGATCGAATACTACCTTGATAACGATCGCTAATCGCTTGTGCTAAGTCGAGGCGACTTTTGCGCAATGGGGCTAACAATTCAATCTCAATGCCAATTTTCCAATTAATCTCGGTCACGATCTTTTGCTCTCAATTCTCAATTACAGCACTTTTCTGTTTGTAAGGTATATAAACCCGACTTCTTGTAAGAAGTCGGGTTTTTGAATTTATTAAATGGTGTACCTCGATCGAGTTGCAATCTGCTGTAATTTAAGGAGCATCACTCTTGACCCAGTATTGTCCTGAAAAATCACCACATTGAGCCATCGTCAATCGATTATTAGTACCATCATTGATAATATCCAAGCACTTACTCGCACCTGTAAATTGAGTTGTCAATCGATAAGTACCGGAATTTTTATTACTCGGCGATAGCTTCCAGAATTGACCAGAAAAATTACCACAGGTAGCCATTGTCAATCTATTGTTTCTACCATCATTGATAATATCCAAACACTTATTTGTGCCTGTAAATTGAGTTGTCAATCGATAAGTATCTGAATTTGCTCGACTGGGAGATAGCGTCCATTGCTGGCCAGTAAAATTGCCACATTCAGCCATGGTCACTCGATCGTTTCTACCGTCATTAATAATATCTAAACATTTATCCCGTCCAGTAAATAGATTAGTCAAACTAGATGTGCGCGCCCGACTAGAGATCGGCTGGTTACGATCGGATTTTTTAGAAGCTTGATAGGCTTCGCGGACGACTTTTTTGGCTAGGGCTAAATTACCGTATTCTAATTTACTCGTCAGGCTGGATTTAGCCGTTTCGACAGGGATATTCCAGTAGGCGGCGAGTGCGACAGCATCTTCATAACTAAAATTGCTACTATAGTTACAAACCCCCTGTCCGCTATAAGTTCTACGTGCGGCTGCGAGTTTATTTGAGACGCGACCTGGAAAGGCGGCATAACCGAGAATCATTTTACCCGCTCTAATTTTGGCACCATAGGGGTTAGTTTGCCAAGCAGTAGCCAACATTTGAGCATCGCAGTAACTATAACCACTATTAAAAAAAGCATTAACAATCTGCTGGGTTTGGGACTGAGCAGAGGCAGGTTGAGGCAATAGATTCAAACCACAAAAGACAATGAAGCCCAGGAATGAAGTGCGACCGATAAGCTGTAAGAAAGATTTAGCGGTTGTGGTTTGGGACATTTGCTTGGATAAATTAGAGAGTATAGTAAAGTATATGAGTAACTACGTAACTCTCGCCATTCATTACGTAAATGTTGCACAAGCTTAATTAAAGATAACGATCGCTGCACTCGATATATCTCTATCTTTATTCGATCGAATCGTCCACACTCATCCCTATAACTCCCGATCTAACTTATGGCTGCTGAAGTAATCTGTGTCGGTACCGAATTATTACTCGGTGATATTCTCAATAGTAATTCTCAATATTTAGCCAAAGAACTTGCCGAGCTAGGAGTACCGCATTTTTATCAAACAGTAGTAGGGGATAATATCGATCGAGTCCATCAAGCGATCGAGATTGCTGCTAATCGATCGAGTATCTTAATTTTTACAGGTGGTTTGGGGCCGACACCAGACGATTTGACAACAGAATCGATCTCCAGTTATTTTAATACGCCATTAGTAGAACATTCCGAAGTCATTGCCGATATTCAGCAAAAATTCGCTCAGAGTGGGCGAGTAATGACACCGAGCAACCGCAAACAGGCACTCCAACCCGCAGGTGCCGATCTTTTGCCCAATCCTGCGGGGACGGCACCAGGAATGATTTGGCAGCCGCGAGCGGGATTGACGATCTTTACTTTTCCAGGCGTTCCGCGCGAGATGCAACGCATGTGGCGGGACACAGCCGTTCCGTTTTTAAAAACTCAAGGTTACGGCCAAAGTACGATTTATAGTCGCAGTCTGCGCTTTTTTGGCATTCCCGAAGCCGCCTTAGCCGAAAAGGTGAATCATCTCTTTAACTCTGCCAATCCCACAGTCGCTCCATATGCAGGCAAAGGCGAAGTCCGATTGCGGATTTCAGCAAGAGCGGCAAATGAGGCAGAGGCAAACGCGCTCATCGAACCGATCGCGCAGGAAATCAAACAAATTGCTGGGGTGCATTATTATGGTGAAGATGAGGATACGTTGGCTAGTGTCGTCGGCGGATTATTAAAAGCCAAAGGGCAAACTCTATCTGTAGCCGAATCCTGTACTGGTGGAGGTTTGGGTCAGATGCTGACAGATATCCCTGGCAGTTCTGAATATTTTATGGGTGGGGTAATTTCCTATGCCAATCGCGTCAAAATCGATCTCTTAGACGTGAATGCTGAGGATCTGGCGGCTGAAGGTGCTGTAAGCGAGATCGTGGCACGACAGATGGCGGCGGGGGTCAAGACTAAGTTGAGAACTGACTGGGGGGTAAGTATTACAGGTGTTGCTGGCCCTGGTGGTGGCACGGACACTAAACCTGTGGGGTTGGTGTATATCGGTATTGCCAGTCCAAATGGGAATGTCGAGGGAATTAAATATCAGTTAAGCTCACAGCGGGAACGAGAGTTGATTCGCCGGATGTCTGCCTCTCAGGGATTAAATCTGCTCAGACAGCGGCTACAGATAGGGGATTAGGATTCAAAACCAAGGATGTCGGAGCTGTTTCAAGATGATGAGAGTATCTCTCCCCTGAGAGCGAATCTCCGACTTTTGTCGGATACGAATTGCTAGATCGATCGGTTACGATTGGGTCAAAACATAATCAGCTACGTAACAGATCGCCAATATTTGGCGATCTCGATCGTGATAATACCCAAACGATTCTCTCAACAATGAGTCTGCCTCATCTATCCGAGATCGCTAATTCTAAACTTTATATTAACTAATCCCTAATCTCCTCACCCTTATCATCCATCCCTTATTTAAAAAATATGATTAGCGAGAAATCAACCACATCTAATATGTTTGACTTAGATGACGAGCGATTAATTGAAAAATTCATTCAAGGTAGCAATCAACTCTTAGCTAGTCCGAATCTACGATTAGAGGTGACTGGGGGAGTATCTCAACTCCTAGCTCGCAATGGCGATCCGATCGCCATTATGTACTTACAAAGCAAACCGCGTACCCTAATTGTCAAACATGGCTCGCCATTTTTAGAATTAATCGATCGGATGTCGATCGAGCGAGATTTTGTAATGTTTGGCGATGCCAGCCGTCCGGGTTTTATCGAATATAGACATTATGTAACGCCTGCTGGCTATCGAATTTGGTATACAGATCCATCAATTTTGTGGAAAAAATGGTGGCCGACCGAAAGATTTCAAGATAAACAGCGGTTTAATATGAATATTTTGGTCAGTTTTAAAAGTAGCTGGTATCCAGTGCAGAATATCAATGTAAATGCAGGTACTTTTACGATCAAAACAATCGCGGGTCAACTCGTTCTCAAGCGCGATGATAAAGTCTTGTGGCTGGCTCAGGTTATGCAAGAAAGTCTTAGGAACACTACAGATATTCATCAATCAAAACCAACGCCAAAATCATCCGAATCACTAACAGTTATTGATGAATTAAATCGTCATGCGTCTACTGAGTTATCTGAAAAAATCCAATCTAAAACTTCAACAATCGAGCCAGAAAATGCTTGGCCGATGATTAAGCAATTAGAAGAAAAACTCCAAGCTCAAATTAAATTGAATAGCGAGCTAGAAGAGAAATTCGATCGCTCGGAGAGTAGGGCAACGATCGCCGAACAAAGATTGCAAATAGTCTATAAATATCTTCAAGATAGTGGCATCGATCCGCGCGAAATCTATAAAGGAAGAAAAACAACCACAATTAATTGAGGTGCGATCTTCACCAGGTAACATAGGTGTACAGCATCCCCAAATGGGGAGGAGTGAACCAGATAGTTCGCACTCGCAATCCTCTATTTTTCTGCTAAGGTAGATGCTACAAAGGACGGAAAACAGTAATTGTTGACGATCGATTAGCTAAACCTCCGGGAGGTTCCCGCCCGTTTGTGTGCGTCAAGAGAAGAGAACGCATCCGCAAAATCCAAAATCCAATCATTCTCCTGCATGATAGGAACTCCTTACCAATGGTGCCGATCGAACGTGATTGAATCCTAGTTCGCGGGCGATTTCTCCCAATCGATCGAATTCGGCGGGAGTCCAATATTTGACGACTGGTAGATGCTCTAACGACGGTCGCATATACTGTCCCAATGTGACGCGATCGCAATCGATCGATCGCAAATCTTGTAAAGTTTCGATAATTTCGGCTTCAGTTTCGCCATGTCCCAGCATCAGCCCCGACTTTGTGGGAATGCTTCGATCTAACTCCTTGACATAACCGAGCACATCTAGCGATCGCTGGTATTTTGCCCCCCGCCGCACCCGATCTTGGAGTCTGGCTACCGTTTCGACATTGTGATTGTAACAAGCTGGTTTGACGCCAACTACAGTGGCAATCCGTTGTTGCTGCTGCTGGCGGGCATCCTTGCCGCTCCAAAAATCTGGAGTCAGCACTTCTACTTGAGTCTGCGGGTTGACAGCCCGAATTGCCGCGATCGTCGCCACAAAATAACCCGCACCGCCATCCTCCAAATCGTCCCGCGCTACCGCTGTCAATACCACATATTGCAATCCCAGTAGTGCAACCGCCTCAGCCACTTTTTGGGGTTCTTGAGGATCTAACGGCATCGGCGCGTGTCCTTTATCTACTTGACAAAAACCACAACTTCTGGTGCAAGTAGGCCCCATCAACAAAAAGCTCGCAGTTTTCTGACTGTAACATTCACCGCGATTGGGACAGCGACCTTCTTCGCAGATCGTATGGATCTGACGCTGCTTGACGATCTGCTGCACTGTCGAAAGTTCGCTAGCCGTACCGATCGATCGCCGCAACCAACTCGGTAAAGCCTGAACTTCCGCGCGCCAATTGGCTAAGTCTGTAGGTGAGTGCATGGGTGTATGGGAAAGGGAGAGACGGGGAGAGGAGAAAGGGAGAGACGGGGAGACGGGGAGATAGGGAACGCAGTTCCAAAACCTAAAGCCTAAAACCTAAAACCTAAAGCCTAAAGCCTAAAACCTAATCCCTATCCCCTATCCCCTAATTAAATTGTCGAGCAGGAGTCGATCGATGTTACCCTTGAATCTTAGCAATTCTCGATTAAGATCGGAATTTATAGGGAATTTTATTTATTTGCACTGAAACTGGGTTCGATCGTCTGAATTATAAGGATAGGAGTAACGACGAGTACAACACCTAAGTTCATAACAGACAAAAAGGAGTCAAGTGTGGCAACTAGCAAAATCTTGGTAATTGATGATAGCCGCGTAATCAGGAAGACAGTGCGCGATATGCTTCCAGAGGGAGACTTTGAAGTAATCGAGGCAAAAGATGGGCTGGAGGGCATCAACTTTGTCGAAAAAGAACACCCTGCGCTGATCATGTTAGATTTTATCTTGCCCAAACTCAGTGGGTGGGATGTATTTCAGCAAATTCAAGCACATCCAGAATTTCAGAAAATCCCCCTGGTATTAATGTCTGGGAAAAAAGAGGAAGTCACTAGTAAGATTTCCGAACCCTTTGAATTTTTTGAATTCATCGAGAAGCCATTCGATCGAGTCGTGCTAGCTGAAGCAATTCGGGTAGCGATGACCAAAGCGCGCAAAGCTCGTCCTCGTGTAGCAGAGCTACCAAGCGCAGTCGTAGTGCCAACCGAATCGCAAGTTAACAATGACGACCTCTCGGAGTTACAAGCACAGCTTACTCGCGCTCACGAGCGGATGGCCGAGCTACAAACTAGCACCGATACCGAAATTCAAGCATTACGATCGCAGCTTGCAGCCGCAGAAAGCGCGCAACATGCCCAAATTCAACAGTTAATGGCAAGTTTCCAAGCTTTCGAGCAAACCAAAAATACCGAACATCAAGCCACTGTTGAAAAGGTCATCCAGCTTGAAACTGAGGTCGATACTCTGAAAAAACAACTGGGGCAACTGGTTGTATTAATCAAGAAAAGATTGACTTAGTGGATAGTAGATAGCGATTTGCGTAACTCCTCCAGAGTGGCTGTGCCAACGTCGGGTTTTCCGATGGCGATTTACAGATTCTCTTACCGAGAGGCTGCGCCAACGAGACAGTGGATCGTCGGTTATGCTGAAGGCTCATAGCAAAAAGTAATTATCAATTATCAACTATCAGTGTGACCTTAAATGACTTAATGTTACTCCCCACTAGTTTATCTCTCGCCTGCCTTCTAGAGCGCGGGCGAGAGTTATTTCGTCTGCATATTCCAGATCGCCGCCCATGGGCAGTCCAAAGGCAATTCTCGTCACTTTGGTCAGCGGCGAGATCAGTCTACCGAGATATAAAGTTGTTGTCTCGCCTTCGACTGTCGGACTCACTGCCACGATCGCTTCTTTGACATCTTGCTCATTGATGCGTCGTAACAATGATGAAATATTTAATTGCTCGGGGCCAATTCCATCCATCGGTGAAATAATCCCACCCAAAACATGATATTGACCGCTAAATTCTCGCGTTCTTTCTAAAGCAATCACATCGCGAGAATCAGCGACGATACAGATAGTTTGTCGATCGCGCTGCGGGTTGCGACAGATATCGCAAATTGGTTCGGCAGATAGGTGAAAACAAACCTGACACAAGCCGACTTGCTGCTTGGCCTCGATCAAAGCTTGAGCCAATTGCTCGACCTCTGTTGCCGATCGTTTAAGAATATGTAAAGCCAATCTCTGGGCAGATTTGGGACCTACTCCAGGCAAGCGTTGTAGTTGCTCGATTAAGTTAGCAAGGGGGCGCGTATAAGCCGTAATTTTCGCTCCTGACGATCGCTGGATGATTATTATAGCAGAGGATGTCAGTTGGGTGGATGGGTGGATGGGTTGATGGGTAATAGGTAGTGGGTAATGGGCGCATTTTATTTCCAACCCAAAATCCGTCTTGACTGAAACACATGGGTCGTGAATCTCCGCGTGATTTCAGTCGCTGTCTTGTCTTGACGCATCGAACGGGAGGGAACCTCCCGTTCGATGCGTCGCTGTCTCGCTCAATCTGGAGGGAACCTCCAGAACGCGAGCCGCAAAATCCAAATCCCTAGTAAGTCATAACTAGTAACTTCTACATTCGATCGTTCAGATCGCCAAACCCCAGACTACACTAGAGATTGTAGCTTTGTCTCCGTCATGTGTTCAGTCAACCATCCCTCATCCTCGATCTTCTCACCAGTGGGTGGGTGGTACTAGTATTTATCATTCTATTTGGCTTGTTACCGCTGTTGGCATTTCGGCAGGTATCGATCCCCTCATTGGCTAGTCGCATCGTGGGAGCTTTTGCGCGGACGACTGCGACAATCGCCATTGGCGGGATATTGTGGACAAAGTTAGGTTTATTTACGTGGATAACAGCGGTATTGTGTTATCTGACTGGTTTGGGCATCGGTTGGATTGCTAGCGATCGGTGGCAGTATCGCGGCAAATTTCAACAGCTCGGTCAACAAATCGCACTTTCGACGATCGATATTTTCGATCGCGGGTTATCGTTGCCACAACTGTCGCGGTGGTTGCTGTCTCCGTGGCGAGCCATCGAGCGGTTAATCCAATCTCGGCTGCTAATCGAAGCACAACACCGGGTGGTCCCGACTAGCAGGGTGCGAATTTCGAGTCGAGCCGTTGTGCCCCAAGAGCGGTTGCGATCGAGCGATCCAAATACCTTCGAGCGACAAGATCGCAAATCGGATCGGGTTGGTCATCACTCTGGCTCTAGCTTACCATCACTATTTTTGACAGCGATCGTCATGCTGTCGATCGGCGCGCTCTCCTTATGGCTGCGATTCGAGCATCCGATCGTCGAGTTTCGATTCACTTATCCCGATACCTACGGTCGATTGCTGGTCGTCCAACAGATATTGGCAAGAGACTTACCCCAAATTAACTACTTGCCGATTTTTCCTAGCTTGGCGGCCTTTCTCACCGCTTTGAGCGGAGTGCATCCACTCCAAGTCGTCCAGATATTGGGGGCGATTATTGGCACTTTGCTAGTGCTGGGTATCGGTTATACGATGCGCTGTCTGACCAAAAATGGTGCGGCGGCATTGGCAACTAGCTATAGTCTAGGAGCTTATCTGTTTACCTGGAATTTACCAATTTCCAGTCGGCTACCACTGGGCGTTCGTCAATGCCTGGGGACGCTGCGGGACGCGCTCGATCTGGGTTTGATCCGATCGTGGGCGGCAAGTGAGTCAGAACTGAGCGCGCTGTTTGTCATCCTGGCGATCGGTTGCAGCACGCAGATTATCGGATCTTCACAGCGAACCGCCACGATCGTTAATACTAGTTGCTGCACCTTTCTGGCTCTAGCTCTCGATCCTACTCTGCCGATTTTAATTTTATTTGGGTGGTTTGGTGGCATTTTTGGGCGACAAATGGCCTTATTTACCTTGAGTATGGGTTGGCTGATTTTGGGCGTATTAGCAGCCATTCCAACTAGCGGCTTTGCGATGCTGACGGGGATCTTAACGACGCTTCCGATCGGTTTGAGCTTGCTAGTCGGATTGCTATTTATCGCGATCGCTTCAGCCGGGAGATTATTATTGGCTAATTGGTCGGTACCGATCTGTTTAACCGTTTTTCTGGCAATTACGCTCAATTTTTGTTTGCCACCATCGCCCCAAATCGATTATCTCGAATACGATGCCGCCGCCCGCAAAGCAGTAGAGATCGGATATCTATTTCCCCACCATCAATGGACTGTCGTCGCGCCAATCGAACAATTGTCTCAAGTCTATGGTCGCGGCTGGTATGAAGATGCAGCTCAATTTACCGCCCGATATCGCGATCGAGTTACCGCCGCTAGCTTCGTATTTCCACATCAAACTACACTTTTGGTCTTTGTCGAAAAGCGTCCCTTTATCTCTGATAAGCCAGAGTATCCAGTCCCCTATTCAGTCCTGATCGATCCGACCTATCGTAATTATCGATCGCCCAGCGGACGCACGCAACTCGCGACAGCAATGTTACAATTGTGCGAAACTTACCGTCGCTACCATCCCGATCTCCAGGCAATTTATTATGAGAACGATCGATTGCGAATTTATCAATTCTCGCCAGCTTCTATGGATAATAAAAAGTCCCAACTTACCATAAGATAAGTTCGGGACGAATAATCAGGGTGCATCTACCACTTCTATATCCGCACTCCCCACCGCATTATCGGGACGAATTTGAAATTAATTTGCTAGAGCCTTCATAATAAAAAGCCCCAACTTACTACAAGGCAAGTCAGGGACGAATAATCAGGGTGCATCTACCACTCCTATATCCATACTTCCCACAATGCCATCGGGACGAATTTAAAGTAATCTACTAAATAATAAAAAGCCCCAACTTACTACAAGGCAAGTTAGGGACGAATAATCAGGGTGCATCTACCACTCCTATATCCATACTTCCCACAATGCCATCGGGACGAAACGCACAAAGTTAATAATTTTCATTGGGATTTGAGGATTGACAGGATTAAGTTGTCGGGACTACCTACCCATCACCCATTACCCATTCCCTTAGCGATATGACTACAGTTAAAGAAGCGATCGAGGCGATGATTCGAGAGCGTAATGTCGAAACCGGACGCGTTAGCGGCTTGAGTCGGCAAATTATCGCCCAAATGAATACCTTGCAGACTGGTATTTTAGTTAACTTTGAGAGCCTACCAGGAATTAACTCTTCTGGCGAAGCTCATCTCAATCTCTATCTGCAAGCTGGAGCCAGAGAAGCTTTGCGAGCCGCACTGCGATCGGGGATCGCCCAGCAACCCAGTCTGAGAATGACAATTAATTCAGCTTTTCGGACTGTTGCCCAACAGCACATTCTCTACCGTGTTTATCAGCGAGATCCCAAATTAATTCCATTAGCCGCCAAGCCTGGAAATAGCAACCATGAAGATGGTCTGGCGATCGATGTTAATAACTATAATGCTTGGAAAACCTATCTGTTGGCTAATGGTTGGCAATGGCTTGGCGGTAACGATCCGGTACATTTTTTTAATACTAACGGACGGGATGATATCAGTACCTTGGGAGTGAAAGCTTTTCAGAGCCTGTGGAATCGCTACAATCCCACAGATCGAATGACTGTAGATGGTAACTTTGGCGACCAAACCGCCGCGAAAATGGATCGGTGCCCGATCCGGGGCTTTTCAGTAGTCAGCGTGTTTCGTCTGGGCGATAATGGAGCCGTTGTAACGCGGATTCAGCAGCACTTGACCAATGTCGGTTTCTCTGTGCCCATCAATGGCGTTTTCGACGACAAAACGAAGGCGGCTGTCATTAAGTTTCAACTCAAGCAAGGATTGGCTGCGGATGGCGATGTCGGCCCGATGACTCTCAAACTGCTAGGGATTAGGCTTTAGGCTTGAGGCAGATGGTAGGAGGTAACAAGCAGCGACGCTGCTTAGTTAACTCACATCTTGCACCAATACGGAAAGACTAGTGCTTAGTAGAGATAGTCGGGTACCCACAAGCGGCGTTTTTATTCGGGGGTTCCCCCCGAATAAAAAAACGACAAGACAGGGGCACCCCTACACAATTAATCTGTAGGGGTGCCCCTGTCTTGTCTTGTCTCGCTGCTTGGTGCGCTTCCATGGTCGGGAAACCCGACCGGAGCGCATCCGCATAATCCGGGAGGTTTCCTCCCGGCTGCGAGCCGCTGACGCATCGAACGGGAGGGAACCTCCCGTTCGTTGGCGGAGCCTTCCCGAAGGGAGCTGCGTCGCTTGTGGGTACCCTGGATCTACACTATTTTGGGAGACTCGGAGACTGGGAGAAAGAAACGGTAGCCTCATTTCCGCTGCTTATAAATAGTATACTTGAACTGGTGCAAGATGTGAGTTAACGAATATAGGAAGCTCATATTCTTACCCATTACCTATATTACCCATTACCCATTACTCATCCACCCATCCACCCATCTACCCATTTACCCATTTACCCTCCACCCAAAACATTTACAATATTGGATACATCTATAGTTGTATTAGCTCTCTGGGGTATCTTAAATACGTCAAGGTGCATCGAATCGATCGAGAGATCCTTGAATAATGCGTTAAACTAACAGACGGTAGTCCGTTCGACGATAGGAGAAATGGGATAGGCTGTGGCAGAAAAAAAAATGGAACTAGAGCGAGCTGAGATCACCGTAACCGCAGAGTTAGATCGACTATTGAAAAATACTGTAGATCCCAAGGATAAAGCGAAAGTGGGTGTCAAAAACCAACACCAACCCGAACGACCCAAAGCACCTTGGACGATCGAGGATAGTGAGAATCTGTACCGAATTCAAGGCTGGGGCGAACCTTACTTTTCAATTAATGCTGCGGGGCACGTTACCGTAGCACCCCAAGGCGATCGCGGTGGCTCGCTAGACCTTTACGAGCTAGTCACATCCCTGCAACAGCGCAACTTGGCTTTGCCGCTGCTGATTCGGTTTTCAGACATTTTAGAGCATCGGATCGAGCGGCTCAATGCCTGTTTTGCTAAAGCGATCGCGCGTTATAACTATGGCGGCGTGTACAAAGGGGTATTTCCGGTCAAGTGCAACCAACAAAAGCACCTGATCGAAGATCTGGTTAAATTTGGCAAACCATATCAATTTGGTTTGGAAGCAGGCTCCAAACCAGAGCTAATGATTGCGATTGCCATGCTCAATAACCCTGGAGCCTTGCTAATTTGCAATGGCTACAAAGATCGCGAATATATCGAAACCGCGATGCTAGCGCAGAAATTAGACCAAACACCGATTATCGTTCTCGAACAGATCGAAGAAGTCGAAATTGCGATCGAAGCAGCCAAAGCACTCGGCATTAAACCCAATCTTGGCGTCCGTGCCAAACTCAATGCTAAAGGAATCGGACGCTGGGGCGTATCTAGCGGCGATCGGGCTAAATTTGGGCTGACGATTCCCGAAATCATCATGGTAGTAGACAAGCTCAAAGCAGTCGATATGATCGACTCCTTGCAACTGCTGCACTTCCACATCGGCTCGCAAATTTCCTCGATCTCTGTGATCAAAGATGCGATCGGCGAAGCTAGCAAGATCTATGTCGAACTCGTCCAATTAGGGGCGAATATGAAATATCTCGACGTCGGTGGTGGTTTGGGCATCGATTACGACGGTTCGCAGACCAATTTTCATGCTTCCAAAAACTACGATCTCCAAAACTACGCCAACGATATCGTCGCCGAAGTTCGTGAGACATGTAGCGACAAAAATATCCCCGTTCCTACCCTGATCAGTGAAAGCGGACGCGCGATCGCCTCCCACCAATCGGTGCTAATTTTTGATGTCCTGAGCACCTGTGAAGTCCGCACCGACTTACCCCCACCCACAACCAATCCCGAACACCAAATCGTGCGCAACCTGTGGGAAACTTACGAAAGTATTACCCCAGAAAATTTTCGGGAAGCATTTTACGATGCCAACCAATTTAAAGAAGAAGCCCTCAGTCGCTTTAAATTTGGCTACCTGACGCTCACCGAACGTTCTCGTGCCGAACAACTCTATTGGGCTTGCTGCCAAAAAATCCTCGACATCGCCAAGCGCGAGGAATATATGCCCGAAGATTTGGAAGAACTCGAACAAATCATGGCATCGATCTACTATATCAATTTGTCCGTCTTCCAGTCGGCTCCAGATAGTTGGGCGATCGATCAATTATTCCCGATTATGCCGATTCATCGGTTGGGTGAAGAACCCACCCGACGGGGCATTTTGGCCGATCTTACCTGCGATAGCGATGGCAAAATCGACCAATTTATCGATCTTAAAGACGTCAAACACGTACTCGAATTGCATCCTTTAGAAGCCAAGGAACCTTATTATTTAGGACTATTTCTCGGTGGTGCTTATCAAGAGATTATGGGCAATCTTCATAACTTATTTGGAGATACCAATGCCGTCCATATCAAGATCACCCCTAAAGGTTATAAGATCGAACACGTCGTTAAAGGCGATACGATGACCGAAGTTGTCGGTTACGTTCAATATGATGTTGAAGACTTAATTGAGAGCATTCGTCAAAAAGCCGAACAAGCACTGCTTGAAAATCGGATCGAGATCGGTGAAGCCCAACGCCTGTTACAAAACTACGAACACAGTCTGTCTCAATATACTTATCTCGCTCCGTAAGAGATAAATGGTAGGGGTAATTCATGAGTTATCCCTACCATTAACTACCGCAGAAACCCGACTTCTCAAAAAAGTTGGGTTTCTTTTTTGCTAACATTTTAAACTTTGGGTCGATCGAATGTCTTCGACATATTCGACATTAAAACAGCTAAAATTCCTAAGAAAATCAACCCCAATATCCCCGAAATTGGATTGCCATTTATTCCAGTAATCCAATCCGAAACTCGACCAGAATATTTAACCATATTCCCAACGTTGACAATATAATAAGCCCAGACCATCCCAGCATGAAGACCGATCGAAATCCCTAATAAGTTTCGATGTTGATGTTTGGCAACAATCACGACAATGCCGAGTAAAACTAGTCCAGGGAACTGCGGCAAAGATGCGAGTATGACTGGAATCGGTTTGAGAAAATGTAAGAGCGCGAATAAGCTAGCATCGATAATTAAAGCAATTTTTGGCGCATAATCTCGCTCTAATTCATCCAACATCCAGCCCCGAAAAAATAACTCTTCTGCCAAGCCGACGCCCAATGCTGTTGCCGAACCTTCTAATGCTAACTGCAAAATAGACAATCGCGGGGATTGCCACGTCAACCAACCGAGCAGCCCTTGAGTAATAAATAACGCAACAGCAAAGCTCGCACCGATCGCCAATCCTTTGAGTAATAATAGTCCATTCTGGCGCGTGAAGACCAACCCATAACGAGCGTATAAATTGGGATGCTCGTAAACTTTGCGTCCCCACCAAGGTAATAATGCGATAAACTCGATCGCGAGCAATCCCATTGTCAGAATCGAGAGCAAATTCTTGGTAGCCGGATCTTCCAGATTTTGGGTGCTACTCATCACTAGATATATGATTGCCAATCCAGGCAACCATATTAAAGCCAACACCAGGATAAAGCAAAACATTCGCCCCGGTGCTGGATAATTTTTAATCTGACTGAAATTTAGCATGATGTAGATCCAGAACCCAAAATATTCAACCAATACTATTTAACGTTATAAGGCGTTTCGGTGGCTCTGAGCAAGATTGCTTCTAATTCTAATAATAACCCTGGTTTTCTCGATCGATCGATAATAATTACGATCGTGATGCATAATTGTCACCCATTCACCCAATAATGTAAGTATCAGACAAAACAGCCTACCCAAACGATCTATTGGAGACTAGCTCAGTGAATGATAAAACAGATCTAGAGCCAAAAGAGATCTTCATTGAAGTTCCCTCAACACCGCACTATCCATATCCAGAGCGAATCCCTTCTGCTTCAGATCCAATGGGTGAAATCCACATCAGAGGGCGCGCACTCAGAACACTAGGCGGAGGTAATGTGCGCTGGTGGGTGCTAATCTCCGGTTGGTTAATGTTTGGCACCACCTTTTTAATCACCTTTGCGCTTGTACTATCTTCACAATCTTATGTTTTAATTTTTCTATTACTAATTACCGCTATTCCCCTATTTCCCTTGTGGAGAGGAACAGCAACCAAGCTAGCTCGACGCAATCGTCGATCGTAATTTGAGGTTTCGTCGATCGAATTCCTAAACTCTAACCTTGACCTCGATTACCTCCGGTTCGCTGTGCCAAAGGCAGGCTTACGCCAACGCGAACGGGTGTACGATCGACAAATCCGATCGATTCACTATCTAAATATCCAGCTAATGCCATTTCGACAACTGGATGTGCCATAAGGTAGGCTTACGCCAACGCAAACGAGACAAGATAAAATAGAAAATAGTTGTATAGAGGTGGTCGATCGTGAACTGGCAAGAAAGAATAGTTATCGAACCCAATATTCTCGTTGGTAAACCTACTATCAGAGGAACTCGCCTCGCTGTGGAATTTGTTATCGATCTTCTTGCTCAAGGATGGAGTAATGAAGATATTATCGAAAATTATTGCATTACGATCGAAGATATTCGAGCTTGTCTCAGTTATGCAAATGAAGCTCTCAAGGCTGAAAAAGTCTACCCCATACCTGCCTAATTTATGCGCTTCCTCGCCGATGAAAATTTTCCAGGCGGTGCCGTAGCAGCATTACGATCGAATGGACATGATGTGGCATGGATTCGCACATTATCGCCAGGGATTTCCGATCCTGAAGTGCTAAAACTTGCCCAAGCAGAAGATCGGGTTTTACTAACTTTTGATAAGGATTTTGGAGAGCTGGCTTTTGTAACTGAGCTTCCCGCAACTAGTGGCATTGTCCTATTTAGGATTCAATCGCCATCAAGTATTATAATGACTGAAAAAATTATAACTGTAATTGAACTTCGTGATGATTGGGCAGGACATTTCAGCACGATCGATAATAACAAAATTCGGATGAGAGAATTGTAATCTCGATCGATTCCCCAATTTCCAACCCCTATCGAATCTACAATCCACAAACCCAAATCGTCGAGCATATCTAGATGTGATGGGCGGGTTCGTTCAATATCAATCTGTACAATTCAATATCCCTAGCATAAACCCTCCCCTACAGTTCCTAGAATTAAGATCGATCGAACACCACAGAAAAATGATCGATCGTTATCAACCTGCAGGGGCTAGTTTATGCAATTCAATCTCGTTGGCGTAGCCTCTTGCAAGAGAATTATACCAGGAATTTATGCCAAATCCGCCATCCACATAATCTACTTTTTCTGGCGAAGTCTTGTACCAATTATTAAAAATAAAAGTGCAATGAATAACACTATTCCAATAATAGCTATAACGTTAAATATTCTCATGCCAATCATAGTTAGTATAGGAATGTTAAATAATTTTCCTATGCCAAAAGACAAAATTCCTGAAGTGCCAAGCACAAGTATCGGATCGCGCACTATTTTTTCAATGTTCATAAGATACTTCTTGTAAAATCGACCCATAAATTGAGGGTCGAAGTTAAAGTGTTGCAACAAAATCGATCGAGTGAAACAACAATACAATCAATATTCCCAATCTCAGATCGAGAATCTGCGCTACGATAGATAATCGCCCAAACAATCCGAACCAGAGGCAAGATCGTGGCAGTTGCAGTAGATAGTCTCATTACTCCTGAAATCCTCAAACCCGCTCGCTATCTTGGTAACGAACTCGGCGCAGTGCATAAGCCGTGGGAGAGTGCGACGGTTCGTTGGGCACTGACATATCCAGAGATCTACGAAGTTGGGGCGAGCAATCTGGGGCATATTATCCTCTACAGTATTATCAACGCCCAGCCGCGCCAATTGTGCGATCGAGCCTATCTACCCGCAGCGGATTTGGCACAGAAGTTACGCGATACGCAGACACCATTATTCGGGGTAGAGTCGCAGAAGTCGCTTGCCGAATTCGATATCCTCGGTTTTAGTCTCAGCTATGAATTGGGCGCAACGAATATCTTGGAAATGTTGAGTCTGGCGGGAATTCCCCTGACGTGGCGCGAACGTGAGGCGGGTAATTATCCACTGATTTTTGCCGGGGGACAGACAGCGACATCCAATCCCGAACCATACGCGGATTTCTTTGACTTTATCGCCCTGGGGGATGGGGAAGAGCTATTACCCGAAATTGGTTTGGTGGTGGAAGATGGCAAGAATGCGGGGTTGAGTCGGCGGGATTTATTATTGGATTTGGCGCAGGTGCCTGGTGTCTATGTACCCCAATTTTACGATTCGCATCCCGATGGGAGTGTGAAACCCAATCATCCCGACGTACCCGAACGCATTCTCCGACGGGTAGCTACCCCGATTCCAGCATACTCGATCGGGTTGGTGCCCTATGTCGAAACCGTCCACGACAGGTTAACTATCGAAATTCGCCGTGGTTGTACCCGTGGTTGTCGCTTTTGCCAGCCAGGAATGTTGACTCGCCCTGCGCGGGATGTGGAGCCGGAAGCAGTAATTAATGCGATCGAATCTGGAATGCGATCGACGGGTTATGATGAGTTTTCTCTTCTCTCCCTCAGTTGCTCCGATTATCTCGCTCTTCCTGCTGTCGGATTAGAAATTAAGAATCGGCTTAAGGATGAAAATATCTCGCTCACGCTTCCCAGTCAGCGGGTAGATAGATTCGATGAAAATATTGCCAATATCATTGGCGGTACGCGTCAAGGTGGCTTAACTTTTGCGCCCGAAGCGGGTACCCAACGCCTGCGGGATATTATTAACAAGGGTTTGACGAATGAAGAACTGCTGCGCGGCGTGAAGACGGGCTTCGAGCAAGGTTGGGATAAGATCAAACTCTACTTTATGATCGGTTTACCGGGCGAAACCGATGTCGATGTCATTGGGATTGCCGAAACTGTGCGCTGGCTCAAACGGGAATGCTGGGCAAAGGGCAAACGGTACCTGAATTTTAATATCACCATTTCCAATTTCACACCCAAACCCCATACCCCTTTCCAATGGCATTCGGTTTCGACTACCGAATTTGCCCGCAAACAACGGTTACTCAAAGAAGAATTCCGAGATCTACGCGGTGTTAAGGTCAATTATACTGACGTGCGGATCTCGGCAATGGAAGATTTTGTCGGACGGGGCGACAGATCTCTTGCTCCCGTCATCCGTCGCGCCTGGGAACTCGGTGCGGGGATGGATGCCTGGTGGGAAAGTCTGGATAAAGCCTACGGTGCCTGGGCACAAGCGATCGACGAAGCTGGTTTAGACTGGAAATACCGTCGCGTCGAAAATGGGGAATGGAATATCTTCGAGAACGATCCCGCTCTTGCTCCCTCCACTTTACAAGGGGAGGGCTGGGTTGGGGTAAAGATCTCCGCCGAAACCCTAGTCTCCAAGCAGGGATTTGGAGTAGGTAGCGAAGATGGTGGGGTACCCACGAGGGGCACCCCTACAGATCCGGGTACTGAGCCAAGATCTGTAGTCAATAATCGCGCCCCAATCCTCAAACCACGCATCGCCACAGGCGAAGCCGCACTAACAGATTCCTCGAACACACCAGAATCCGTAGGGGTGCCCCTTGTGGGTACCCAGCCCACCACGGCACCCACAAATAATCCAGTCCCCCCCTCCCCCATCCAACTTCCCCACAACCTCAACGCCCCCCTCCCCTGGGATCACCTCGACACGGGTATCGATAAAAAGTGGCTCCAAGACGACCTAGAACGCGCCCTCGCCGCTGGCATCGTCCCCGACTGCTCATTCGATGGCTGCTCCCATTGCGGCGTCTGTGGCACCGATTTCGGGCACAATGTTATCGTACCGCCCCTCCCCATCCCCGAATTTACGGGACACTTTACCCCCAATACCGACAAAGTACAGCGCATCCGCGTCTGGTTCGGCAAAATTGGCAAAATGTCTCTAGTCGGGCATCTAGATTTAGCCAAATTATTCGATCGAGCCATCCGCCGTGCCAGTATTCCCGTAACCTACAGTGGCGGCTTCCATCCGGCACCTCGGATTATGATTGCCAACGCCTTACCATTAGGCTCGACAAGTACGGGTGAAATCGCCGATATCGAACTCACCAGCATGATGGATGAGTCAGAATTTCACACCAAATTAGCAGCCCAATTACCCGCAGATATTCCCATTTATCGCGTAGAATCTGTTGATCTCAAACAACCTGCGGCTTCAGCGTTAATAACTAAAGCGGAATATCTAATTACTGTTTCATCGATTAGCGAAATACCTCCCCAATGGGAAACTTGGCTCGCGGCGGTGTTAGCTAGTCAGGAAATCATTCAGAACAAAAAATCTAAATCTGGCAAGAATACACAAATCAATCTACGCGATCGATTATATGAATTGGAGTCGGAACCCACCCCCAGCCCCTCCGAGGAGGGGAGTAATATAGAGTTGCGATATGTGGGCAGTTGTGCAAATGATGGAACGTTGTTGCGTCCAGAACAGATGGTGTTTATGTTAGAACAGGTTTCTGGGATGGAGTTGCAGTTGGTAAGTGTTGTTCGATTGAGATTGATTGTAGGTGAGTAACCATATACTAAATTTGTTTTCGATATATGGATAGAATCATATGTAACTGCTTTAACTTATTCTCCACAAAGCACGGTAAAATTTCTCCAATTCATACTGAAAAACAAGATGTTCAATGCGAAGCATGGCAAAAGTTACTCGATTTAATCGAATCTGCGGCTAGTGGAGGTGTTGAAGAATTTGCACCGCTTCGTGAATTAACGCAAGAAGAAAGAGCAGATATTATAACTCTCCCACCAACTATCTCAAAACTAAAGAGTGTTAAACATTTTATTCTTTATCGTAGTTATCTAGTTCGTATTCCACCAGAAATTGGAGAAATGGAATCGCTAGAAGAATTTACACCATATACTTCTCATTCACTGCATTGGTTCCCTTATGAGATTACTCGATGTCGAAATCTAAAGTCTAGTACTGTTAGTACTCGCGCTCTGTATGGAAATAGAAAGTATCGACCTCCATTTCCATTTTTCCGCCAAGAGTTAGAGTCAGACGATTATTCAGAAATAACTCCTGATGAGTGCAGTGTTTGTCGTACAAAACTAGATCGATCTAATATTTATCGACGTTGGATATCTCTTCCAGTTGCAACTGATGTTTTGCCATTATTGGTTCATGCCTGTTCGATTGACTGTACTAATTCGCTACCACAAACACCAACTGGTTATGTATCAGGTTCTCATATCGGTGGCTATCACATCAAACAACCTCCACCAGTAGATTTCTAAATGTTATCTGGTTTATTCTATGGATAGAACTCGGTCTTCAGAGATTTAATAAATGATAAAAGTGTTAAGACAATATAAAGATGCCCAGGAGAATTATATTATGTCCCCTATTGCTGAAGAGATTTATACATCAGTTATCCAAACTTTATCCCCAACAGATAGGTTGCAATTGGCAACATTGATTCTAGAGGGATTAAAGCAGAACGTATCAGTTATTGATATCAGCGATGAATGGACTGAACGAGATCGAGCCGATGTTACTAATTTTTCATGCCGATTTGGATGGTTTGGGAATCGATCGATAGATTTCGATTCTACATCTCGATCGGTTAAAATTAGGAATCATTAGTAAAATGTAAATAAATCGATGTATAGTGTTCGATCGAAAGTAATCGTCGTTTTTTAAAGAATCCTTTAATGCAACAGACAAAGATGATAACTAAACAACACATATATTTAGCTGCGCCGCTATTTACGAAGGGCGAGCGAGATTTTAATCTTAGCGTATATGAATACTTAACGACTAATGGTTATCAAGTATTTTTGCCTCAACAAGAATGCGAACAGGCTGAAGGAGAAGATATCTATAAAACTTGTCTGTATGGGTTACGATCGGCAGCAGTTGTTGTTGCAATTGTCGATGGTGCTGATGCCGATAGTGGGACTTGTTGGGAATGTGGTTATGCGGTGAGTCAAGGTATTCCAGTTATCGCTGTCAGAACCGATTTTCGAGGTTCTGGGGATACTCAAGGGTTTAATGCGATGATTTATTATAGTGCCACGAAAGTCATTGATGGTAGCGATCGATTTTTGGAAGAAATTCTCAGCGAACTTCAAGTATTAGTCGTGTAGCCAGCCGACACATCACAAAAATGGCATCCTCGACGATTTTCCAAGGCAGAGGCTAAGATCGATCGTGTTGTTGGGATGGGGTTCGCGGAATGTGTGAAAGAATCATCAGCATCGTCGCTCCTGGTAAGACTTTAACTGATATTGATGGGCATCAACAAATTATAGACAGCTCTAGCGATCGTGTAGAATAGCCGTAGGTAGTGAATTTTTGTTAAACTTTGTAAGTTTATCTTGCGCTTGCTAGCGGTCAAAAATGATAATTCGATCTATGTAATGAGAGTAAATAACTTACCGTGTTTAAAAAGTTTTTTGGTAAAAAAAATGATGGCTTTTATCTTCAACTAGAAGACGATGACGCGCAAAAGCCCGCAGTGAAGGCCAAACCTGAAGCTGTCGCTCCAGCAACTCCAGCTCCGGCAACCAAACAGACTGCTCCTGTCGCCGCTAAAACTGAAGCTGCTGTGCCTGCTAAATCTGAGAAAAAAGCTGAAGCTCCTAAAGCTGTAGAGCAAAAAGCACCTGTAGTTACCGCACCACCAGCTCCGCCAATTACTAATTTTGCAACTGATTATCTAATCAAACCTTCTTCCAATAGCAGCCGTCGCCTACCTGGGGCTAACATGCGTGGATTCTTAGATCTAGCTCGTAAGATTGACAAACCAACGGCTTTTAAAGCAACTGCTATCGAGCGCAAAGCTAGTGAGAAAGCACCTGCTACCGAGCGCAAAACTACTGAAAAGTAAATTTTGACTGGTATTGAGTTATTTAATTTGGCTCCTGAAGTCTCTTGTAAAGATTAGATTTCAGGAGTATTCTGTAGTTGGCAAAAGTTGCTAGTTAAAGCTCGATCGATCGACCGCGATCCTTTGCTCGCGACACATGGCTAGACAGCTATAAAGGTGAAACGCTCGATCCCATAAGCTCTCAGCACGCCGCAATAATTCGATCTGCGGATCGATTCGCTCTAGTAGCTCTGGATAGCCCATGGCAGTCTCTGCAAAAGGTGCAAAATTGCTTTGGACTGGCACGTCGGGAAGTTGTTCGCCAACTTGGGACATGAGCTTGTTCCAATTATCGCGGCTGGTAGTCGCAATTTTTTCTCCGTTTAACAATCCACTCAAATCTCCGCTCGACTGTCCGTTGGCATCGCCATTAAGTCGATCGCGACTTTTGGCGATAATTTGTTTGTAATCGCAAAAATCATAAATTTGCGAACATAGTCTAAACACGCTGCGACGTTTGGGCAAGTGTAAATCGCAGATCTGAACGTAGTCGAGAATTCTGTGGCGGCGACGAGTGCGGTTGTTAGGTTCGATCGTGAACACCTCTTCAAAAATCGGTAGCATTCCCTGCACGATCTGAGTAACTTCCGACCACTCAAAATTAAATATCCGCAGTTCCGATCGAGCGTCCATACACACGATCGAGGCTTGCGGGCCAAAAGATTGAAAATGACTGACATTAAAGATAAACAATTGCTGCGTCTGCTGCTGGGAAACGCAAAAACAGGGAATCTCTGCCTGGAGCAACAAATCTCGATAGAACTCTAATTCGCCCATTTTTCCCACGCGGTACAGCCGCCAGCCCCGACTGGGTAACTGAAGTCTGGCACTATAGTTATCGATCTCCATAATCGAGGCAAATTTTTGTGCCATCAGTTTTTTATCTTCTACTTCGATTGGTTCGAGCACCAAAAATCCTGGTTCGACATTATCTTCGATTCCCGCTCTGGCGCAAACATAGGCATGTGCCCGAATCTGTGTTTGCGCTTCTTCGATCCGGAGAATTCCCGCTCGTGCTTCGTTAGTAATTTTGAGATTGAGAGAATGTTGGATCAACAATCGATAAATTTCCATCGCGTTATCGAGTTTGTTGGTTGCTTCTTGCAATCGTGCCGCGTAAAGTTGTACTTGGTGGTCATCCGGTCGCTCGGCGACTAAAGTAGCGATTATTTTGGCCGCAGTCTTATAATCTTTACGCTCCAAGGCATCAGCAGCTTGCTCTAACATAGATTTAGGCGAATAAGTTGAATACAGTAGTCTTGTAAAAGCCCTCAGGAGTTAGCATCGCCCCAGCAAACACGCATCCTCAGTTCATATAGAGTGCCCTTATTTGGTTCTGAAGTTAACTAACTACTGGATTTATTTGGCTGCTAATTTATAAATTCCGCTCTCATTTTTAAGATCGACATAATGCATTTAGACTCATTGACAGCCAGCCACGGTATTATCCTGGCGTTATTACTCGGTTTTGCGATCGCGCATAGTGGCTTGGCAGCTTTGCGCCCCTGGGCGGAGGCTAAAATTGGCGCGCGGTTGTATCGAGTTATCTTCGCATTGGTGAGTATTCCCTTTGCGACGATTTTGATTATTTATTTTTTCAATCATCGCTATGATGGCTGGCAACTGTGGCAGGTGCAGGGTACGCCATGGGTAACGCCACTAGTGTGGATTTTGTCGTTTATCTCTTTTCTGTTCCTCTATCCAGCGACCTTCAATCTGTTAGAAGTAGCAGCGGTACTCAAACCCCAAGTCCGGATTTACGAAACAGGCATTATGCGCATCACCCGACACCCGCAAATGGTGGGTCAATTAATTTGGTGTGTGGCGCACACACTGTGGATTGGGACTAGCTTTACACTGGTAACCTCGATCGGGTTGATGCTGCATCATTTATTTGCGGTCTGGCATGGCGATTATCGCCTCGGACAGCGGTATGGAGCGGAATTTGAGTCAGTTAAAGCCAGAACCTCGATCGTCCCCTTCCAGGCGATTTTTGATGGTAGACAGACGCTAAAATTATCAGAGTTCCTCCGGCCTGCTTACATCGGGGTAATTGCCTTCGTATTGGTATTTTGGTGGGGACATCCATGGTTAATTCAGATGACCTCACGGGTATCCTTTTAAACAGTGCAGCGATGTTGATGGATCGGCGATCGGCCATTTAGCTGTAGATTCTCTCTCTATTGCCTCGATCCCTAGTGCTTATTCCGCGATCCCTCTACCCCGATCGGAGTATTTAGCGTTAAAATGATTACTTATATAAAACAAAAGATTTGATATTAAACCGACCACCTTTTATGATCCATTCTGTAACAGATCTGAATTTTAAGGAACGGGTTCTCGCATCATCGCTCCCCGTACTGGTTAACTTTGAAGCTCCTTGGTGCGGTTTGTGTAAGCTAATCAAGCCCACCCTAATTCAGTTTTACGAGTGTTGGGACGAGCAAATTAAATTGGTTAATATCAATGCCGATGAGAATTTTAAGCTGGCTAGTACTTACAAACTAAAAACACTCCCCACCCTAATTTTATTTACCAACGGACGTGTCGTCGATCGACTCGAAGGCTTTCATAATCAAGAGACTTTGCGTGCAGATCTCGATCGAATGACTAGAAGAGCAACTCGCAACTGGCAGATTGGGGAGAAGGCAATGCCAATGCAGATCGACTGGCGATTGGTGACTACTGAATAAATTTAGCAAATATTTTAATAACTTTACAAAATACTACTTAACCGATCGAGAAAACCTTTGTTATTTACTCTTGGTATTAGATTCGCGATTGAATTGCTGCTTGCGTAGACTATCAATGCGAATGTTTACCTGTTTTTGTAACTCTACTCGATCGACTCGCCTACCGTAAATTTTGAGATACTTGATGGCATCATCGGTATTGCCATCTAGTTCCTTAACTCTAGCCAACGCAAGATAGTCTTGGGTGGCTACCATCGGTGCGATATCGTTGTAGCTTTTAATTAATTGAGGCACGACAATAGTTGCCAAAAAAACTAAAAAGATCATCGATATTTTGGCATCTGGTTTAGTCGATTCGACCAAATACATCGTTAGCGCGAATAATAATAGCATCACCACTAACATAAATATTAGATGCGGGTCCTGTAATAACAAACCAGATGCTTGTTCGGCATCAGCACGATGGACCCCAATCGTGTATCCGACTAATGCTGTAGTCGTAGGTAGTGTAAATTGTCGCAGTGTAGAACCTTTACCACTGAGATGAAAAATCAGTGACAGAATACTGGCAATACTTGCAGCGAAATTCCAGGCATTCATGTTGGGCACCCCAGTTTTTGTCAATAGTTAATTAACGATCGACAGTGAAGATTGGTTAGATATCGCGAGTAATATTAACATGCAATGGCACAGATTGTCTGAGTTGCCTGTATTTGTAACTTGAGCTATTAGCCCGTTGGCGTTGGCGTAGCCTGCCGTTTGCACAGCATCTCACAACGAGAAACTCTAGCTCAGGACGGTACTCGAGCGGAGCAGATCGATTTTCATTATCCGTAACTTAGGTTATTTAGCCAACAAGATCGAGAGAGCCGATTGTCTATAAGGATATTTAATTACTTATGCCTGTTTTCTCAATAGCGGAGCTGCTGCTAGTAATTCTTGGGTATAGGGATGCTGGGGATTGCTAAAAATTGCTTGAGTCTCGCCCATTTCCACGATTTGTCCTTGATTCATCACCGCAATGCGATCGCACAAAAATCTTGCCAGCCAGAGATCGTGAGTGATAAATAAGTAAGTGAGATTATCTTCGCGCTTGAGTTCGAGCATCAGTTCCAAAACTTCGGCTTGAATCGTGGCATCTAGCATACTGACTGGCTCGTCACAGATTACCAATTTAGGCTTGGTAATTAAAGCGCGGGCGATACCTACCCGTTGCTGTTGTCCGCCAGAGAGTTGGTTGGGATACCTGTCGAAGTATGTTTCGGCGGGAGTTAAACCCACGCGTTCTAACATTGCTAGCACCTGCGCTCTAGTAGCTGCTGGAGTTGCGTTGATTTCGTGAATCTGGAGCGGATCGGCGATACTTTCACCGACAGTCATCATCGGATTTAGAGACGCGCTCGGATCTTGGAAAATCATCTGCATATCTCGCCGTTTAGCGCGAATTGCGGCTGGCGATAAGTGGGTGAGTTCTTCGCCGCAAAATGTGACTGTGCCGCAAGTAGCGGGGATTAACTGCAAAATCGTTCGAGACAGGGTACTTTTGCCACAGCCTGATTCGCCTACCAAGCCAAAGATTTCGCCTTGATAGAGTTCGAGCTGGATATTATCGACAGCTTTGGTAATTTTAGTCCGCTCTTTGGTAAATAATCGCTGGAGCAAACTAGTCTCGATCGTGTAATATTTCTGGAGTCGATCGACTGTAAGAATCGGAATTTGCTTAGCTAGTGCGGCTGAAGTAAGCTGGATATCGCGATCGTTAGCTTGGACGTGCAGAGCGGCTTTGAGCAAAGTTTGGGTGTATTGAGCTTGAGGATTACCAAAAATTTGTTCGACAGTACCTTCTTCCTCCTTGCGTCCTTTATTCATCACCACAATGCGATCGCAATAAGTCGCGATCGTCGCCAGATCGTGAGAAATTAGCAACAGTCCCATCTGACGTTCGGCACACAACCGCGTCAATTCTTGGAGAATTTCTGCTGATACCCGCACGTCTAAACTCGTCGTCGGTTCGTCAGCGATCATTAGCTTGGGATTGAGTAATAAAGCTAACGCGATCGCCACCCGCTGGCGCATTCCACCGCTGAATTCGTGCGGGTACTGGTTCCATCTCTCTTCAGGAATTTTGACGGCTGCAAGGGTATTTAGCGCGCGTTGCTTGGCTTGTTGTTTGGTAAGATTTGGTTCGTGAGCTTGAAGTGTTTCGAGACAATGATTGCCGATCGTCATCAGCGGATCTAGCCGCGTCATCGGATCTTGAAATACCAATCCCACCACTTCCCCCCGATATCTGCGGAGCACATCGGGATTCATCTCTGGTATGGATTGTCCCTCAAATAAGATTTTACCTTCAATCCGCGAACCCTCCGGTAGCAGCCGCATGATGGCTTTACCCAGTGTAGATTTACCGCAACCCGACTCGCCCACGAAGCCAATTTTTTCTCCCGCAGCTAGTTGAAAGGAGACATTTTCGATCGCATTGATTAGCTGCTGGTTCGATTCCGGTTGGGGATAAGTCACCCAGAGGTTTTGGACATCTAATAATGGCTGGGGCATGAGGATTGGGGATTGGGGATTGAGATTTAAAGATCGTATCTTAGATCGGTAAGGCCGATCTGTATATAGATAACTAAACTAAAAGTTAGCATTGAAAAAGCCCTTATCGATTTGCGATCGATAAGGACTCATGCGGGGATGCAATCGAGATCGATCGGAAATTTAGGCTGTAGTTAAAGAGCCAGCGATCGGATTGGGAATAGTTGCCGATGGAGCTTGAAACTCGCCTGTGGCAACAAACTCCAAGCGTAGCTTCAACCAAGTAATAAACTGTGGATTAGTAGAGATAATAGCACTTGCAGGTTGCGGAACTTTCGCTTTGACAATAGCTAACTCTGGAGCATCTAGAAAAGCAGGTCGATCGATAAACCAAAAGTCAATTTCTTTCCCTTGCTCCTGATAATTGCGGATGCGTTCTGCAATTACTTCATCGAGGGGTTCTTCTTCGCGTAAAAATCTTTTACTGGCGACTATATAGTAGTAAGTCTGCATAATTTTAGGTTTTAGGTTTTAGGTTTTAGGTTTTGCGGATGAAATCACGCGGAGGTCTCCGACCCATGTGTTTCACCAAGCAAGGCTTTAGGCTTTAGGTAATGTTTTGAATTCAAGTCTTTTACCCTTTACCCTTTACCCCAATTAGTCTATCTAGTAAGTCACTCCAAGCATGGCTGCTTTCATTTCGCGGATGGCTCGATCGATGCCGACGAGTACAGAGCGACTGATGATACTATGGCCGATATTTAATTCTTCCATACCGGGCAAACAAGCTACCGGACGAACATTCCAATAAGTCAAGCCGTGTCCGGCATTGACCCGCAAACCAGCCTCGATCGCCAATTCACAGCCCTTAGCTAAATTTGCTAGCTCCTGCTGTACCTGGAGCGGATCTTTAGCCTCTGCATAGCGTCCGGTGTGTAATTCGATGAATTGCGCCTTTATCTGGGCTGCTGCGGCAATTTGGGAGGGTTCTGGGTCGATAAATAGGCTGACAGGGATCGATGCCGATTGTAACTTATCCACCACCGAGTTCAATCGATCGATTTGTCCAACAATATCTAAGCCCCCTTCCGTCGTCACTTCTTCGCGCTTTTCCGGTACCAGCGTCACATAATCTGGTTTGATTGTCAGCGCAATTTGCACCATCTCCGCTGTCGCTGCCATCTCTAGATTTAAGTGCGTGCGGACGGTTTCGCGCAGCAGCCGAATATCCCGATCCTGCATGTGTCGCCGATCTTCGCGCAAATGTGCCGTAATCCCTTCTGCACCAGCTAATTCGGCCAGTACCGCTGCGGCGATCGGATCGGGTTCGACAGTGCGTCTGGCTTGCCTAATCGTGGCAACATGGTCGATATTTACCCCAAGCGTTAACAATTTTCGATGCTCCTGTGTTCCATTTATTTAAATTGTACGCGGATGCTAGCATTGCTGGGCGACCGGATCGGGCTAGACCTTGCGTCTGGTTTGTCCGACAGTGGCAACACGAGCGATATTTACCCCGATTTTCAACAATTTTCGCTGCTCCTGTGTTCCATTTTGATATAGATTTAATAGCAGCTATTATTGCCTGCTAGCACATGAAATTACCGAATGGTAAAATTCTGGATTAATTTTATGGGCATTATGTAAATATATAGGCTAACATTAGCCAGTACCAGAAGGAGGACTGTTCCTTGTCTCGTAGATATCTTTTTACTTCGGAATCCGTGACGGAAGGTCACCCTGACAAAATCTGCGATCAGATTTCTGACACAATTTTGGATGCACTACTCGCTCAAGACCCCTACAGTCGGGTTGCCGCAGAGGTTGTAGTCAATACCGGACTCGTCTTGATCACGGGCGAGATTACCACCAAAGCGACAGTCAACTATATCGACCTCGCTCGTAACAAGATTGCCGAAATCGGCTATACAGATGCCGATAATGGCTTTTCGGCAACTAGTGCTTCGGTGCTAATTGCATTGGATCAGCAGTCGCCAGATATTGCTCAAGGGGTCAATACAGCTAAAGAAAATCGGGACGACAGTACCGATATTTTCGACCAGACGGGTGCTGGAGACCAGGGGATTATGTTCGGGTATGCTTGTAACGAAACACCCGAATTAATGCCATTGCCAATTAGTTTATCGCACCGCGTCGCTCGTCGGTTAGCTGCCGTCCGTAAGACTGGCGATTTACCCTATCTTCGTCCCGATGGCAAAACGCAGATTACAGTTGAGTATAAAAATGGTATTCCGATCGCGATCGATACGATCTTGATTTCCACTCAACACGATGCGACAATTGGTGACATTAAAGACGATATTGGCGTTCAAGCCAAAATCAAAGCCGATCTCTGGAATTATGTAGTTTTACCAGTGTTCGCAGACTTAGATATCAAACCTGACGATAAAACTCATTTTTTAGTCAATCCAACTGGAAAGTTTGTAATTGGTGGTCCTCAGGGAGACGCTGGTTTAACCGGACGTAAAATTATTGTCGATACTTACGGCGGTTATTCTCGCCATGGTGGTGGTGCTTTCTCCGGTAAAGATCCCACCAAAGTCGATCGCTCTGCGGCTTATGCTTGCCGTCATGTGGCGAAGAATATTGTCGCTGCTGGTTTGGCTACCAAGTGCGAAGTTCAACTCAGTTACGCGATCGGTGTTGCTGCTCCTGTCAGTATTTTAGTCGAAACTTTCGGCACTGGCATCATTAGCGACGACCAACTTTTTGAGCTGATCGAAGAACATTTCGAGCTGCGTCCAGAAGGAATTCTGGCTACTTTCAACCTCCGAAATCTCCCAGCCGAACGCAATGGTCGTTTTTATCAAGATGTTGCCGCCTACGGTCATTTTGGTCGAGCGGATCTAGATTTACCTTGGGAACAAACCGAAAAAGCAGCTACGCTCAAAGCCGCAGCTACCAAATTTGAAACGACAACAGTCGGTTAACAGTTAATTTTAGCTTCTTGCTGGAATTGTATTACTCCCCCCCCTTATAAGGGGGGGCTTTTTCTCGATCTTTGCCTTTATAAAACCCATTTGGGATCTTTAGAGCGCGCGGGAAATACCGAGCCTAATATCCTAAAAGTTATTACAAACAATGTCGAAATCGATCGACTAGTATTCTACTGCGTAAATAAGGTTACTATTTTGCGGGGAGCGGCGGCTCGCGCTCGTCGGGTTTCCCGACGGTTTGCGGATGCAATCCCGCGGAGGTTCCCTCCGCATGTGTTGCACCAAGCAAGCGAGACAAGACAGGGAGCGGCTCGCAGCCGGGAGGTTTCCTCCCGGATTATGCGAGACAAGACAAGACAGCGGGGAGTTTCGGATGAAATCGCGATGTTGGCGTAGCCTTCCCGTAGGGAGCGGTTCCCGCCTGCGGCACATCTCGCTTCGTATGCCTACGGCAGGCTATCGTCAACGCTTACAGCGGGCGTTTCACCAAGCAGGAAGCTATGTGTTGGGAGAGTTGGCAAGAAAAGGTAGCTTCATTTCTGCCGTCTCATACTAGCCTCTGGGATTTTTAGATCGAATCTTACTTTTAAACTATTTAAAAAGTAAAAACCGATCCAAGAGACACTCGTTGGATCGGTATAAGTAAGTTTTAGGAAATTTGTGAGGGCTAACTTATTAAATCTATAGAAATACTATGGGTTTAGTTGAAAAACCTAAGTTGCTACGTATTTATCAAAGTGGTTAAAAACACTTCTCAGCAGCCACTATTTCAATCGTAGGCATTCTATAAATGCAACTTGGGCTATAAACTATTTCTCGACCTCAAGTGCCTTATTTACGCTTCATCTAATGCAGCAATTCCAGGAAGGACTTTGCCTTCGAGTAACTCTAGAGAAGCACCACCGCCAGTTGAAATGTGGCTCATTTGGTCGGCTAAATTAGCTTTTTCGACAGCAGCTACCGAGTCACCACCACCAATAATGGTAATTGCGCCAGACTTGGAGATTTGAGCTAAAGTATCAGCTACGGCAAACGTACCAGCAGCAAATTTATCGATTTCAAACACACCCATTGGGCCGTTCCAAATTACGGTTTTGCAATCAGCTAAAGCAGCTTGGAAAACTTTAATCGAATCGGGGCCAATATCTAGTCCCATCCAACCATCAGGGATGTTATTGACATCGACGATTTGGGTGTTTGCTTCAGCCGAAAATTTATCAGCAACGACTACATCGGTAGGTAATAAAAGTTCGACACCACGTTCTTTAGCTTTAGCTTCTAGTGCGCGCGCGAGTTCTAATTTATCGTCTTCAACTAGCGAGTTACCAACATTTAAACCGCGTGCTTTGTAGAAGGTGAAAATCATCCCACCGCCGAGGAATAATTTGTCGCACTTGTCGAGTAAGGTTTCAATTACACCGATTTTACTCGATACTTTAGAACCACCAACGATCGCTGCTAACGGCTTTTGAGGTTTTTCGATCGCGTTTTGGAGATATTCCAATTCTTTCTCGATCAAATAGCCAGCTACCGAAGGACTCAGATAGTTGGTGACGCCTTCTGTAGAAGCGTGCGCGCGGTGAGCGGTACCAAAAGCATCGTTGACATACAAGTCAGCGTTAGCAGCTAACTTTTTAGCAAATTCGGGATCGTTTTTTTCTTCTTCAGGGTAGAAACGGACGTTTTCGAGCAGTGCAACTTGTCCATTGCTCATCGCCGCGATTTGGCGGGCAACTTCATCGCCGATACAGTCCTTACACGCGACCACATCTTGGCCTAATAGCTCCGACAACCGCTTGGCAACAGGAGTCAAGCGTAATTTCTCATCGACGCCTTTGGGACGACCGAAGTGGCTGCTGAGAATAACTTTAGCACCTTTACCAGTTAGGTCTTTGATGGTGGGTAAAGCGGCGCGAATCCGGGTATCATCGGTGATATTACCAGCATCGTCTACGGGGACGTTAAAATCGGCGCGGACGAGGACGCGCTTGCCTGTGAGATCGGCAGCGGATAGACTGGCAATGGACTTCTTGGACACTGGTGAAACTCCTTAAAACGATCGTGGTTAATTTGGTTTTGATATAAAAGCTGAGAAAAGTAGTAATACCGAATAGTCGTACTGTATTAAAGAAAACATTTAGCTCTGCCGTTTCACAATTCTACCGGAAAACCCGTGTAGATTTGTTACCAATTTTTATAAAGCTAGGGCTGAAGATCGAGAATAAGGTGGTAAGAGGATAAAAGCCGGATTATTTAGCCTCAGTTTATGTTTAACAAAATTCTATTTCCCCTCGATCGCTCTCGTGAAGCTCAAGAAGCGATTGCTGTTGCGATCGATTTGGTTCAGAAGTATCAAAGCGAACTGATCTTATTATCTGTAGTGGAGACTCCAGATCTCGATGCAGAGGTACTCGAAGACCCCGTCATGCAATCTCCAGATGCGGTCGATCGATTGCTGCATTCGGCTCAAGCTTTATTCGCCAAACGTGGCATCGATGCCGAAATTATCCAACGCGAAGGCAAACCTGCTTTTACCATCTGCGATGTCGCCGACGAACTCAATGTCAATCTAATCGTCATGGGCAGTCGCGGCATCGGTGTCGATCTCGAACATGCATCTGAAAGCGTTGCCAGTAGGACGATCTCGCTCGCGCCTTGTCCGGTGTTAGTGGTTCCTTAGAGGGCTTTAGGTTTTAAGTTTTAGGCTTTAGGTTTTAGGTTTTAGGTTTTAGGCTTTAGGCTTTAGGTTTTAGGTTTTAGGCTTTAGGTTTTAGGTTTTAGGTTTTAGGTTTTAGGCTTTAGGTTTTAGGTAGAAGGCTTGTAGAACAGCGTTCTACCTATTACCCATTACCCATCCACCCATCTCCCCATCCACTCTTGTAGAATCGATCGAGTTCTTGTAATATAAAAGTACCATTGAACAGCGATCGATCGTGACACCAGAAATTCGTACCCGTACAGAGCAACTTCGAGAACAGCTTCAGTCGGCTGGATATGCCTATTATGTCCTCGACAATCCCGTGATGGAAGATGCCGTGTACGATCGGTTGTATCGGGAACTGCAAGATTTAGAGAGTCAATATCCCGAGCTGGTGACGGCGGATAGTCCCACGCAGCGAGTTGGCGAGCGTCCGACTGCGGGTTTTGTTTCGGTCAAGCATAATATTTCGCTTTACAGCCTGGAAAATGCTTTTGACATGGCGGAGTTTGCCAAGTGGGAAGCGGGGTGGCAGCGGAATATGGGGAGTAAGGAGAGTGCGGAATATGTCTGCGAGTTAAAGATCGATGGTTCGGCGATCGCGCTGACGTATGAGAATGGTTTATTAGTGCGGGGGGCGACTCGCGGCGATGGCGATACGGGCGAAGATATTACCCAGAATATCAAAACCATTCGATCGATTCCGCTCAAGTTAAAGTTAGAAAATCCGCCGCCAGTGGTAGAAGTGCGAGGTGAGGCTTTTTTACCGATTGCGGTATTCGATAGGCTCAATCAGGAACGAGCAACAGCAGGCGAACAATTACTCGCCAATCCACGTAACGCCGCAGCAGGCACATTACGCCAACTAGACCCCAAAATGGTCGCCCAACGGCAACTAGATTTTTTTGCATATACGCTCCAGATTCCAACGACTACGCCACAAACCGAACTCCACAGCCATTTAGAATCGCTAGAACTGCTCGAACGGATGGGATTTAAGGTCAATCCCCATCGCGAATTATGTGCCGATGCTGCCAATGTGGGTGCATATTACGATCGCTGGAATACGGAACGTTTAAACTTGCCATACATGACTGATGGTGTCGTTGTCAAAATTAACTCGTTCGCGCTGCAACAGGAGTTAGGCTTTACCAACAAGTTTCCGCGCTGGGCGGTAGCTCTTAAATATCCCGCCGAAGAAGCACCGACTAGAGTCTTAGATATTAGTGTAAATGTGGGCAGAACGGGGGCGATTACGCCCTTGGCGCACCTCGAACCAGTGCAATTGGGCGGAACCACAGTTCAGCGGGCAACGCTGCACAATGGCGATCTCATCGAGCAATTAGATATCAGAATCGGCGACACAGTTATCGTCTGCAAAGCTGGCGAAATTATTCCCAAAGTCGTGCGCGTACTGACAGATTTGCGCCCGCCTGGGACTTCAGCTTTTAAAATGCCTAGTAATTGCCCCGTGTGCGATTCGAGCGTTACTAAGTCGGCAAGCGAAGCAGTATTGCGCTGCAATAATCCGAGCTGTGCGGCAATTCTTAAGGGTACGTTGGTGCATTGGGTAAGTCGGGATGCTCTCGATATCAATGGAATGGGGGAAAAGTTAATCGAGCAATTAGTCGATAGTAAATTGGTCGATTCAGTAGCCGATTTATACGAGCTGACGATCGAAAAGTTAATGACCTTAGACCGGATGGGCGAAAAGTCAGCGACTAAAATTGTCGAAGGGATCGCTAGTTCCAAATCGCGACCTTGGTCGCGAGTATTATATGGATTGGGGATTCGCCAAATCGGTCGCAATGGATCGAATATCTTGACCGAAAGGTTTCCCTCGATCGAATTATTATTACAAGCGACGACCGCCGACATGGAAGGTATTCATGATGTTGGTTTTGAAACCGCTCAATCAGTCAGCAACTGGCTCAAACAACCTGTCAATTTAGAGTTAATCGATCGACTAAAAGCCGCAGGTCTACAGTTCGATCGATCTTTAGAAGCTAATCTTAGTTCTGTCATTAGTTCGATCTTGGCAGATAAAACTTTCGTTATCACGGGTACTTTGCCGACGCTCAAACGAGATGAAGCCAAAGATTTAATTGAGAGTCATGGCGGGAAAGTTTCAGATTCAATTAGTACTAAAACTCACTACTTAGTCGCAGGCGAAAAGGCTGGATCGAAGTTAGCCAAGGCCGAAAAGCTGGGGGTTAAAGTAATTTCTGAAGCTGAGTTGCTGGAGTTATTAACGAGCGGATGAGTAGAAAGGCTCGATTAAATATAAAATATCTTGTAGGGTGGGCACTGCCCACCACAAGGATCATAGGTAGTTCTAATATTTAAAATAATTATACCGACCTACTTAGCCGATCGTAGATAATGCCTACAACGATCCTGTCTTGTTAAATATCGATCGTGATATGCCAAAGTCATCTGCATTACTTGATAATATCAGATATTGAAAAGCCTACCGGAGGTAATCGAAATAAATCCTATTTTTAGGATTGGCGGTATAAAAGTTAGCAGAATTAATTACTACGGCTGAAGTGATTCTGCAACTGGACGGACGATCGGTGGGGGTGCGGGTATTGGCGATGTTTTAAAAATAGCTGTTAACGCTTGTTGGAGTGTTTGGGCCATCACGATCCGGTTTTCATAAGCGACAATTACCCGAATTAGAGTTGGGAGTTTATTTTGAGTTGCTTCCAGATAGAGGGGTTCGACATATAGTAGAGATTGCTCGCGGGAGCCTTTGGCACCGGAAATCGGCACGATTAAGAGATTGCCCTGAATGACTCGCGAACCTTGACGATTCCACAAAGAAATTTGCTGAGAAATCACTGGGTCTTGATTGATGCGGGCTTCGATTTGTTCGGGGCCATACACCAGTCGTTGCTTGGGAAAGGTGTAGAGTAATAATTTGCCATAGTTTTCACCATCGGAGCGGGCAGCTAACCAAGCGATTAAATTTGTGCGCTGCTGGGGTGTATATGGCAACAGTAGAATGAATTCTTCAAAGGGGACGGTCGGTAAGCTGGTAATTAGATGGTAAGGCTCTACCAAGCGGGGTTTGTTGCCATAGACTTCGGTAGGAATTTGCCACTGATCTTCCCGATTGTAAAATACCTGGGGATCGGTCATGTGATAGGTCATCAATCGCTCTGATTGAATCTTGAAGAAATCTGCCGGATACCGGAGGTGAGCGCGCAGGTTGGCTGGCATCGCACTGAGCGGTTTGAATAGATCGGGGAAAATTTTTGCCCAAGTCGTGACGATCGGATCGCTAGGATCGGCAATATAGAAGCTAACTGAGCCATGATAGGCATCGATGACCACCTTAACTGAGTTGCGAATATAGTTGATTCCTTCTTTCCCTACATCAGCATAAGGATAGCGATCGCTAGTGGTATAAGCATCGACAATCCAGTATAAATAACTGGGATCTTTAGGATCTTTAGGGTTAGCTCTGGCATCAGCAGCCACTAGATACGGGTCGCCATCGTATCTCAAGAAAGGGGCGATCGCTCGAATTCGTCGATTCAAATTACGGCGAAATAATAGTTTAGTTTCTGGCAAAAACTCTGGTGTCAACACCATCCGCCAGTCATTTAAGTATTTCGCAAATAGCAGTTTCCGCCAGGTTGTACCAATATTAATTCCGCCGCGCCCATCATAGACGTTATAAACATTATCATTGCCGCTGGGATAGTCTAATTCCTTGACTTTGGTGCCAGTCATAATGTAGTTATTGGCATTTTCCCCATAATAAATGCGGGGTTGACCGATCGGGATGCTCTGCCGCACTGCTGCACTAGAGGTAGTCAGGGGACTCCCTTCGGTAATACCGATATCTTTGACCAAGTATTCCGGCAATCCATCTGGAGCCACTCGATTGACTGGACTGAGCGTAAAACCATAACCGTGAGTATAGATCAGATGTTTGTTGACCCAAGTTTGGGCTTGCTTGGGGACGGCGGTATATTCTAATTCTCGTGCCGAAATCAGGACTTGTTGGGGTTCTGGGGCGATTGTGGTGGGGGGTTGTGGTGTGGTGGGGGTGGCTGTTGGCGGTTCGCCAGCTAAAAAATAGCGATCGATATCGGCGTCGGGGAACCGATAGTAAAGGCGAATCTGTTGCAGTTGGCGATTGGTAGCAAGCAAGGGTTCTTGGTCCCAGAGGCGAATATTCCGAATCGTGCGCTCGTTTGCTTGAATCGTTTGCTCGGTGAGATTATTTTGGGGATCGAAAGTTTGAGCGTCGATCTTGTCTAACCCGAACGCCTTGCGCGTCATTTCGATCGTGCGTTGAATATAGGGTGTTTCTCGTGCTAATTCATTGGGTTGCACCAGCAGGAACTGAACTGCCAGGGGTAAAATGGTGCTAGAGATCGCCGCTAGTCCCAGAGCCAAACCAATTGCTACTCGAATAAATTTCCACTTAAATAGATGACGGCGAGCGGAAATTGCTTCCCAGCAACAGTAGCCCGCGATCGCCAGTGCGAGAATACTCAACACTCCATAGGTTGGCAATTGCACCATCACATCGGTATAACTCGCCCCGTAAGACACGCCACGGGGTGAATATAACAACTCACAGCAACTAATCCCATAGTTAAAAGCCACAACCAGCATCAAACTACCGCCCACCCCATAGAGATGGCGTTGTTGCTGGCGAGAAAATCCCCCAAATCGCCCCTGACTCAAACTATCGCCACCTAGTAAATATGTCAGTAGGACAGCAATAAATCCATATAAACAGCCACCCATTAGCCAGAACTCCAGCAGTTCTCCTACTGGGAGGCTAAATACATACAGGCTAATATCTTGGCCAAATACGGGATCATTGCTGTTAAAAGCAGTAGCTTGGAAGAATGGGAGTATTCTCATCCACTGACGAGACATCACCCAGGCAATGAGCATACTCAAGATCGGGGCGATTGCCAGCAGCAACCAGCGCGGGTAGACGAGGATCGCAATTGCCAGAGCTATTACCCCAAGAATCACCCAGCCATTAACGAAGATCTGGGTTGTCAATTGCCAGAATAATTCTGGACGTAGCAAAATTGGTGCAGGCGGAACGACAGTAGGCAGA